>NZ_AP027055.1:1945635-2269908 GCF_027924905.1 Limnohabitans sp. INBF002
TCTTACATGCGCAAACACCGATATCACCACTGCCCGATATCGTGGTGCAAAGTGGTCGTTTGGTGCAACAACAATTCGACACCCCTGGATCGGTTTACGCCATAGATGCTGACACATTGCGCAGCTCAGGCCCACAAGTCAATATGTCAGACGTGCTCAATCGCGTGCCTGGTGTGGTGGCCCTGAACCGCAACAACTACGCCCAAGACGTTCAAATTTCTATTCGTGGCTTCGGCTCGCGCGCTGCATTTGGTTTGCGTGGCATTCGTCTCATCACCGATGGCATTCCTGCATCGATGCCAGATGGACAAGGTCAGGCCTCGACCGTCAGCATGACATCCACAGATCGCGTCGAAGTGCTGACGGGGCCTTTGGCGCAGCTGTATGGCAACGCATCGGGGGGCGTGATTCAAACGTTCACACGTGAAGCGGGCGACAAGCCCGAAGCACAGGTGCAGATGTACGCTGGTGCATTTGGCATGACACGCACCGATTGGCAAATCAGCCAACGCACGGGTCAGGTGGGACTCGTCGCCGACTACAGCACCTTCGCGACCGAAGGCTACCGTGCCAACAACGACGCACGTCGTCAGCAACTTAACAGCGTGATCACCGTCGATGTGCAACCGGACACACGGTTTAAATTCATCATCAACGTCTTTGACATGCCCTATGCCAAAGATGCACTGGGCCTCACAGCCAGCCAACTTGCAACCAACCCGGCACAAGCAGGCACAGGCGCGATGGATGCGCGCACACGCAAAGCCGTCAAACAAGAACAAACAGGTCTTGTGATGGAGCATGCGGTGAACAGAGATTTGAAATTTCAAGCTCGCGTCTACGGAGGCAACCGAAGTAATTTGCAATACCAAGCAGCCACGGTAACAAACCCGACTGGCGCATGGACAGGGCTAACGCGTCAATTCGAAGGCATGGGCTTACAAGCCAACGGCAAGGCGCATGTTTGGAATGGTCAACGCATGAACTGGGTGGTTGGAACCGACATCGACCACGCGCAAGAACAGCGTCAAGCAGGTAACGCCGCAGTGGGTGAAAAAACAGACACCACACGCAACGAACTCAATGAGGCCAGCAACCGTGACTTTTATGCCCAAGCCAATTGGTCATTGGGCGAGCGCTACACCTTGACAACGGGTGCACGCCAAAGCCAGGTCACCCTCAAAAGCCGAGACGATGTGCCGATTTCCGGAACACATCCAGACAATGGCTCCGGCAGCGTGAATTACACAGCGACCAGCCCAGTTCTTGGGCTCACCTGGCACGCACAAGACAATTTAAATATTTACATCAACCAAGGCAAAGGCTTTGAAACACCCACGATGGCAGAGGCGGCTTACACACTGCTAGCCCCCAGCACCATCAAAGGTCAATTCAATCCCAATCTCTTAGCCTCGCGCAGCAAACATCTGGAGTTGGGCACCAAATGGCGCCCCTCGGCAAACACCCGCGTTGATGCCGCCTGGTTTCAAATCAAAACAGACGATGAAATCGTCACGGTGCGTTCGTCAGGTGGCAAAACTGCCTACGCCAATGCCTCCAAAACTTCACGGGATGGGTTTGAGCTGGCGTTGCGCCATCAATACGACAGCCATTGGCGCGGCCACGTTTCGGCCACGTTCATGGATGCCACGTATGCGCAAGGTTTCAGCAACTTTGTGAATGGCACGACCAACAATGTGTCCGCAGGCAACAGCCTACCGGCCATCCCCAAACGTCAATTGTTGACATCGCTGCAATGGTCTGAAAAAGGGTTTTCTCTGGCCGGACAAAAACCGCCATTGGGTTTTGAAGCCAGCCTTGATGTGATCAGCCGATCCAGCATGTGGGCGAACGACACCAACTCAACCACAGCAAACGACTACGCCCTAGCGCCCGGTTACACGCAACTGAACACACGTGTACGCCAACGCTACCAAGTGGGCCCTGCACGCGTCGAAGTGTCAGTGGGAGTGGACAACCTCACCGACAAAAAAGCCATCAGCTCTGTCATCGTGAATCAGTCGTCCAAACAATATTTCGAACCTGGTTTGCCACGTGCTTGGATCGTCGGTGTGCAAAGCCAAATTCCACTTTGACACACGCCACTCGGGTTCACCCTAATCGCCTTGGTGACTCACAGATTCAGCAATTACGTTTTTAATCCAAGACCTTCAAAGGAGACATTTGTGAAACGTCAACACTTTACCCGTACCCTACAAAATGCGGCCCTCACCTTGGGCATGACATTCAGCAGCTTGGCCATGGCGCAAGCGCCAACCGCCCCTCCCGCATCAGCGATTCCACCCACCTGGGCGCAAGGCCGCACCCCCGAACAAGCCGCATTGAATCTCGTGCCGCATCCACCAGGCATGACGGCCTTGCCCGCCAGCGACATTCCAACCGACAAGCTCAAAGTACCCGCTGGTTTCAAGGTAGAGCTGTGGGCCACGGGCATGCCTAACGCGCGCTCGATGGTGCAAACACCCAAAGGCACTTTGTTTGTGGGCACACGTTTCCCAGGCAACGTTTACGCGGTGGTTGAAAAAGATGGCAAACGCGAAGTCAAGACAATTGCCAAAGGTCTGCACCGTCCTAACGGTGTGGCATTCAAAGATGGTTCGCTGTATGTGGCCGAGCTGTCACGCATCATTCGCTACGACAACATCGAAGCCAACTTAGACAACCCACCTGCGCCCGTGGTCGTGTTTGACGCACTGCCCAAAGACGAGCCACACGGCTGGAAGTTCATGAAGCTCAGCCCAGACGGCAACTACTTGTATTTCCAAATCGGCACGCCTGCCAACATCACCGTCCAACCTGTGACACACGCCGTGATTGTTCGCTTGAACCTCAAGACCAACATCATGGAAACCGTGGCTCACGGGGTGCGCAACAGCGTTGGCATGGATTTCCATCCGGTCACCAAAGAACTTTGGTTCACCAACAATGCACGTGATTGGGTCAATGATGATTTGCCCAACGACACCTTGCACCGCGTCACACGCAAGGGCATGAATTTTGGCTACCCCTTCTGCCACCAAGGCGATTTGCTTGACATCGACTTCGGCAAAGGCCGCTCATGCGATGAGTTCGACAAGCCCGTGTTGAAGATTGGCCCACACGTGGCAGCTTTGGGCATGCGCTTTTACACCGGCAAGCAGTTCCCTGCCGAGTACGCCCACAACATCTTCATCGCTGAACATGGCTCATGGAACCGCACCAAGAAAACAGGCTTTGATGTGGTGCGCGTCGCGCTTGATGCCAAAGGCAATGTCACCAAGAAAGAAGTCTTTGTGTCCGGCTGGATTCAAGGCGACGATTTCTGGGGTCGCCCTGCGGACGTCCATGTGATGAAAGATGGTTCACTGCTCGTGTCTGACGACGTGGCCGGTGCCATCTTCCGTGTCTCACACAGCAAATAATGTCTAGGTATGTTTCAAAGGCCATTCAGGGAATGGCCTTTTTTTTCGCAGCGCTAGCTGCGCAGTACGCCTGGGCTGCGCCAGATGCGGTGGCGGGCAAAGCCAAAGCGCAGCTGTGTGCCGCATGTCATGGTGAGAACGGTGTGTCCCCCAACCCAGACATCCCACATTTAGCCGCACAACCGCCGCTGTCCATCTTTTACCAATTGCTGCAGTTCCGTGACCAGCGCCGCAAAGGCGGGGGCATGGAAGCTATCGCGACGACCCTGACTGAACAAGACATGCGCGACATTGCTGCCCACTACGCCACGCTGCCGGCACCAGCGCCTCAGGCGGGTGGCGATGCGCAAAAGATTGCACGTGGTCAACAAATTGCACAACAGCAATATTGTTCGTCCTGCCACGGCGCACAGCTGCAAGGGCAAAAACATGTGCCCCGTCTGTCGGGTCAATCACACACCTATTTCGTCACACAGCTGCGCAACCTTCGCTCGGGTGCGCGCGCCGACATGGACGGCACGATGGCCAGTGCGGCACGCAGTTTGACGGATGAAGAGATTGATGCCATGGCTGCGTACGCGCGTAGCTTGCCTTGAGCTCGTCAAAAATATGCAAACCTACATGACGCAACCTTCGCAACCCACATGGCGCTTGCCCGCCAATGCTTGCGATGCGCACGTCCATGTGTTTGGCCCCACGGCACGCTTTGCTTATGCCAACACCCCAGGGGCTAAACCGGCCGAGGCGCCCAAAGAAAAACTCTTTGCACTGCACAAACAACTGGGCATCACGCGCTGTGTGATCGTGCAATCCATGGTGCATGGTTTTGACAATGCAGTCGTGGAAGACGCCATTACCGCAGGCCACGGCCACTACTTAGGCGTGGCCCTGACACCTGCGCACGTGGATCACACAGAGCTCAAACGCTTGGCTGCAGCCGGCTTTCGGGCTGTGCGCTTTAACTTCATGAAACACTTGGGCATGGGCACAACACCCGATGACCTCGTGGCATTGACCCACCGGCTAGCAGATCACCAAATGCACTTGCAAGTGCATTTTGAGAGCAGCTTGATCCACGAACTCGGCCCTTGTTTCCAAAAATCTGCCGTTCCTGTGGTGATCGACCACATGGGCCGTGTCGATGCAGCACTGGGCCTACACCATGCCGATTTTCAAGCCCTGTGCCGCTTGTTGGATGATCCCAAGTTTCATGTGAAAGTGAGTGGCATTGACCGAATTCAAGCGCGCGTGCCCTTGACTGAGCCGCCCTACACACAGGGCATCGAATTAGCCAAGCATTTGGTCGAAAACTTTTCACACCAATGTGTGTGGGGCACAGATTGGCCCCACCCCAACCACACACACGTACCAGACGACGGCGTGCTGGTCGATGCGCTGCAACACATCGCCCCCACCGCGGCGTTGATGCAGCAGGTGTTGGTAGACAACCCACAAGCGCTTTATCGCTTTGAAAACTGAAAGCCATTCACGATGACAGGAAGACTGCAAAACAAAGTGGTGCTGGTCACAGGCGCAGGTTCTGTCGGCCCAGGCTGGGGCAATGGCCGAGCCATTGCAGTTCGTATGGTCGAAGAAGGCGCCAAGGTGATGGCGCTGGACCGCGAGCAAACACGCCTAGAAGAAACGCTGTCACGCGCCCATGCACTATGCCCAGTCAACCACGGTGAAATCGCGTCCATGACGTGCGATGTCACCAGCACTGCCTCTATTGAAGCAGCCATACAAGCCACCCTCGACCGCTTTGGCCGCATTGATGTGCTCATCAACAACGTTGGCGGCTCGGCTCCAGGTGGGCCTGTAGAAATGAGCGAAGAGGTGTGGGATGCCCAAATCGACCACAACCTCAAGAGCGTGTTCATGATGTGCAAATATGTCTTGCCGGTGATGGAACAACAAGGTGCGGGCGCCATTGTCAATCTGTCATCCACCTCGGGCATCCGCTGGACGGGTTCCGCCCAAGTCGCCTATGCCGCCACGAAAGCCGCGGTCATTCAACTGGGGCGCGTGGTGGCTGTGCAATATGCAAAAAAGGGAATCCGCGTCAATACCGTGGTGCCTGGCCAACTGCACACACCCATGGTGGATGTGCGCTTGGCAAAGCAGCGCACCGGTGGTGATGTACAGACATTGCTCACGCAACGACAAGCACGCATTCCGCTGCCCTTCATGGGTGACGGCCAAGACACCGCTAATGCTGTCTTGTTTTTAGCCAGCGATGAAGCACGCTTCATCACGGGTACAGAAATCATTGTGGACGGCGGCATGTCGGCCCGATGCGATTAAAGGAGCTTCACATGCAACGACAACGCTTTATCAAAATTTTGGCAGCTACGGCCCTGGTTGGTTTGACGACCTTGGCTTCTGCACAAACCAAAACAACACGCATCTTGGTGGCTTTCCCTCCCGGCGGTCCGGTTGACTTTGTAGCCCGCACGCTCACGGAGCAGCTGAGCAAAGAACTGGGGCAGCAAGTGATGGTTGAAAACAAGGCGGGTGCCAACGGCGCAATTGCGGCTGACACCTTGCTCAAAGCCCCTGCCGATGGCCAAACGTTGTGGCTCACCAGCGTGGGGGCCGTGGCCATCAACCCCTCACTTTATGCCGCTCTGCCCTACGATCCTTTGCGTGACTTGGCCCCTGTGTCATTGGTCGTCAACAACGTCGAAATGTTGGTGGTGAACCCAAATAACCCAGTCAATGGGCCACAAGAATTCATTGCTGCGGCGCGACAAAAATCAACCACCATGGCCTCTTCGGGCACCGGCAGCGTGCCGCATTTGGCCATGGAGCTACTGGCAGATGCCACACGTGCCGACCTGGTGCATGTGCCGTACAAAGGTGCAGCCCCTGCCATCACCGATGTGATGGCTGGACACGTGGATGGGTTCTTTGGTGACATTCCCGGATTGATGGGCCACATCCGCAGCGGCAAGCTCAAACCTGTGGCACTGGCATCAACACGCCGTCACCCGCTGTTTCCGGATGTCAAAACTTTCCAAGAAATTGGTGTCGCTGGCGTGGACTCTGACAATTGGTATGCCTTGTTCGCACACAAAAACACATCGGCTGCCGAGTTGGACCGCATCAACCAGGCCGTGCGTCGCACGTTAGCCAATGACGCGGTGCGCACGAAGCTGATCGCCTCCGGTGCCGAACCCTCAGCGTCTAGCTCTGTCGAACTGAGCACCTTGTTGAAGAATGACATGGCCAAATGGGGCCGTGTGATTCGTGACAAAAAAGTCAAAGCAGATTGAGGCCTTGAAGATGTCCAACGCGCGTATTCCAGCCATTGCCCCTGGCACACGCCCTGCCTTGGCAGCGCTGGAAGCCAAAATCATTGCCAAACGCGGACGCATCACCCCGCTTTACCAACACTTGCTCAACAGCCCTGTGATGGCCGAAGGTTGGGAGGAGTTTTTAAGCGCCGTCCGCCAACGCAACAGCTTGCCGGCAGACTTGCGAGAGCTGATTATTTTGCGCGTGGCTGTCTTAAACCGCGCGCCGTACGAGTTTGATGCGCACATTGAGCACGCACTGAAAGCGGGTTTGCCACACACCAAAATTGAGGCGGTCAAAGAACTCAAAGTTGCGACGCTTTTTAGCGAAGAAGAACAAGTGGTGCTTGCGCTCACCGACACCATGACGCGCGACATTGAAGTTCCTGACGAATTGTTCGCCCGCGTATCGACCTACTTCGAAGGCCAACGGTTGCTGGATCTGTGCATCACGATTGGTGCCTACAACATGGTGTCGCGCGTTTTGGTGGCACTGCACATTGGACACTGACATGCACACACACACCTGCAACGCCCTTCTTTTGAAATGTGCAGCAGCCTGCCCGCCAGATGCAGCGATGCGTTGGCACGCATCAGCCACTTGGCCAGCACAGCTTCAGACATCGTTGGATAGCGCCTTCACACCACACGCTGAAAACGGGTTGCCCATGCTGCATGTTT
Organism: Limnohabitans sp. INBF002; assembly: GCF_027924905.1. Taxonomy (NCBI): domain Bacteria; kingdom Pseudomonadati; phylum Pseudomonadota; class Betaproteobacteria; order Burkholderiales; family Comamonadaceae; genus Limnohabitans; species Limnohabitans sp. INBF002. The sequence goes on from NZ_AP027055.1 coordinate 1,953,035, forward strand.
ATGTGCGGTTTTCTGAAGCAGCAGACATGAGTCACGCAAGCTGTGTCGCGCTCGAAAAAGCATGGCAAGCACAGACGGGCCATGCCGCCCAAATTTCGCGTCTGCAAGAGGTCGTGCATCTCGAAGCGCCCCACACGCCATCGGCCTTGGACGTCCATTACGTGGTCGAAACAGACCCAGAGGCGGGTTGGGAAGATGAAATATTCAAGTGGTACGACCAAGAGCACCTCCCAGGCCTGGCACGCGTGCCCGGGTGCCAGGTCGCACGCCGTTATCTCAACCTTGATCACAGCCCGCGTTCATTCGCCTGTTATGACCTATTGAACCCGGCAGTGCTGACTTCTGCGCCTTGGCTGGCCGTGCGCGGCACCGCCTGGAGCGACATCTGTCGCCCACATTTCACCAACACCCTGCGAACCCTGTTTGAAAACAAAGAGCTAACCCACCATGACTGAACGATTTTCCCAAGTCCGCTACGAAGATCTCGCGCCCGAAGTTCGCCCTTTGGCGGACGACATTCTGAAAGTATCCAGTGCAGCCTTAGGTGGCCCCTACAACGCGCTGTTGCGAAGCCCTGATATGGCGCGCCGATGTTTTGATTTTTTAGACTACCTGCGTTTCAGAACGTCGGTCAGCAAGCGCTTGAATGAATTTGCCATCCTCATCCAAGCGCGCATTGCCAATGCGCAATACGAGTGGTGGGCGCATGACCCCATCGCCCAACGCGCGGGCTTGTCGCCCTACATCATCGAACAACTTCGCCAATGCAAACGGCCAGAAGGCATGCAAGACGACGAAGCATTGGTCTACGACTTTTGCATCCAGCTCACCCTGAACCACCGTGTGCCCGATGCTTTATGGGCACAAGCCATTGCCCAAATGGGCGAACAGGCGGTGGTGGATTTGACCGTTCTGTCAGGCACCTACGTGATGGTGTCGATGCTGCTCAACGCCACGCAAGTAGGCATCCCCAACGGGGGCGAAGAACCACTTGAAGTTTTATCCCCACTCGATATTCGCCAGCGCCTGTTAGCTTAAATAGGCTTCACATCTCCGGAGATTTCCATGATTTCACGCCGTCACATCGCGATTGCCGCCAGTTTGTTCTGGGGGGTCACATCCAGCTTCGCGCAAAGCAATACCGTTCGTTTGGTCGTCCCCTTTTCAACCGGTGGCCCCACAGACATTGCGGCACGTGTCATTGCCCCGCTGCTGTCAGAGGCCATGGGGAAAACCGTCATCGTGGACAACCGAGTGGGCGCGACCGGTGCGATTGGCGCAGAGTTTGTGGCGCGTGCGCCAGCAGACGGCAACACCATTTTGTTTGGCACCAGCAGCATCATGGGGGCCAACCCCGCGTTGATGCCCAAGCTCGCCTATGACCCCGTGCGTGACTTTGCGCCCGTCAGTTTGGTGGCCACGATTGAAAACATTTTGGTGGTTCATCCTTCCGTCCCCGCCAACAACGTGCAAGAGTTCATTCGTTACGCCAAAGACAATCCCGGCAAGTTGTTTTACGGCTCTTCGGGTACAGGCAGCACGTACCACTTGGGCTCTGAGATGTTTGCCAACATGACCAAAACACAACTGGGTCACGTGCCATACAAAGGCCAAGGACCGGCTGCGCAAGACTTGCTCGCTGGGCACATCCAACTGATGTTTGACGCTTTCAACTCTGCCGTCCCCAACATCAAGTCTGGACGCGTCAAAGCCTTGGGCATTGCCAGCGCGAAACGTCACCCTGAGCTACCCGACCTGCCTACCATCAGTGAGCAAGGTGTGCCGGGCTACGTCACCACCATTTGGCTGGCCTTCTTTGTACCGGCCAAAACGCCCACGTCCATCGTGGATAAGTTGAACCAAGATTTACGCACCATCATGCAACGCCAAGATGTGCGCGACCGCTTCAACAAGCTGGGCATGCAAGCGGTCAGCTCGTCCACACAAGAACTTGATGCTGTATTAAAGCAAGAGCTCGCGCAGTGGACACGTGTGGTACGCGAAGCCAACATCAAACCTGAATAAGAGGAGACACCATGAAAAAGATTGCAGCCACTTTATCGCTCATCATGAGCGCCGCATGCGCTTTTGCCGCTGACACCGACTATCCAAACAAAGCTGTTTCCATCGTCGTGGCTTATGCACCAGGTGGCCAAGGGGATGTGTTCGCGCGCTTAGTCGGTGAAAAGCTGTCAACCGTCTACAAACAACCCGTGGTGGTCGACAACAAACCCGGCGTCTCAGGAACGGTGGGCACACGTGTGGCGGCGAAGGCTAAAAACGATGGCTACACCTTGTTGTTGGGACAAACCGGTGAAATCACGGTCAATCGTTTGCTGATCAAAGACATGGGCTACGACCCTATGAAAGAGCTGATCCCCGTGGTGTTGATTGGCAATGCCCCGTTGGTGATGCTCGCCCCTGCCGATGCGCCCTACAACACGGTGAACGAATTCATCCAACTGGCGCGCGCCAAACCAGGTGAATTCAGCTATGGCTCAGTGGGTGCAGGCACACCAGGCCATTTGTCTGCCGTAGCCTTGGGGCTTGGCGCCAAACTCAACATGGTGCACGTGCCTTACAAAGGCGTTGGACCTTTGTTGTCTGATTTGATGGCCGGGCGCTTACAAGCCTTCTTCAGCAGCGCCTCTGCTGCCATGCCGCAAATCAAAGGTGGAAAGCTCAAAGCCTTGGGTGTCACCACCCCACAGCGCATGACGTCATTGCCACAGGTACCCACCATTGCCGAGGCTGGCTTGCCCGGCTTTAGCTACACCTTGTGGGGCGGTTTGTTTGCGCCCGCAGGCACCCCCAGCCATGTGATTGAAAGCCTCAACCGTGAAGTCAACGCCGTACTGGCGCAGCCCGACATCCGCAGCCGACTCGAAGCAGACAACGTGGCTGTGCCCAAAAATACACCTGCTGAATTTGCAGATTATGTGAAAGCAGAATCTGTGAAGTTCGAAAAACTCATCAAAGAAGCCAACGTGAAAGTCGATCAGTGATATGAAAATTGTTGTTTTACCCGGTGATGGCATTGGCCCTGAAACCATGGCCGTCACGGTGGAGGTTCTGCAAGCTGCTTCAGTTCGATTTGGTTTAGATTTGGAATTGATCCACGACATTGCCGGCCATGAAAGTTTAAAAAAGCATGGCGCAACGGTCACCCCGGCGCTGCTTGAAAAAGTCAAAGAGGCTGACGGACTCATGCTCGGCCCGATGTCAACGTATGACTTCAAAGACGAAGCCAAGGGAGAAATCAACCCCTCCAAGTTTTTCCGAAAAAGCCTAGACCTGTTTGCCAACATTCGTCCCTCACGCACGTACACAGGCGTCAAAACCATCACCGGCCCATTTGACTTGGTGGTGGTGCGCGAAAACACCGAGGGGTTTTATGCAGACCGCAACGTCGAGTCCGGCAACAGCGAAATATTGGTGACGCCCGATGTCGCCATTTCTCTGCGACGCATCACGCGCGAGTGCTGCGAACGCATTGCACGAAGCGCATTTGAACTGGCCATGCAGCGTCGCAAACACCTGAGCTTGGTGCACAAGCACAACGTGCTCAAAATCACCGATGGCATTTTCTTAGATGCCTGCCACCGCGTGGCCGCGGAGTTTCCAGAAGTTACCGTTGATGATTTCATCGTCGACGCCATGATGGCGCACGTGGTACGCGCACCCGAACGATTTGACGTGATCGTGACCACCAATATGTTTGGCGACATCTTGTCAGACCTCACCGCAGAACTCTCTGGCAGCTTGGGCCTTGGCGGCTCACTGAACGCGGGTGCGCACAATGCGATGGGGCAAGCCGCACATGGTTCAGCACCAGACATTGCGGGGCAAGACATTGCCAACCCCTTCTCGCTCATCACCTCTGCGGCGATGCTGTTAGGTTGGCATGCACAACGCAGCGGCAATTTGTCATACCTGCAAGCCTCACGTGCGATTGAAGACGCCATCACTGCCTGCATTGCTGCAGGCGAGTCGACACGCGATGTTGGTGGCGTACTGGGTACGCAGGCCACTGGGAAAGCCGTGGTGAAACGCCTGCAACAGACATGATCCTCACAGGCGGCTGTGACACACATGTGCACGTCATCGGGGAAGCCAAGGCTTACCCGATGGTGGCGGATCGGCAATACACACCAGGTCTTGCCGACGTCACCGATTTAAAAAGGCATCTGAAACGCCTAGGACTGACACGTGCCGTCATCATCCAACCCAGTGTGTACGGCACCCACAACGAATGCTTGCTCGACGCGTTGTCGTCCATGGCAGGACAAGCGCGTGGCGTGGCCGTACTTGACACGCAAACCACGACCAACGCCTTGCAGACATTAGACGCACAGGGCGTGCGTGGCATTCGTTTGAACTTGGAAAGTGCTGGCGAGCACAACAGCGCCAAGCTACAAGCTGCATTGCAAACATGGGCCCCACGTTTAGCCGATCTTGGGTGGCATCTGCAGATCTATGCCCCACTGACGGTGACTCTTTCTTGCGCGCCCCTGATCGCACAATTTCCCGTACCTGTCGTCCTCGACCACTTTGCGCTTTGGAACGATGCTTCCTGTACATCTCCGGAATCAAAGTGTTTGCTTGACTTGTTGGCTCGGGGAAAAATCTACATCAAACTATCAGCGAGCTATCGCAGCCCGATCAGAGACGCACAGGCATTGCATGCTGTGAGCCAACGGCTGCTGGCCACCCGCCCCGACCGTTTGCTGTGGGCCAGTGATTGGCCACACACCAACCGAGAGCCAGGGCGTCACCCACATGAGGTGAGTGGCTACCGCGACATCAACGCCGAATCACTGCAACATGAGCTTTGGCAATGGTTGCCAACGCCAGAAGCACGACAGCAAGTGCTGGTAGACAACCCGAACCAGCTTTACAGATTCTGAGGGTTGATCTAGCGCAATGACAGCGTCGCCACCTAGGTGTCTAATGCAACATTCACTTAGGAGAAATGTATGACAGCAAACGTTGGCGGCATCGACCGCATCTTGCGCATCGCCGCAGGCTTGGTACTGATTGCATTGGCATTCACACAGGTGGTGGGCATGTGGGGCTACATCGTCGGTGGCATCGTGTTGGCGACAGGTGTGTTCCGCTTTTGCGGCGCGTACACCTTGTTGGGCATCAACACTTGTCCGATCAAACCGGCCGAAGAAGAGCACGCACACTAAACCGCGCGCCCTTCAAAAGCCTCAGTCTGGTTTAGGGGCTGAGGCTTTTTTACGCGCCAACCACAACAAACCCGCACCGGTCGTGAGAACCGGCACCAACGACCCCCAGTTCAACCAAGCCCAACCCTGCGTGGTCACCAAAGCACCTGATGCAAACGAGGTAAACGCCATGGTGGCAAACACGCAAAAGTTAATAGCGGCTTGTGCGCGGTTTTTCTCTTGCGGCGTATAGGCCTGCATTGACAGTGTGGTGCTGCCCGTGAACAAAAAGTTCCAGCCCACACCCAACAAAAACAAAGCTAGCAAAAATTGGTGCAAATCTACGCCAGACAAGGCAATGGCAATGCAAGTGATGTTCAGCAGCACGCCCACCCCCATGATGGACAACACACCAAAACGCTTGATCAAGTGGCCCGTCACAAAGCCCGGTGCAAACATGCCAATCACGTGCCACTGCAGCACCCAGGCCGTGTCTTCAAATGGGAAACCACACACTTGCATGGCCAGCGGTGTGGCCGCCATCAGCAAGTTCATCACGCCATAGCCCAACGCTGCAGCCATCGTCGCCACCACAAACACAGGTTGACGCATGAGGTCGCCCAAAGGACGGCCACCTGCGTCATCTGATTTGGCAATAGGTGCAGGCGGGAAGTGAATGAAGCTCATCACCGCCATCGACACCACAGCCACCACCATCAGCGCTACGTACGCGCCAGCGAACGGCACACCAAACAAACTCTTGGTTTGAATGGCTAAGTTGGGGCCAATCACGGCACCTATCAAACCACCCGCCATCACCAACGACACCGCTTTTTCGCGGTACTCAGGCTTGCACAACTCAGCCGCCGCAAAACGGTACAACTGACCATTCGCGCTGTAGTACCCAGCTACCACCGTGGCCGTGACCAACAGCCAAAAAGATTGGGTGAGCACGGCAAATGCACCCAAAGCCGCTGACAGCAAGGCCACCAAAAGCCCCAACTGAAACGATCCCTTGCGGCCAAAGCGTTGCTGTGATTGAGCGACCAAGCCTGTACTGAGCGCACCACCCACCACATAGCCCATCACAGGCAGGGTGGCCATCCATGACTCAGGCGCCAAACTCAACCCCACCAAACCATTGATGGCGATGAACGTGACGTTGTTGGTCAGGAACAAGCCCTGCGCGATGGACAGTAAAACCAGATGACGGTTCATAACGGTGCCATGGTTTCCCAAGCCTTCAATGCCTCAGACGCATACATCAGTGCAGGCCCGCCACCCATGTAAACGCACACAGCCAAAGTTTCTTCCAGCTCTTCACGCGTGCACCCCACGCGGTGCAAGGCCTTCACATGAAAACCGATGCAACCTGAACAGTGCTGCGTGATACCAATGGCCAACGCCATCAGCTCTTTGTGTTTCTCACTCACAGCACCGGTTGCCATGGCCGCTTTGGCCAATTGACCAAAACCTTGCATGGCTTCGGGTTGCGCTTTGCGTAATTCGGTCATCGATTGGCTGATGTTTTTGATGAGGGAGGGATGGTCGAACGTGCTCATGGTGACTCTCGTTTCGTTTATTCAAATGAAGGCTGTGCAGGCTTGAACACGTCATGGCCAGCAGCCTGCCAAGCATCAATGCCGCCTGCGATGGATTGGATATGGCCGTAGCCCATCTGCGCCAAAGACTGCGCACACAAAGCAGCACGGCCACTGGTTTTGCAATACAGCACGATATTCAAGTCGCGTGATTGCAACTTGGGGTTACCCGCCATCTTGAACTCCAACATGCCGCGCGACATGTGCAGAGCGCCAGGCAAATGCCCAGCCAAATACTCGTCGGCTTCGCGCACATCAATCAGCACATCACAGGATTGGATGGCCTTGACAGCCTGATCTATAGAAATCTCTTGAACTGATTGTTTGGCTTCAACGACCAAATCGTGAGCGGTTTTCATGCGACTCTCCTTGCTGCGGTGGAACGTTTTTTGGCAACCGTGGCCAAAGGCCAGGCTTGCGCTAAATGCTGTTGAGTGATGCGATCACACACCAAATCGCACAAGGCGTAAATGGTGGGGTCTGCGATTTGGTAATACACGCTGGTGCCTCGGCCTTCACGCTTCACGAAGCCTTGTTGCATCAACACCGCCAAATGGCGGGACATATTAGCTGCTGTATAGCCACAAGCCTCGGCTAATTCACCCACGTTGTGCTCTGCCTCACGCAACAAATTCAAAATGCGCAAGCGCGTGGGCTCCGCCAAAGCCTGAAAGTAGCTGGCCACACGGTCAATGGCTTGTTCTGGAAGTTGGTTCATGTTTTCGATTGTAGACATAATTCAGTTATTGATTATTTAATTGTTTGGTTAAATAATCAGGTGATTATTTATAGAATAAGCAACATGACTGATTCAAACCTTCGCATCTCTGGTCGTTTGGCCCGTTTATTCCAAAGCGCACAAATCACACCGCTGCTGGCTTTGGTGTGCTTTCTGCTCGGTGTCTTTGCCGTCATGGTGACGCCACGTGAAGAAGAACCACAGATCAACGTGACCATGGCCAACGTGCTCATTCCCTTTCCCGGCGCGTCGGTCAAGGATGTGGAACAAATGGTGTCGGGGCCTGCGGAACAAGTGCTGTCGCAAATTGCAGGCGTCGAGCACGTCATGTCGGTCTCTCAACCTGGCATGTCTGTGGTGACCGTGCAATACAAAGTGGGCGTGCCACGCACCGAAGCCTTGGTGCGTTTGTATGACACCGTCAACTCACATGCCGATTGGCTGCCCAAAGGCTTGGGCGTGTTGCAGCCCCTCATCAAACCCAAGGGTATTGACGATGTACCGATCTTGTCGCTCACCTTGCATGGCAAGGACACTGATTTGAGCGCGTTTGAGTTGGAACGCATCGCACAAAACATGGAGCAAGATTTGAAACGGGTCAAAGGCACACGCGAAGTCACCACGATAGGTGGCCCATCTCGCGCCATTCAAATTGACATCGACCCTGCACGCATGCAAGCCGCAGGCATCACTGTGCCCGAGCTGCGGATGGCTTTGCAAGCTGCACACCTGGGCGCGCCTGTGGGTGATTTACTGGTGGGCCAACAAGCCATCGCCATTGAGTCTGGCCCTTTCTTGGGTAACGCCAAAGATGTGGCCAGCTTGGTGGTGGGCGTGCGTGCGGGCACGCCCCTGCACGTGCATGACATTGCGCAAGTGCGAGATGGCGGCGCTCAAGCAAACACTGCCGTGTGGCATGGCGTGGCAGGTGCCAAGCCCACCGAACGCACCGCAGTGACCATCGCCATCACCAAAAAACCTGGTGAAAACGCCATTGAAGTGGCCAACGCCGTGGTCACTCAAGTGGGCACACTCAAGCAAAGCAAAATCCCCGCAAACGTAGAAGTCACCACTACGCGCAACTATGGCGAAACCGCCAACGAGAAAGCCAAGAAGCTGATTCAAAAGCTCTTGTTTGCCACCGCCTCTGTCGTAGCCTTGGTGTTCATCGCCTTAGGGCGTCGTGAAGCTGCCATTGTGGGCACCGCTGTGATCTTGACCTTGACAGTTACTTTGTTTGCCTCATGGGCTTGGGGCTTCACGCTCAACCGCGTGTCGCTGTTTGCTTTGATTTTCTCGATTGGTATTTTGGTAGACGACGCCATCGTGGTGGTGGAAAACATCCACCGTCACCAAGGTTTGTTTCCGCAAAAAAACCTCACACAAATCATCCCAGGTGCAGTCGATGAAGTGGGTGCGCCCACCATCCTTGCCACCTTCACAGTCATTGCAGCTTTGTTGCCCATGGCGTTTGTGACAGGTTTGATGGGCCCGTACATGAGCCCCATCCCGATCAACGCGAGTATGGGCATGTTGTTGTCTTTGGCCGTGGCCTTTGTGGTCACACCCTGGTTGGCACGCATTTGGATGAAAGCCACGCCTGCACACGGCGTTGAACAAACCAGCGCCTTCAAGCCATGGCTCAAGCGCTTTTTCAATGGTGTGTTCACACCCTTTTTGAATGACCAGTCGGGTCAACGCAACCGCTGGAGCCTCGGCGCCGCCGTGTTGGGTGTCATCGCTGTGTCAGTGGCCTTGCCAGTATCTGGCTTGGTTGCCTTGAAGATGCTGCCCTTTGACAACAAGTCTGAATTCCAAATCGTGGTCGACATGCCTGCTGGCACCCGTGTGGAGGAAACCGAAAAAGTATTGCGTGCCTTGGGCGCTCACTTAGCTACCGTGCCAGAGGTCATCCACTACCAGGCTTATGCAGGCCTGAGTGCCCCCATCAACTTCAACGGTTTGGTGCGTCAATACTATTTGCGCAGTGGTGGCAACGTGGGTGACATCCAAGTCAACCTGCAAGACAAACACTTGCGCAAAGCGCAAAGCCACATCATCGCCATGCGAGAGCGTCCTGCCCTGCAAGCCATTGGCCAACAGTTCAATGCGAATGTGAAAGTGATTGAAGTGCCACCCGGCCCACCCGTGTTGGCCCCCATCGTGGCAGAGGTGTATGGTCCGACAGACGAAGGTCGCAATCAGGTAGCCAAATCTGTGCGTGCGATGTTTAGCGCACAACAAGGCGTGGTGGATGTGGACGACAGCACCATCAGTGCAGCGACTCGCCAAGTGTTGCTGATCAACCGCCAAAAGGCCTCACAAATGGGTGTGTCACAGCAAGCCATCGTGAGCACCTTGCGTGCAGCATTGGCGGGGGAATCGACCGTCTACGCGCACGACCAAAACAAATATGCGGGCGCCATTGTCATTCGATTGCCCAAGAGTGAACAAGACTCGCTGGACAAACTGCTGAGCCTTGGCGTGCGCAACTCACAACGCGAAATCGTGCCCATTCGTCAGCTCGTCACCATCAGTGACACACAACGCGAACAACCGATTTATCACAAAGACTTGCTGCCCGTCACCTATGTGGTGGGCGACATGGCGGGCAAAGTGGATAGCCCGCTGTACGGCATGTTTGGCATGCGCAGTGGCTTGAGTCAAATTCAAGCGCCCAATGGTAAGCCGGTGAATGAGTACTTCATCCAACAACCCACCGATCCTTACCAGCACTACGCCGTTAAGTGGGATGGTGAGTGGCAGATGACCTACGAAACCTTCCGCGACATGGGCGCGGCTTATGCCGTGGGCTTGGTGTTGATCTATCTGTTGGTGGTGGCGCAATTTGGTTCTTACCTCGTGCCGCTCATCATCATGGCCCCTATTCCGCTGACCATCATTGGGGTGATGCCCGGCCACGCATTGTTAGGTGCACCCTACACCGCCACCTCCATGATTGGCATGATTGCCTTGGCTGGCATCATCGTGCGCAACTCGATCTTGCTGGTGGACTTCATCCGCTTGCAGGTCTCGCAAGGTGTGGCGCTGAAAGACGCCGTGGTGGCCTCGGCCATCACCCGCGCACAGCCCATTGTGTTGACAGGTTTGGCTGCCATGATGGGCGCGTTCTTTATCTTGGATGACCCCATCTTCAATGGCTTAGCCATCTCGCTCATCTTCGGTATTTTTGTCTCGACCGCGCTCACCCTGCTGGTGATTCCACTGCTCTATTTCATGGCTTTCAAGAACAAGCCAAGCTCTGTCATTTCTGGAGAACACGCATGAACCGCTTGCCCCTCATCGCCACACTCGCCCTTGCAGGCATGACCTCAGCAGCACATGCTGCAGACCTGATGGGCGCTTGGCAAGCAGCGCTTGCACGTGATCCAGAAATCGCTGCCGCACGCGCCTTGCACGAGCAAGCCACGTTCAGACAAGAGCAAGCCAAGGCCTTGTGGGCGCCCATGGTGTCGGCCGGTGGTGCTGTGGGCATAGGTGGATCTGACAGCCGAACCAAGGGCGCAGAGGCCATGGGCCAAAGCGATGTCACTTTCAAAACAAATGTGAATGCAGGCGGTTTGGCGCGTGCCAGCATAGGCGCACAAAAAGCATGGATCAGCCCAGAGCGCGAAGCGCAAAGCAAGCAGTTAGAGTTGTCCGCGCAAATCGCACAAACTCAATGGCAGCAAGCCCAGCAAACCCTCATCATGCGCACGGCCCAACGCTACTTTGATGTGGTGGCCGCTGAGCAAACCCTCACTGTGCTGCAACGCCAGCAAAAAGCCATGCAGCAAGCTGCAGCCGAAATCAGCAAACGTCAATCTGTGGGCGATGCCAGCGTGATGGATGTACAAGAAGCCAACGCCCGTGTGTCTGAAATTCGCGCCCATGTGCTGACGTTTGAGAACAACTTGGCCACCAAGAAAGTGACCTACCGCCAACTGACAGGCCAAGAGCCTACTCAATTGCTACCTATCGCCACCATCAACCTCACGCCTGCCAATTTGGCAGACGCGAACACTTGGGTGCAACGCGCCAAGCAACAGTCACCCAGCGTGCAAATGATGGGCTTGCAACAAGCCATTCAAAGTCAAGAGGCCAAACGCGTCAAAGCCGGCAATGCCGTGACCGTGGATTGGGTGGCCCAAGCCCAAATGGACCGCTTGTCTGGCCAGGGTATGTATGGCTCGGCCAGCAACCAAATGGCGCAGTACATGGTGGGCATTCAACTCAATGCACCACTCAGCTCAGGCGGCATGGTGGAGTCGCGTGAACGCGAAGCCTTGAAGCAAGTGGAAAAACTGCGCTACGACCAAGAAGCAGTTGAGCAGCAAGTCGAGCAACAGGTACGCGACGCCTGGCAAAGCCTGAGCACCGCGCAAGCCCGCCTGCAAGCCTTGACACAATCTGAGCAAGCCAGCAAAGCGCGCCTCAGTGCTACCCGCCAAGCGCACCGCACTGGTGCTCGCACCACGAACGAACTGTTGGGCGCTGAACACGATGCAGCACAGGCCGAGCTGGCCGTGCTGCAGCTGCGCATTCAAACGGCCATGGAGCAATTACGCTTAGCAGCCGCCAGTGGGGAATTGGGCGAAGCCCAGTTGCGCCAAGTGAATGCTTTGCTGAAATAAGCGCGCATGCTGCGTATTTGGTAACTCACAGCAGGGAAATCCCTTGAAAATCTAGCAGTTCAGGCTTGCTAGAATTTATACATAAGCAATTAACGAATTATAAATTTCAGAGGATAGACATGAAAAAATTAGCAGCCGTCGCGTTCATCGCTTTTGCCTCAACAGGTGCCTGGGCCAACGCTGACTTGGCCAAGAAAAACAACTGCTTGTCTTGCCATGCCGTCGATAAAAAAATTGTCGGTCCCGCCTATCAAGACGTTGCCAAAAAATACGCTGGCCAAGCCGATGCTGAAGCCGCATTGGCGAAAAGCATCAAAGCCGGTGGCAGTGGCAAATGGGGCCCTATCCCAATGCCTGCACAAGCTCAACTGAGCGATGCAGACGCCAAGGCCCTTGCTGCTTGGGTCTTGGCAGGCGCTAAGTAATACGACTGGTACTCATACCTTGATGAGCTTCCCTCAGAGATTTCTCAGGGAAGCTCTTTTTCTTTCAGCATTCAGTCAATTAAAGAAAGCTATGAAACTGAACTTGACGCACCTCCTCGCTGCCATTGGCTTGGCCCTTATCAGCTTGACCAGTCTTGCCGCTGAGCCTGAATACCTACGCATCATTGGCACAGACACCAAGTTCGTGGTGAAAAACACCAAAGGCGAAGAGCGCGAAATCAAACGTGTGATGACGCCTTGCGCCAAAAACAAAGGTTGGTTGCAACCCATGGTGCCGGTCCCAGGCGTCACCCCCGTGGGAGAGATTGAAATGCTCAACGCCATGAACGACCGCGATGCCATGTTGGTCGACATGCGCGAACCCGAAGACCGAGAGCAAGGCACCATTCCAGGCTCACACCACATCGTCTACACCGAAGTGTCTGCTCGATTAAATGAGCTAGGCTGCAAGAAAACTGCCAAAGGCTGGGATTGCGCCAATGCCAAGAAGGTATTTGCCTTCTGCAATGGTCCCGTCTGCCCACAAAGCCCCACAGCCATTCAGGCCATGACACGCGATGGCTTCCCTGCCAGCAAAATTTATTACTATCGCGGCGGTATGTTGGATTGGGCAGCATTGGGCTTCCCAGTTCTCAAAGGCGATTTCTAAAAAGGCACCTCATGCACACCAACTGGATACAAGACACCCAAGCCTTGCTCAACAGCAAGGATGAATCAGCACCCACACGCCGCCTGGCTTTGCAAACCGCATTGGGCCTGGGCTACGCCGCCGCAGCTATGCCGCTGATCGCACAAACGGCCATTCAAACATCAGGCGAAGGCTTGATCGAAGGTGAAGTGACGATTGACGTCAACGGCTTCAAAATGCCTGCCTACCGCTCAGCGCCCAAAGGTAAAACCAACTTGCCCGTGGTCTTGGTGATTTCTGAAATTTTTGGCGTGCATGAATACATTGCCGACGTGACACGTCGCTTGGCCAAAGCCGGCTACTTGGCGATTGCCCCTGAGTTGTTTGTTCGCCAAGGCGACCCAAGCCTGTATGGCGAAATTGCCAAGCTGCAAGCAGAAGTCATTTCAAAAGTACCCGACGCACAAGTGATGGCCGATCTGGATGCCACCTTGCAATGGGCCAGCAAAAACGGTGGCAATGCCAACCGTGCAGCCATCACTGGTTTTTGCTGGGGCGGTCGCATCACATGGCTGTATGCCGAGCACAACCCCAAGATCAAAGCTGGCGTGGCTTGGTACGGTCGCATGGAAGGTCAAACGAATGCCAATAACCCAAAGCACCCCATCGATTTGGTGGGTGCACTCAAAGCACCCGTGCTGGGTTTGTATGGTGGTGCAGACACAGGCATTCCCGTCACATCGATCAACAACATGAAAGAAGCCTTGGCGCAAGCTGCCGTCAAAGGCAACAAAGCAGCCAAGACCTCAGACTTTGTGTTGTACCGCGATGCACCGCACGCGTTCCATGCGGACTACCGCGCTAGCTACCGTGCAGCCCCTGCGACTGACGGTTGGCATCGTGCAGTGGCTTGGCTCAAACAGTACGTTTAAGCCAAGCGTTCAGACGCGTTTTACGCGACAAACACCCGCGCTTTGCGCGGTGTGAGCACCAAGGTCTCACCCTCTGTAAATCCCTGCTCGTAAAACTGCGATGCAGGGATTTGCGCTTCAATGATCTGCTGGTCGGACGGGCTGTCTCCTTCAGCGGCCACCAGCTCTAAGCGCGCAATCGGTCCCACCACGATGGCGCGGGTCAGTTGTGCCACGATGCCTCCCTCGTCATTTCTACCGGATGTGTAACGACGCACATCCAAATCGTGGGGACGCACATAGGCAAACGCTTTGGCGTCTTGTGCCGCATGGTGCTCAGGGCTAGCCACGCGCACAGTTTGATCTTCCACACCAATGTGCATTTCGCCCTCGTGGGCACGGCCATGGAACAAGTTCACATCGCCTAAGAAGCCATACACAAATGGGCTGGCTGGGTGTTCCCACACCTCTTGAGGTGAGCCCACTTGCTCGACATTGCCTTTGTTCATCACCACCACGCGGTCGGCCACTTCGAGGGCCTCTTCTTGGTCATGCGTCACAAAGATGGTGGTCACATTCAAATCGTCGTGCAGACGGCGCAACCAGCGGCGCAGCTCTTTGCGTACCTTGGCGTCCAAGGCACCAAAGGGCTCGTCCAATAACAGCACTTTGGGTTCGACTGCCAAGGCACGGGCCAAAGCAATGCGTTGGCGTTGACCACCCGAGAGCTGCGAGGGATAGCGGTCAGCCAACCAATCGAGTTGCACGAGACTCAACAAGTCGTGCACCTTCTTTTTGATTTGCTCTTCGCTGGGACGTTCGCTGCGCGGTTTCACGCGCAGGCCAAAGGCCACGTTTTCAAACACAGTCATGTGGCGGAACAAGGCGTAGTGTTGGAACACAAACCCCACTTGGCGCTCACGCACATGCACATGGGTGGTGTCTTCACCGCTAAACAAAATGGTGCCAGCATCTGCGGTTTCTAAACCCGCGATGATGCGCAGTAAAGTGGTTTTGCCGCAGCCCGATGGGCCCAACAAGGCAATCAACTCGCCAGAGTGAATGTCTAGGCTCACATCGCCTAGCGCTTGGAAGTCGCCAAACTGTTTGTGGATGTTTCTGATTTCGATGCTCATGATTCTTTACTCATATTTATGCGCTTGGCATTTCTTGTGGCAGCTCAGCCGTGGCTTTCAGCTCACGCGCATGACGCCACTCCACCACCGACTTGATCGCCAAAGTCACCAAGGCCAACAAAGCCAAAAGTGAGGCCACGGCAAATGCCGCCACCGATTGGTATTCGTTGTACAAAATTTCCACATGCAAAGGCATGGTGTTGGTTTGTCCACGGATGTGGCCAGACACCACCGACACCGCGCCAAATTCGCCCATGGCACGTGCGTTACATAAGATGACGCCGTAAATCAAACCCCATTTAATGTTGGGCAGCGTGACATACCAAAAGGTTTGCCAGCCTGTGGCACCCAACACAATGGCGGCTTGCTCTTCGTCATTGCCCTGCGCTTGCATGAGTGGAATCAATTCACGCGCGATGAAGGGGAACGTGACAAACACAGTCGCCAACACAATGCCAGGCACAGCAAACACAATCTTGATGTCATGCGCTTGCAGCCACGGGCCAAACCAGCCCTGTGCGCCAAACATCAACACATAAATCAAACCCGCCACCACGGGCGACACCGAAAAAGGCAAGTCGACCAAGGTGGTCAAAAAGGCTTTGCCTGTGAATTCATATTTGGCGATGGCCCAAGCAGCGGCCACACCAAACACCAAGTTCAAAGGCACAGCAATGAGTGCGGTGATGAAGGTCAAATAAATGGCAGACCACGCATCGGGCTCTTGCAAGGCTTGCCAGTACGCATCCAAGCCTTTGCGCAAGGCTTCGGTGAACACCGCAGCCAACGGCAAGACTAGGAAGAAAAACATGAAAGTCAACGCCACACCAATCAGGCTGTAGCGCACCCATGCGGGTTCCGTTGTTCCGGCTTGCGCGCGGCGCACGGATGGATTGATGACGGTACTCATGCCGGGGCTCCTGTATGGCGGCGCTGCCAAGCCTGCAGGGCATTGATGACCAACAACAAAACAAACGAGATGACCAACATCACCACAGCCACTGCCGTGGCACCGGCATAGTCGTATTGCTCTAACTTACCAATGATGATGAGTGGCGTGATTTCAGACACCATGGGCATGTTGCCCGCGATGAAAATAACCGAACCATATTCGCCAATCGCACGCGCAAAGGCCATGGCAAACCCGGTGAGCAAGGCCGGTGCGATGCTGGGAAAAATCACACGGCTAAACGTTTGCCAACGCGTCGCACCCAAGCAGGTGGCCGCTTCTTCGAGTTCTTTCTCTGCGTCTTCCAACACAGGCTGCACGGTGCGCACCACAAAGGGCAAGCCAATGAAGATGAGCGCAATCACCACGCCATTGGGGTTGAAGGCCAACTGAATGCCCAAGGGTTCGAGGTACTGCCCCACCCAGCCGTTACCCGCCAACAACGCAGTGAGCGAAATACCAGCCACGGCGGTGGGCAAAGCAAAAGGTAAGTCCACCAACGCATCCACCACCCTCTTGCCGAAGAAGTTGTAACGCACCAGCACCCAAGCCACGAGCAAGCCAAACACCACGTTCACCAAGGCCGCAATCAGCGACGCGCCAAACGTGAGTCGGTACGACGCCATCACGCGAGGGCCTGTGACGGCAGCCCAAAACTGCTCCCACGTGAGCGTGAAGGTTTTGAACACCAAGGCCGAGAGCGGGATCAACACAATCAAGCTCAAGTATGTGAGCGTGAAGCCCAGCGTGATGTTGAAACCGGGAAGAACGCGCGCCGCCTTGTGGCTGCGCGCCAGAGAAAACAATGCCATGAAAAATTACTTCACCGTGTAAATCTTGTCGAACTGGCCACCGTCATTGAAGTGGACTTTTTGCGCTTCGCTGAGCGAACCGAAATACTCGCTCACAGGCACCAACTGAACGGGTTTGAAAGTAGTCGCATATTTCTTGAGCAACGCAGGTGAACGTGGACGCAAGGCGTGCTTGGCTGCAATTTCTTGTGCTTCGTCAGAGTACAAGTAATTCAAGTAAGCCTTGGCCAAATCGCCTGTGCCTTTTTTGTTCACTGTGCGCTCCACCACAGCCACGGGGTTCTCAGCAATGATGCTGACGGAGGGGTGCACCGCATCGACCTTGCCTTCACCAAATTCGCGGTCCACCGACACCACTTCTGATTCAAACGTCACCAGCACATCGCCGATGTTGCGTTGCAAGAAGATGGTGGTGGCATCACGGCCACCTTTGGCGAGCACGGGCACGTTCTTGAAAATCTTGGCGACAAACTCGGCAGCGCCTGCGTCGTTCATGCCTTTTTTGCGTGCATAAGACCACGCGGCCAAATACGCCATGCGGCCATTGCCACCAGTTTTGGGGTTGACGATGATGACTTGCACGCCAGGCTTGGTCAGGTCGTCCCAGTCCTTGATGCCCTTGGGATTGCCATTGCGCGTGAGGAACAACATGGTCGAGGTGGTGGGCGATGCGTTGTTAGGAAACTTCTTCGCCCAATCTTTGGCGACCACACCTGTGCTGGCCAAAAACTCAATGTCCGTGGTGGTGTTCATGGTCACCACATCGGCTTCTAACCCGTCGTTCACCGCGCGCGCTTGCGCGCTTGAACCGCCATGGGCTTGGTCAATTTTGATGTCTTTGCCTGTGGTCTTTTTGTAGTGGGCCACGAAGGCGGCGTTGTAGTCTTTGTAAAACTCGCGGGCCACGTCATACGACACATTCAGCAAAGTTTGTGCAGAAGCGAAAGAACTGACTGCCAAGAGTGCAGCGGCCAAGGTGGTGTGTAGAAATTTTTTCATACAGTTTGAAGCTCCAAAGAATGAGAAGAAATTGCGGGTGTCGAGGTCTTGAAAACCAAAGGTGTTGCCACCAAAGATTGCAACAGTGCCAGCCCTAAGGGCCAAGCACCAAAACCAGAATCAATGTTGATGTGCCCTGCGTTTTGCAAACGCACAAACTCGCTACCCCATGACCGCGCATACGCCCCTGCAGTGCGCACGGGGCAAAACGGGTCGTTGCTGCTGGCTACCACCACACTGCGGTAGGGCAAGGTTTGGTAAGGCACAGGGGCAAAATCCACCAAGGGTGCGCGACGCTCTGGATCAGCCGGAGCGACCAACAAAGCGCCATGAATCCGCGCCACAGCTTCGGACGGCAAATGGGCCGATGCAATGCAGCCTAGGCTATGCGCCACCAACACCACAGGGCCATCTTGGGCAAGAATGGTTTCAGCAATGCGCCCCACCCATGCGCTGCGGGTGGGAGAAATCCAGTTGTCTTGGCTCACGCGCACCGCGCCCACCACAGACTCGGCCCACAGGCTTTGCCAGTGACCGGGGCCGGAATCGCGCCAACCCGGAACGATGAGGATGGTGGGTGTTTGAGACATGGCCGCGATTGTGGGTGGCAATGCAGCAAACTCAAACGACTGTTTATTTGTTAGTTAATAACGCATGCGTATAAAGAAAAAAGCCCACAAACATGCGGGCTTTCAGAGGGCAAGGCGCAATGCCCTTACAGAATTTGGGCAGCTTCGTCGAAAGCCAAGCGCGGACCACGTGGGTGCACGCCTGCAGGGTCAGCCACGCCGAGGTTGATGAGGAAGTTGGCTTTGAAACGGCCATCGGCAAAGAAGGCCTCGTTCACCGCTTGTGGGTTAAAACCAGACATGGCACCGCTGTCCAAGCCCAAAGCACGTGCGGCCAAGATCAGGTAAGCGCCTTGCATGCTGCTGTTGCGTGCGGCAGTGGCTTCGGTCATGGCGGGGTTGGCGTCAAACAAAGGCTTGGCGTCGTAGCCAGGGAACTGGGTGGGCAGGTGCTCGTGAAAGCGTGTGTCTTGGGCCACGATCACAGTCACAGCAGCGCTTTGCACTTGGGGCACGTTGCCGGGCATCAACGCAGGAATGAGCTTGGCTTTGGCTTCAGCAGTTTTCAAAAATACGTAGCGTGCAGGCTGCGCGTTGAACGCAGTAGGACACCACTTGAGCAAGTCGTACAACTGGTGAATCACAGCATCTGACACAGGTGTGTCTTTGAAAGCATGAACCGTGCGTGCATCACGAAACAATTGGTTAAGCGCGGCGTCGTTGAGAACGTTGAATGACATGAAAAGTTCCTAAGAAAAAAGAGAAGATCGCAAACGATGATCGAGTTGAAGAATATCAGGTGCATTTGTCACCCGAATGTCACCAGACAACACACGGTCTATCAACTGCGAAGCCGTGGCTGCGTGCGGCAGCACCGTGCCCCAGAAGTACACCTGTTGCGCATCTGAAATCAACAGCGTGGGGAAGTTCTCCACATCGACGTTGTCCAACACCTCGGCCTGATCTTCGATGTCGACCCAAACAAAATCGGCTTGCTGCGCGTATTGCAGCTTGAGTGCATCCATCACCTGGGCATAGTCATCACAGGTTCGACACCAGGCGGCACAAAAGCAAGCAACGAGCAAACGAGGGGGTGTATCGGACATTGACAAAAAGTTGGAAGAGGCCAAGCCTCTTCCAACAGAGCGCTCAGCGTTTGGCGTTGCGCAATTGTCGCATTCGACGTTCTTAAATATTTAGGAACTTAGATTGATTCAATTTCAAAGCTTGGCAATTGACACTTCGGTCGACTTAACCAAAGCGACTACGTCCGAGCCAATAGCCAGACCGAGGTCGTCTACCGAACGGGTGGTGATGACTGAGGTGACAATGCCCCAAGGGGTTTCGACGTCAATCTCTGACACCACATCGCCGCGAATGATTTCGCGCACTTTGCCTTGGAATTGGTTGCGTACGTTGATAGCTTGAATGGACATGGGTTTCTCCTTAAAAGTCCGTGATGAAAAGGGTGAGTGAAAAGTTTTTAAATCGCCCAGCGCAAACCATGCGCGGGCAAGCCTGGCCAAGCTTCGTCGTTGGCGGGTGGTTGTTCTTCGTCAGGGTGTTGCAGCACGCGGTCCAAGATGCGTTTTTCCAACGCGGCAAATTGCGCATCACCACGCGAGCGTGGGCGGGGCAAATCAATGCGTTCATCCAAAGACACGGTGCCGTCTTCAATCAAGATGACGCGGTCCGCCAACGCCACTGCCTCTTGCACATCGTGCGTGACCAGCAAGGCAGTAAAGCCGTTGTCGCGCCACAGCTGCTCAATGAGGGCATGCATCTCAATGCGTGTGAGTGCATCCAAAGCACCCAAAGGTTCGTCGAGCAACAACAAACGTGGGTTGTGCACCAAGGCACGGGCCAAGGCCACACGTTGGCGTTGACCGCCCGAGAGCTTGGCGGGCCATTCGTTCAAACGATCGCCCAAGCCCACTTGGGCCAAAACCTTCGCAGCATCATCATGGTGCGATTCGGGCAAACCCAAAGCCACGTTGTCGACCACGCGCTGCCAAGGCAGCAAGCGTGCCTCTTGAAACATGATGCGTGTGTCGTGGCGCAAGCCCGTCACGTCTTGACCGTTGACTTGCAGCTTGCCCTGTGTGGGGGTTTCAAGGCCTGCGACCAAACGCAGCAAGGTGCTTTTACCGCAACCGCTGCGACCGACGATGGCCACAAACTCGCCCAGCCCAATGGTGAGCTGGGTGTTGTGCAGCACTTGGCGTTGGCCGTAGGCTTTGCCTAAGTTTTGAATGTCTAAGCGAACGCCACCTAAAAAATCGCCTGCTGGTGTTGTAGAAGTTGTGTGTGTCATGTTCGTCTTTCCATCATTGGTATCCAGGGTGCCAGCGCAGCCAATAGCGCTCTAAGGCTTTGGCAAACACATCGGCCAATTTGCCCAAAATGGCGTAAAGCAAGATGCCCACCAACACCACATCGGTTTGTAAAAACTCACGCGCATTCATGGTGAGGTAGCCAATGCCCGCTTGTGCCGAAATGGTTTCAGCCACGATCAAAATCACCCACATCAGCCCCAGCGAAAAACGCAAGCCCACCAAGATGGAAGACAGCGCCCCAGGCAAGATGATGTGGCGATACAAGCCCCATTGCGACAGGCCATAGGTGCGGCCCATTTCAATCAAGCCCACATCCACATTGCGGATGCCGTGAAAGGTGTTGATGTAAATCGGAAAGAACACCGCCACCGAAATCAAAAACAACTTGGCGGTTTCATCAATGCCAAACCACAGGATGACCAAGGGAATCAAAGCGAGTGCAGGAATGTTGCGCACCATTTGGATGGTGGAATCGAGCAAGGTTTCAGCCCAACGGATAGAGCCCGTGAGCAGCCCCAAGGCCAACCCCAAACCACCACCCACAGCCAACCCCAGCAAAGCGCGCGCAGCACTGATTTGCACGTGCTTCCACAACTCCCCCGAATCGGCCAAGGCCCAAGCGGCATCCACCACCGAGAGCGGCGCAGGCAACACGCGCACCGAAATCCAGCCTTGCACAGAGGCAACTTGCCACACGCTCACCAAAAGCAACGGCACCAGCCAAGGTAAAAGGCGTTGAAACGCTGCATGCACAAAGCTGCGCAACTTGCTCCAAGGAAACCAAGACACATCAGCGCTTTGGTACCACGTGGCTTGCAACACACCCGATTCCATGGCGGTGAAAGCGGCGAGCTGTTGATCAGAAGTTCTTGTCATACGCACTCGCTTAACTTTGCGATGCCAGTTTTTCAACGGGCACCAAGTTGTTAGCCATCACTTCGCCAAAGGGGCTGACCAAGTTCACATTGGCGACTGTGGCTTGCGGGTTCACGCCGATGTGTGGGAAAACCAACTCAGCAAAGCGATAGGTTTCTTCCAAGTGCGGGTAGCCCGACAACACAAAGGTGTCAGCGCCAATGGCTTGGTACTCTTTGAGCCGCTTGGCAATGGTCTCGCCATCGCCCACCAAAGCCGTGCCTGCACCGCCGCGCACCAAGCCCACGCCCGCCCACAGATTGGGGCTGATTTCGAGCTTGTTGCGATTGCCGCCGTGCAGCTCGCGCATGCGGCGCTGGCCTTCCGAGTCCATGCTGCTCAAACCTGCTTGCGCTTTGGCGATGGTGGCATCGTCTAAATGTTTGATGAGGTCATCTGCAGCAGCCCATGCTTCTTCATTGGTTTCGCGTGGGATGACGTGCAAGCGCACACCAAACTTCACTTTTCGGCCGAGCTTGGCAGCGCGCTTGCGCACATCGTCAAACTTCTTGGCCACTTCTTCGGGTGGTTCGCCCCAAGTGAGGTACAGCTCCACCTTCTCAGCAGCCAAGTCGTGTGCTGCATCCGATGAGCCACCGAAGTACAAAGGTGGGTAAGGTCGTTGCACGGGTGGGAACAACTGGCGTGCGCCTTTGACCTTGACGTGTTTGCCTTCAAAGTCCACAGTCTCACCCGAGAGCACACGGGTGTACACCTCTAAGAATTCACGGGCGTGTTCGTAGCGTTCGTCGTGGCTCAAGAAAGTGCCGTCTGCTTCTAAGTCGCTGCTGTCACCACCGGCCACCACGTTGACCAACAAACGGCCCTCGCTCAAACGGTCCAGCGTGGCGGTTTGGCGAGCCGCCACCGTGGGCGACATGATGCTGGGGCGCAAGGCCACCAAGAACTTCAAGCGCTGTGTGGATGAAATCAAACTCGCCGCCGAAATCCAAGGGTCTTCGCAGGAGCGACCGGTGGGAAGCAACACACCGCCATAACCGAGCTTGTCCGCAGCTTGTGCGATTTGCTTCATGTAGGCGTGGTCCACAGCGCGTGCGCCTTGTGAAGTGCCGAGGTAACGGCCATCGCCGTGCAGGGGAATAAACCAAAAAATATTCATGATGATGTTCTCTTTGATGGGGATGAATGAATTAACGAGCGAAGCGCCAAACGATGTCGGCCACACGCACGTGTTTAGGAATGAGTGCCAAGCGCGCAAAGGCATCAGCCACTTGTTGTTGACTGGCGGCTGCTTCTGCACTGAGCAAACCCACGGGCGAACGGGGGCGACGCTTCAAAAAAAGACTGACCACGCCCGCATCCAAACCACTGAAGTTGGCAATCAACTTGATGGCTTCGGGGCGACGTTCTTGCACAAAGCGGTCGGCACGTGAGAGCTCTTCAAACAAGGTCAACACCACTTCTGGGTATTGGTTGGCCAATGCCGTGGACGACAAGTAAAACGAGTTGTTGCCTGATAACCCCACACCGGTGGTGAGGGCGCGCGTGGGCAAGGCCAATTCGGTGGCGGCATAGAACGGGTCCCAAATCACCCAGGCTTCCACACTCTTGCGTTCAAACGCGGCACGTGCATCTGCGGGTGTGAGATAGATGGGCTGAATGTCGCTCCACGAAAAACCGGCCTTCTCTACCGCACGTACCAACAGGTAATGCGCGCTAGAACCTTTTTGCAAGGCAATCTTCTTGCCCTTCAAATCAGCCAAGGTTTTGATGGGTGAGTCTTGCAACACCAAAATAGCCGAGCTCTCAGGCTTGGCAGGCTCGGCGCCCACGTAATACAAGTCTTTGCCTGCGGCTTGCGCAAACACAGGGGGTGCATCACCCGTGAGGCCAAACTCCAAAGCACCGACCGACAGTGCTTCTAACAACTGAGGGCCTGCAGGAAACTCAATCCACGACACCTTGGTGCTGGGGAAGCGTTTTTCGAGCACACCTTGTTGCTTCAAGATGACCAAGTTGACGGCTGATTTTTGGTAGCCAATGCGCAGTTGCTCTAAGGGCTTGGTGCTGGGTTTGTCTTTGGCTTGTGCCAACGCGCTGGGTGCGGCAATCGGGGCGGTCAGCCCCCAAGCCCCTGCTGACAAAGCCAGCAAGCGCAGCAGTTCACGACGGTTGTTATGTTTCATGTTCGGCCCTACTTAGTTCAAGCTCACCGGTGCGGCGTGCAAGAGGTTGAGTTTTTTGGGAATCAGCTTGAGCTCAAAGAAGGTGTCGGCAATGCTTTGCTGTTCTTCCAAAATGCTCTGCGTGATGGGTGCTGTGCCGAACGCTGCGCGGCCTACATACACCTCGGTGATGCTTTTGTCTAAGCCCAGCACTTGCGACAACTCGGCAGCGGCAGCAGATTTGTTTTTAGAAATCCAGGTATCAATGGCATTGACCTCTTCAATCGCAATGCGCAGCACATCGGTGTTGTGCGTGGCGAACTCGCGTGAGGTGAAGTAGTACTGGCGGTTCTTTGCAACGCCTGTTGCATCTGCCAACACCTGAGCATCGAGTGACTTTTGCGCAGAGGCCAAGAACGGGTCCCAAATGATCCAAGCATCGACCGCGCCTTTTTCAAAGGCAGCACGGGCATCAGGCGGAGGTAAAAACACCGACTGCACATCGCTGTACTTAAGGCCGTGCTTTTCGAGCAGCTTCACCAAAAAGTACTGCACGTTCGAGCCCTTGTTGTAGGCCACGCGTTTGCCTTTGAGATCCGCCACAGTTTTGATGGACAAGCCTTTGGGCACGATGATGGCTTCTAGGCGTGGACGTGGCACCGTGGCACCGGCGTACACCAAAGGCGCGCCCGCGGCCTGCGCAAAGATGGGAGGCGCTTCACCCACATCACCAAAGTCAATCGCACCCACGTTCAATGCTTCCAGTTGCACAGGGCCTGCGTTGAACTCGGTCCACGTGACGTTCACACCCAACGGGGCCAAACGTTTTTCCAAAGTGCCACGCGCTTTGAGAATGGAGAGCCAACCTTTTTGATGGCCAATGCGCAAGGTGCGCGTGGCTTTTTGTGCAAAGACTGGCAAGCTTGCGCCTAGGGTGCCAAGGGCTGTGGATGCAATGGCAACCGCAGAGAAAAATTGGCGGCGAGAAATATCAGATGCAAATGTCATAGAACGTCCTATTCAGTTGTGAATGGCCAAGGCTCCGCCCAGACCGCGTTCACAGCGGTTTGAAAAAATGCGTTGGGAGATTTAGAAAGACGTTTGCTTCAAGTTGGCGCTTGAGGCAAACACGAGGGCGTGGTTAGACACTACATCGCACTTGCGAGAAGTGCACATTCGAGAAGCGGCCAGCATGGGCCAATGTGGGTGCGATGTGCTCGGTGACCAAGGTGTGCACCGCATCGTCCAAACGCTCGCCAATTTCATCGGCCACCTGGTAGCCACCTTCTGGGTTGACCACCACTTGTGAATCGGTGGCGTAGATGCCGGGCAAGATGTTCTTCGCGCCCAACGACTGCAGCACAGGCCGCAGCGCGTAGTCCAAAGCCAACATGTGGTGCGGGCTACCACCAGTGGCCAGTGGCAACACGGTTTTGCCCTTGAGTGCGGTTTGCGGCAGCACATCCAAAAACACTTTCAACACACCGCTGTAGGCCGCTTTGTAAACCGGTGTGGCCACCACCACGATGTCGGCATCAGCCACTTGGGCTGTGGCGCGAATCACCGCAGGGTTGCCAAAATCAGCCAACAGCAGCGCTTGAGGGGGCAAGTCACGTACACGCAAGGTCTCCACCTGTGCACCGCGAAACGCGAGCCGCTGCCCCGCAGCACTGAGCAAGGCGGCGGTGCGTGAGCGCTCAGAGGGACTGCCAGCAATCAAAAGTACAGACATGGCGATTACTTCTTCAAATAGATTTGGTCGAAGCTCGCGCCATCGGCAAAGTGGTCTTTGTCTGCCTTGGCCCAGCCACCAAAGGCTTGGTCAATGGTGAACAAGGGCAACTTGGGCAATTGCTTCACATATTTGGCTTGGGCTTTGGCTGAGATGGGGCGGTAAAAGTTTTTGCCAGCAATGTCTTGGCCTTCATCGGTGTAGAGGTAATTCAAATAAGCCTCAGCCACTTTGCGTGTGCCTTTGCGCTCGACGTTTTTGTCCACCACCGCCACAGGTGGCTCGGCCAAGATGCTGATGGAGGGGTAGACGATGTCGACCTTGCTGCCAAACTCTTTCTCTAACAAGTGCGCTTCGTTTTCCCAAGAGATGAACACATCGCCTTGGTTGCGTTGTGCAAACGTCACCGATGAGCCGCGTGCACCTGTGTCGAGCACAGGCACGTTTTTGTAGAGGGCTGCCACAAACTCTTTGGCTTTCGCTTCACCGCCGTATTTGCGTTTAGCAAACTCCCAAGCGGCCAAGTAGTTCCAACGCGCGCCGCCCGATGTTTTGGGGTTGGGTGTGATGACGCTGATACCAGGCTTGACCAAATCGTCCCAGTCTTTGATGCCCTTGGGATTACCTTGGCGCACCACCAGCACGATGGTCGAGGTGTAAGGCGCTGAGTTGTGAGGCAAACGCTTTTGCCAGTCTTGAGGGATCAGCGCCGCATTTTTGTAGAGGGCATCCACATCACCCGCCAAAGCCAGCGTGACCACATCGGCATCAATGCCATCGATGACCGAACGTGCTTGTTTGCCCGAACCGCCATGCGACTGTTTGATGGTCACATCTTGGCCGGTTTGCGCTTTCCAATGTTTGGCAAAGGCGGTGTTGAACTCTGCGTACAGCTCACGGGTCGGGTCATACGACACATTGAGCAAGGTGACGGGCGCGGTTTGTGCCGCAGCCAAACCGCTCACAGCCACCAAGGCTGTGGCCACCAGAGTTTTGAGAAAGTGTTTGCGTTGAATCATGTCGGTTCCCTTTTTGAATCCATCTCAATTTGCGATGGATGGATTCTTAGCGCAGCAGCGCGAAAAGGGAACGACAGAGTTTTTGGTTGTTAATTACCTAAACATCTAAGCCAATGTCAAAGCGCGTTCAAAGGAATTTTGAGGTAGGACACACCGTTGTCGTCTTTGGGTGGAAATTCACCCGCACGGATGTTGATTTGCACCGCAGGCAAGATCAGCACAGGCATGGCCAAAGTGGCATCGCGTGCAGTGCGCATACGCACAAACTCTGCCTCATCAATGCCATCGTGTAAATGAATGTTGTGCGCACGCTGTTCGGCGACCGTGGTTTCAAACCGCACAGCACGGTCTTCGGGTGGATAGTCGTGACACATGAACAAGCGCGTGTTGTCTGGCAAGCTCAGAATTTTGCGTGCAGAGGCATACAGCGTTTTAGCGCATCCACCCGGAAAGTCGCAGCGCGCCGAGCCCACATCGGGCATGAACAAGGTGTCGCCAACAAATACCGCATCACCCACTTGGTAGGCCACGCACGCAGGTGTGTGCCCAGGTACATACAAGGTTTGCGCGCTTAAGTTGCCAATCGCAAATGTTTCATCCGCTTTCAGCAAATGGTCAAACTGTGTGCCGTCTTCTTTGAAGCCAGCCTCTAAGTTGAAGACACCTTTGAACACACGCTGCACAGCAGTGATGTGGTCGCCAATGGCCGTTTGTCCACTCAACCGCTCTTTGAGGTAAGGGGCAGCGGTCAGGTGGTCAGCATGCGCATGCGTTTCTAAAATCCATTGCACGTGCAGATTTTTTTCGCGCACAAATGCAATCACTTGGTCTGCCGACTGCGTGCTGGTGCGGCCAGATTTGGGGTCATAGTCGAGCACCGAGTCGATGATGGCGCAGGCGCTGCCCTCTTTTTCATACACCACATAGGTCACGGTCCACGTGGCGGGATCAAAGATGCCGTGGACGATGGGGTTCAAAGCAGCGGGCATAGAAAAGCTCTGGTTCATAAGGGCACAATAATATAGGTAACTTTAGATATACAAATAAACCATGCGCATCGACTGGCTTCATTTCACACCTGGATCGTCCCTGTTGGGCGGCATTCTGCTTGGCATTGCAGCCGGCGCGTTATTTTTAAATAGCGGGCGCATCTTGGGTATCACCGGCATCTTGGAAGGCTTGTTCCAGCCCACGCGAGAAGATTCGCCATGGCGTTTGACTTTTTTACTCGGCTTGTTTGCATCACCTTTGGTTGCCAAGCTCATGTTGCCTGCAAATCTCCTGCATACGCCACGCATCGATGCCAACTGGGCCATGGTGATCGTGGCCGGTCTGTTGGTAGGGTTTGGTACGCGTTGGGGCGCGGGCTGCACCAGCGGTCATGGCATTTGCGGCTTGAGCCGCTTGTCTGTGCGCTCATTGGTGGCGACCTTGTCTTTCATGGGCACAGGCTTCATCACTGTGTTCGTCATTCGCCATCTGCTGTGAGGAACTGTCTATGCAACGCGTGATTGAATTTGTACTGGGCCTCACCTTTGGCCTTGGCTTGTTAATTTCAGGCATGACCGACCCTGGCAAAGTGCAAGGCTTTCTAGACCTAGCGGGTGCATGGGATCCATCGCTGGCCTTTGTGATGGGCGGCGGCGTGATGGTGGGTTTAGTGGGATTTGGCTTGGCTAAGAAAAAAACCATCAGCTTCTCGGGTGCTCCCTTTCATTGGCCAGAAATGACGCAGATTGACCGCCCCTTGGTGCTGGGCAGTTTGATGTTTGGCATGGGCTGGGGCTTGGCTGGCTTTTGCCCTGGCCCCGCGCTGGTGGCCATGGCCTCTGGCAACGACAAAGCCTTGGTGTTTGTGCTGGCCATGTTGGTGGGTATGGTGCTGTTTGATCGTGTCAAAAAAAGAGACAATTGAAGGCTTTTACCGCCACTGACCATTGGGGAACTTTGTGAATCTGACCAACTTGATTGAAACCTTCGGAGACCACTCGGTCTTAGCCATGGGTGGCGCACTCATCGGTTTGATGTTTGGTTTCTTTGCTCAACGCTCCAAGTTTTGCGCACGCGCGGCTGTCATTGAATGTTGCGATGGCACGTTGGGCTCGCGTTTAGCCGTTTGGTTATTGGGCTTTGCCGTGGCCATTTTGGCGGTGCAAACCATCGTGGTGGTGGGCTTCTTGAAACCTGAAAGCTCTCGCCATTTAGGCGCACTCGGCAGCATCTCAGGCGCGGTCGTGGGTGGCCTGATGTTTGGCATGGGCATGATCATGACGCGCGGCTGCGCCAGTCGCTTGTTGATTTTGTCCGCGAACGGCAATTTGCGCGCCCTACTGTCAGGCTTGGTGTTTGCCGTGACGGTGCAAGCCTCAATCTCAGGCTTGTTGGCACCAGCGCGTCAGTGGGTCACTTCGTTGTGGATGGTGGAAGGCGGGCCCGATCGCAACCTGTTGAACCTCACCACCTCATGGATGGGTTTGGTTGTAGGTGCTGCAATGGGTGCCGTAGCACTTTGGCGTTTGCGCGTCAGCGATACAGAGAGCCGCAACACATGGAACTGGGCAGGTGCGTTGGTGGGCTTGGCCATTGCTTTGGGCTGGGGTTTCACACAGCTGGTGGCCAGTGTGTCGTTTGAGCCCATTGCCGTGCAAAGTCTGAGCTTCAGCTCACCTTCTGCCGAATGGCTGATGCGCACGCTGTCTACTGCGACGGCGCCAAGCTTTGGCTTCGACGCAGGTTTGCTACCAGGTGTGTTTATTGGATCTTTGGTGGCCAGTGTGATGTTTGGTGAATTCAAGTTTGAAGGTTTTCAAACAGAAAACAAACTGGGCCATTACCTGACAGGCGCCGTGTTGATGGGCTTTGGCGCGGTCATGGCGGGCGGTTGCACAGTGGGCTCAGGCATGAGCGGTGGTGCGATTTTCTCGAACACCGCGTGGCTCACATTGGTATCCATCATCCTCGGGGCTGGCTTGACTTACAAAGCCCTCAAGTCCATCAATAGCCCCATTTAAGTTCAGCGCTTATTCAGTAACGCAGCATGCTGCGTTGCTATCTTTAGCGCCAAGCTTGCGCAAGATGATGGCCATGGGGCAAAAGTTAGTGAATCCAAACTGAAACAAGTTCAGACCCACAAAGGCTGTGAAAGCCAAGGCCCAACGGCTCACAAACAGGGGGCTTTCTTCTACGCCCAAAGCCAGTGACACCATGATGAACAAGCCCGCAACGATGCGGATGTAACGTTCGACAGTCATTTTCATTACTCCAAATTTAAAAATCAAACAGCTGCAAAGCCAGGGTTGGGCAGCACACCTTCAAGCTTGGGCGTGTTGAGCTTGCGCTTAGACACTTTGCCGCCGCTGGCTTTGAGCCATTGCTCTGCCACTTCCCACACGGGTTTGAGGTTTTGGTTTTTGGCTTCTTCAGCCACGGGCGCCCAACCCGCTACTTTGTATTTCTTGTTGGCGTCGATGAGCTTGCCTTTGAGGCGCATCTCACCAATGCGGTTGCCCATTTTCTCGTTAGGACGGCACACATATTCGAGGCCTCCCACACGTACCATGTCACCGCCTTGTTGGTAATACGGATCAGGGTTGAACAAGTTGTCGCACACATCTTCGAGCACAGTCTTGATGGTCTCGCCTGTCATCTCAGTCACCGTGGCATACGAGTAAGTGGTGGCTGTCATGTCCATGAGCCATTCACGCGTGATAGGTTGACCTGGCAACAACGACGTCCCCCAACGGAAGCCAGGCGAGAAGGCCATGTCGGCGCCTTGCACATCCATCAGCGCATCGAGCAACAACTGGTCGCCCGTGCCATTGAAGTTGCCACGGCGATACAGCGTGCCTTCTGTGATGGCCAAGGTCTCATTCAACTTAGCTTCGTACGGCGCGCGGATCTTGTTGATGAGCGCGTCCATCTCTTTGTCGGCAGGCAACATATTGGAAAAGATAGGCAACAGCTTGTAGCGGAAGTCTGTGATCTTTTTGTTCTTCACTTCGAAGTCGAGCACGCCCAAGAATTTGCCGTTTGAGCCTGCGTTGGTGACGATGGTTTTGCCGCCCTTGTTATTGACCAAAGTGGCCACAGGCATGCCGTCGTGGGTGTGGCCACCCATGATGGCGTCGATGCCGCTGACGCGGCTGGCCATTTTCAAATCCACGTCCATGCCGTTGTGTGACAGCACGACCACCACCTGCGCGCCTTTGGCGCGGGCTTCGTCAACCATCTTTTGCATGTTTTCGTCTTGAATACCAAACGCCCAATCGGCCACCATGTAGCGTGGGTTGGCAATCGGTGTGTAGGGGAAGGCTTGACCGATGATGGCGCAAGTCACACCGTTCATTTCACGAATCACGTAGGGCTTGAACACCTGATCGCCAAAGTCTTGGGTTTTGATGTTTTGCGCGACGAAATCCACTTTGCCTGCAAAGTCTTTGTTGACGATTTCTTGCACGCGCTCCATGCCGTAGGTGAATTCCCAGTGGCCCGTCATCACGTCCACACCCAGCAACTTACAAGCATCCACCATGTCTTGCCCGTTGGTCCACAACGAGGTGGCCGAGCCCTGCCATGTGTCACCACCATCGAGCAACAACGCGCCAGGGCGGCTAGCTTTGAGGCGCTTGACCAAGGTGGCCAAATGCGCAAAGCCACCCACTTTGCCGTAGCGCTTGGCCGCCACTTCAAAGTTCAAGTAGCTCATGCCATACGCTTCGGCGCTACCAGGACGCACACCTGCCGTCTTGAGTAAATGCTCGCCCACCAAATGGGGCAACTGCCCTTTCATGCTGCCAATGCCGAGGTTGACACTGGGTTCTCTGAAATAGATGGGCTTTAACTGCGCATGGCAATCGGTCATGTGCAGAAATGACACTTGGCCAAACTTCGGGATGTCATACAAACCTTTGGCAGCCACGCTGCTGTCAGCTTGGGCATAAGCATTCATATTGAGGCCGGCCATGGAGCCAGCACCCATGACTTGCATGAATTCGCGTTTGGTTAAGTTCATATCAGCACCTACTTATTTAAATAACGTAAAAAAGCCGCAGACGATTCCTCATCCTGCGGCCCTTTGAAAGATTACTTGTTGACTGGCGACGCGGGGTCGAGCAACAAAGCCATCACGTGTTTGATTTGCACTTCGGTCAAGATGCCTTTATGCGCAAAGCGTGGCATGTTGGAACAAGCGTTGTAAGCACGTGCATTTTGAATCTTGCCCCAGGTGTATTCCACGATGGGCTTTGACTCTGCGCTGTTGGGGTTGGTCACGCCGCGCATCTTGCCGTAGTTGTACAAACTTGGACCCAAGGTGCCATAAGACAACTCGGTCTTGCTGATTTGGTGGCAGTTGTAGCAGTTGCCGCCATTGACCGAGCCTTCGGCATCGGTCCATGTTTTTCCAGCGCCGCTTTGTGCGATCTTTTCGCCTTCTTTGAAGTCACCCAAATACTTGCCATCGGCTGGGGCCTTGATGGTTTTCATGTTGCGAGCTTCGATTTCAGCGCTGACTTTGGCATCCAATGCCACGCCCGTGCGATCAGACTCCGCACACAAGCGGTTATCTTCGTCAGGGCTCAAACGGTCCAGCTTAGCTTGACCTTGGGCACGGAAAGAACGCCCCAAAATGTCTTGGGTGAGTTTGTCGAGGTCAGCGCTCGAAGGCATCGGTGCAGCACATGCCGTCAGCAAGGCCACAGCGGCTGCGCTCAAGGCGATTTGATATTTGCGGTTCATTTGCGTTGTCCTTATCGTTTGATCGCAGGCGCGATGGCTTCACCACCTTTGCCATTCACACCCATGTACACGCCCAAGGCGATGGTGGCATCACTGCCGAACAAGGGGTAAGGGAAACGTTGTTGACGGTAGCAATCGTTCAAGCGCAACTGAGCGCCCCACATTTGCCCGTTAGACACACGATAAGCGGGCCAAGCACCAAAGCCGTTGCCAGCACCGGGGTTCTTGGTCAGATTAGGCAAATCTTGCAAACGGATGCGCTTGTCGTCTTGGCTGTGGCAAGTAGCACAGGCAAAGTCGTGTGAGCCGCCGCGCATGAAGAACAGGCGTTGGCCCACTTCGTACATCTTGCGTTCTTCCACATGGCTTTGCGAGAGGTTGAATTTCATGCCTTTGGACTCGCCAGCAATCCATGTCGCCAACGCGGTGACATTGCTTTGCTCGCCTCGGCCAAAAGGTGTCTTGGCGATTTCTTCGCCGTTGAAGCCTTGCAACTCTTGCATGCACGTCACCAAACGTGACTCTAGGTCTTGCACCCGTCCGGTGTCAGAGAAGTAACGGGGCAGTTCAACCCAAGCGCCTTTGACCACGCCTGCGCCTTTGCCCAAATCGCATTTTTCAAGCGATGTTTTTTTAGGGCCTCGCTTTTGCTTCCACAGGTCTTCACCTTTGGCTTCAAATAACTCGGCAGGATTGCCGTCTTGCAGCATGGCACGGTATTCGGCGATGCTGTCGGTTGACGACTTTTGGGCGAACGCAGCGGTTGACAAACCGATGAGCCCCACAGCGGCTGATAAGCCGATGCACCTAGACGCTAGTGCTATTTTTTTCATGTGTGTCTCCACTGCGTTCGCTGTGATCACGAAACGGTTGCTTCGTCAGAGCGTGTATCGCCCTTGTTGTCTTTCCAAGTGATGCCCACTTTGTCACCGGCTTTGGCGCCTTTGATGGTGAACTGCAAGAACGGGTTCTTAGACACAGCGGGGCCCCACTCGGCTGTCATCACGACTTTGCCGTTGAGAGTGGCTGTCACGTCTTGGATGTGCCAAGCGGGAATGATTTTTCCGGTGCCGTCTTTGCGTTGACCGGATTCCATTTCGTGGCTCATCAAGACACGAATGGTTGCTTTGTCGCCAGCTGCTTGGGCGCGAATGCGCATTGGATCTGCCATGGTGTTTCTCCTGAAATTTCTAAATTAGCCGCCGCAGCCGCCGAGTGTCACTTTGACTTCCTTCTTGGCGAAGAAAGCTTTGCCGTCATTGGTGATGGCCACCGCATACACATCTGACGATTGGCCCATTTTTGAACGCGTGGCGAAGTTGGCTTCCACTTCAGGCGTCACGTTGAACATAGCAATCAAAGCCGATGGGTTTTTCTCCACCAACAACAACACGCGCTTGACGTTGCCCAAGCTGGTGCTCACGCCCAATGGGACAACAGCACCGTTTTCAGCGATGTCTGGTCCAGTGATGGTGACGTCCTTGCTTTCCACGGGGGCTGAGCCGCCCATGGCCTTGACAGCTTCGGCTACGCTCTTGGCGTCAAACGCAGCTTTGTCAAACGCTTGTGCGTATTGAGGGAACAGGCCAGTAGAGGCCAAGAGGCCTGCCACAGCGGCGCTGTGCTTGAGGGTCTCGCGACGAGTTTGCATGTAGTGCTCCTAAAAAAGGTTTTGGGTTATTTTGCCGCACCTGCGGCGAGCCAGTTGGCCATCGTTTTGATATCGGCTTCCGAGGCCGTTTGTGTGGGCATTGGAATTGGGCCCCACACACCAGAACCACCTGACTTGATCTTGCCAGCCAAGTAATCGGCTTTGCCTGGATACTTTTTGGCGATATCGCTGAAGCTTGGGCCCACCACCTTGGTGTTTTGTGCATGACACGCCGTGCAGTTGTGTTTGCCGAGTAAAGCCAGAGCGGGGTCAACCACTTTGGCAGCGGGCTTTGCAGCTGGGGCTACCGATGCGGCACCGGCTGAGGTGGATTTGCTTTCTGGCACAGCCGTATTCGCACCGTGCTGTTGGCCCACCAATCGGTTTTGATCGGCCAAGTTGCCATGCGCATTGCGTGCGTAGTCAGGCAGCATGGAAGCCACTTTGGCTTCTGGGATGCAATCTTTCATACAGGCCACGTTTGCAGTGTCAGGTTTGGCGGTGCCGTTGAACTCTTTGCCGGCCCACATGTTGTGCTTGGTGCTCATGCCGTTGCGGTTGGGCATGCGCTTTTGCACTTCGGCCATGTTTTTGTCTGACAACACGAAGTTTTCAGGCACCACATTGGCCAAGCTCAAAAGGTAAGCCGTGACCGCATACACCTCATCAGGCTTGAGCGATTTGGGTGCCGTCCAAGGCATGGCGCGGTTGATGTAGTCCCACAGCGTAGACACCGTAGCCACCTTCATGATGGTGGTGCGTCCTGGGAAGTCTGCACGCTTCAAATTGGCCACATTGCCAGTTTTGATGTCGTCGTTGGTAGTGCCACCAATCAAGGGACTGAACACTTCGTTGGATTCACCAAACACACCATGACAGTGGGCACACTTGGCTTCCCACAAATCCTGGCCTTGCGCTACCGAGCCTGAACCCGCAGGTAAGCCTTTGAAGTCAGGGCGCACATCAATGTCCCATGCAGCCACTTCTTTCAGCGTGGCCGGACGACCTACGCCAGGGTAAGCCGTGCTTTGTGCGCTGGCAAAACCAGCAGCAACCAACAGGGCCGTGGTCAAAACGACTTTACGAAACTTGGACATTCTTGACCTCGCCGTTTTCTTGCACCAACCAAGATTGGATGGCGTTGTTGTGATAAATCGAACGGGTGCCACGTGCTGCACGCAAGTGCTTGTAGGTGGGCTGCACGAATCCAGTTTCGTCTGTGGCGCGGCTTTGGATGATGGCAGGCTTGCCGTCCCAAACCCAGTCGATGTTGAAGCGCGTCAGCGCTTTGCTGAGCACCGGTGTTTCCAAACGGGCTTGGCGCCAGTTGCGGCCACCATCGACTGACACGTCAACTTTTTTGACCTTGCCACGACCCGACCAAGCCAAACCTGTGATGTTGTAGAAACCCTTATCCAACAACACCTGGCCGCCAGAAGGCGTGGTCACCACGCTCTTGCACTCTTGAATGTTGGTGTACTGACGGTGTTGGCCATCGGGCATCAAGTCCATGTAATGCACAGCTTCGTCTTTGGCTGCATAGGGCATATCGCCCACTTCGATGCGACGCAGGTACTTGACCCAGCTGACACCTTGAATGCCAGGCACGATCAAGCGTAAGGGGTAGCCATTTTCAGGACGCAGCATTTCGCCGTTTTGCCCATAAGCCACCAGAACTTCGCCTGACAAGATGAGGCTCATTGGAATGGTGCGGGTCATGGAAGAACCGTCACCACCTTCAGCCAAGATGAATTTGGCGTTCTTGAAATCAGCGCCCGCAATTTCGAGCAAGGTGATAAGCGGCACACCTGTGAACTCGCTGCATGACACCATGCCATGTGTGTATTGCACGGTGGGCACGGCCACATTGCCCCACTCAACTGCAGTGTTCGCACCGCATTCAATGAAGTGAAAACGTGAGACAGAGGGCAAACGCATGATTTCGTCCATGGTGAACACTTTGGGTGTTTTCACCATGCCGTTGATCATGAAGCGGTGCTTAGAGGGGTCGATGTCCCACCAGCCTTGGTGATGACGCTCAAAGTGCAGACCACTCGGCGTGACGATGCCAAACAACGACTGCAAAGGTGCGAACGACACCGAGGCTTGCGTAGTTTGTGTCAAGCCTGGGCTTTGACGACGCTGCACATTGGACTCGAACTTAGACGGGACACCGTAGCCATTGTTGGCAGCCACACCTTGACCTAAGCCTGTGGCGTGCTCCGGCAAATTCAAGATATGAGGATCGCCCCCTTCGGTAGGGACTGGGTTGCCCTGCCCCAAGGCCATGGGTGCCGCAGCACCTGCGGCGGCAGCG
This sequence comes from Limnohabitans sp. INBF002, assembly GCF_027924905.1. NCBI lineage: Bacteria > Pseudomonadati > Pseudomonadota > Betaproteobacteria > Burkholderiales > Comamonadaceae > Limnohabitans > Limnohabitans sp. INBF002. The sequence continues at coordinate 1,989,462 of NZ_AP027055.1, forward strand.
GCAAACGCGCTGCGAATGAAGCTGCGTCGGCCCGTCTTGCTCTCGGCAATGACGGTGCGAATGCCGTCACGGTCTAAAAAGTTTTCGGGCGCTTTTTGAACGCGGCCCGATTGAATGCCATCTGGTGTTTTCACAGACAGTCCTTCCACATATAGTTATATATCAATACCCGCTAATATAAATCATCTCTGATAGGGTATCCATCGGGTTTACGCCATAAACCGAATTAGCTCAACGAAATTTGTAGTGCTGTTTGTTCAGGACAGCGGCAACAGCATTGGTATCTTCAGGGAAGAATCCGAGGTTGAGCTCAGTGTTGCAGTACTCCACCATGCCGCGCAATGTGCCTGCTGTGTTGATACGGCCTTTGGGGTTATAGATGGCACTGCCATCGCCACCCACGCGACGAATATGACATTCGTTGCACTGATTTTCAGCAATCAGTTTTTCGCCGGCTTTGAGGTCAGCATCTTTAAACAAGGCGTGCTGCTGCGCATTGGCAATGCTTGCAACTGCCAACAAAATCAAGAACAAAAACTTTCTCATGACATGTCTCCTTGTTACTTTTCTTGCAAAAGCTCGGATCGGTAATCCGAGATGCCGCGCCATGCTGATTCGGTTTTGATGGGAATCATGTACCCGCCTCAACTCGTCGCGCCACAGCCAACTGCTCATCTAGGTAAGCACCATAAAAATCAGGCAAATACGCACCTTTTAAACGCGTGGCCACTTCGCGCCCATGGGCGCCAAAGAACAACACCGTCGGTGCTAGCTTGATGCCTTGCTTACGCACCCATGCGTCTTGCGTGAGTGGCGTGCCATCGAAATCAATCAAGGCGCGGTTGTCACGCATGTCCACTTGCACCACCGGCAAGCCCGATGCGAGCATGGGGTGCAAATAGTTCTCCCGCACCACTTTGCAAAATGGACAGCCGTGCAAACTGACCATCACAACCAAAGGTTGCTTGGCCTGCAGCGCTTGTGCCAATGAGGCCTGCAATGACCCAGTGGTGGGCAAGGCCACTGGCGCTGCCATCGCATCCAACGTGGCCACGCCCGCCATACACAAGGCCAGACCTTGCATGGCTTGGCGACGAGAAAAGTGTGTGGTGGGCATCACTTAGCTTCTTGCTCCATGAGCAAATAGGTGTTGTAGGCGTTCATGCGGTTCGCGGATTTGAAAAGAGGCATTTTCTCGAACTTCGACCAATCTGTGTTGACATAGGCGCTTTCGAATGGCTCCATGTCTTTGGCCGCACGCCCCATGGCCTCACGCAAATACAACAAGTAGTCGCGCGTGAGGGTCATGTCGCCTTTAGGGTCGTTCGAAATGGGGCCGTGGCCGGGCACCACCCAGCGGGCATCAAACTTGAGCAGGCTTTGCATGGCCTCTATCCAGTGACGGCTATCGGCTTGGCCGACAAACGGAATACGGTTACGAAACACAAGGTCACCCGCAAACAAAACTTTTTGCTGCGGCAAGTACACCACCAAGTCTTCGGCGGTGTGTGAAGGGCCAACAGGTTGGATGTCAAATCGCACACCACCCACCGTCAAGACTTGTGGGCCACTCAGCCACTCATCCGCAGGCACCAAGCGCGTCTTCTCATCGACCCAAGGCCAGAGTTCTTGACGCGAACTCTCCAAACGCAAACGCGCTGTGTCTGAAGTTAGGTATTCACGCGCAGCTCCGTGGGCCACGATGCGCGCCCCTAAATCTTTGAACACTTGCAAACCATAAATATGGTCAGCGTGGTAGTGGGTCAACACCACGGTGTGAATCGGCTTGCGTGTGACTTTGGCAATTTCAGCCACCAAGCGACGCGCCAACTCTGGCGAACCCAAGGCATCGATCACCACCACGCCTGCGGGCGTGACCACGAACCCTGCATTGGAGATGAAGTTTTGATTCGCCGACGACCCCATCTCTGAAACGCCTTGGACGTAATAAACCTCAGGCACCACTTGCTTGGCTTGCATCAAAGGTTTAGTCACAGCAACAGTAGGCGCAGATGTTTGCGCTTGTACCGACACGGCAAGACCTAGGTAGCCACAAAACCAACACACGCAAAGTTGGCGCACAAAAGCCAGTTTCACAATCACTTCTCCTCAAACAGCAGGCCAATCTAGGGCTTGACATACATCAAGCAGCGCCTGAACCAGAGCACTTAGCATAGTCCAAATATAAGCGTAGACTAAATCATATGAATCTCACTGCACTGAATGAAACTTATGGCGAGTCCGCTGTCTTGGCCGTTGGTGGCTGGGTCATTGGTCTGTTGTTTGGATTTTTTGCCCAGCGCTCTAAGTTTTGCCTGCGTGCAGCCGTTGTGGAGTTTTGGCACCATCAATTTGGGGAAAAACTTTCAGTTTGGTTGCTCACATTTTCTGCAGCAGTCATTGCCATTCAAAGCCTCATTGTGTTGGGCGACCTCGACGTCAGCACCGCACGTCAGCTGGCCACGCGGGGCAGCTTGTCCGGCGCACTGATTGGCGGCTTGCTGTTTGGTGCAGGCATGATCATGACCCGCGGGTGTGCCAGCCGCTTGCTCATTTTGTCAGCCAACGGCAATTTACGTGCTTTGCTATCGGGCTTGGTGTTTGCCGTTACTGCGCAATCGGCTTTGTCAGGAGCGCTCTCGCCTCTGCGCCAAGAGATCACCAACCTTTGGACGGTGGAAGGCGGCAGCAGCCGTGACCTGTTGGCCATGTTGGGTCTGAGCCACACCACAGGATTGGTCATTGGATGCGTTTGGCTGTTGGCTGCGTTGTACTTCACCACACGCACCACGCAACGTGCATGGATGTGGATAGGCGGCATTGGCACCGGCTTGAGCGTGGCGATGGCTTGGTGGTTTTCGTACAGCGTGTCTAAAGCCTCGTTCGAAGTGGTGCACATCCAAGGCATCACCTTCAGCGGCCCGTCAGCCGAGTGGCTCATGCGCGTGCTGGCCCCCAATCCACCAGCCATTGGTTTTGACTTTGGTTTGTTGCCTGGTGTTTTCCTGGGCTCGTTCTTTGCTGCGTGGCTAGGCAAGGAACTCAAATTGGAAGGGTTCAAAGACGGCTATGCCATGCGCCGCTACATCGTGGGCGCCATCTTCATGGGATTTGGTGCCATGCTGGCAGGCGGTTGTGCGGTAGGTGCCGGCGTGACAGGCGGGGCTATTTTTGCGCTGACAGCTTGGCTTGCTTTGATTGGCATGTGGATGGGCGCAGGCTTGGTCGACCGATGGATGGATCCGCCACCCGTGAGTGCCCCCACGTTGATGCAACCTTGAGCGGCGACGGTTGATTCGAATTCTTACGTTATAGTTTTCAACGTACTGGCAAACGCCATCACTGGGTTAACCCCGTGATGGCGTTTTGCCATTCTCGATATATTACTGATCACTGATTAATTAAATCTGCTCAACGAGGTTTCGATGAAAACAACATCTCCCCACTTGTTGCGTTTGCTGGCCGCCGCAGCCTTGATGCTGGGTGCCAACGTCGCATCACACGCCCAAGACAAAGCCACGCAATTGCACAACCGCGCCACCGCTGCCATGTGTGCCAACTGCCATGGCACCGAAGGCCGCACCATCGAAGGCTCAGCTATTCCCTCGTTGGCTGGCATGCCCAAAGACTACATGGTGTTGCAAATGAAAGCCTTCAAAGAAGGTACACGTCCTGCCACAGTGATGCACCAAATCACCAAAGGCCTGACCGATGCCCAAATCGACACCATCGCCAATTACTACGCTGCTACCAAGCGCTGATCAAGGATTCATCATGAAACGTCGCAGTTTTGTTCAAGCCTCTATGGCTCTTGGTTCTTTTGGCGCACTCGGCAGCATGGTCGGTTGCGCATCGGTGGGCCGCGTGCCCGAAAAAGCACGCGTGGTCGTGGTGGGTGGCGGCTATGGTGGCGCAACTGCTGCTAAGTACGTGCGCATGTTGTCGAACTACCAAATCGATGTGACCTTGATTGAGCCGAATGGTGAGTTCGTGTCCTGCCCGATCTCCAACTTGGTGATTGGCGGCAGCAAGACCATGGCAGACATCACCACGCCCTACGACAAGCTCTCTGGCAAGCATGGTGTCAACATCGTGCGGGACTACGTTGCCAGTGTCGACCCCGTCAAAAAGACGGTGACTTTGGCCAGTGGCCCCAGCATTCGCTACGACAAGCTGGTCATGTCGCCTGGCATTGACTTGATGTTCAACACCATCGAAGGTTTGAAAGAAGCCAACGCCTCCGGTCAAATTTTGCAAGCTTGGAAAGGTGGCCCGGAAACTTTGGCCCTGCGCAAACAACTTGAGTCAATGGACGATGGCGGCGTGTATGCCATCACCATTCCAGAAGCGCCCTACCGCTGCCCACCCGGCCCGTACGAACGAGCCAGCCAAGTGGCACATTACTTCAAGCAACACAAGCCCAAGTCAAAAGTGCTGATCTTGGATGCCAACCAAGACGTGACCTCCAAAGGTCCGTTGTTCAAGAAGTTCTGGGCAGACAACTACAAAGGCATCTTGGAATACATGCCGCAGCACAAAGTCGTGGCAGTTGACGCCAAGACCAACACCTTAAAGTTTGATGTGCAAAACGATGTCAAAGCCAACGTGCTCAACGTGTTACCTGCCATGCGCGCGGGTGGCATTGCCGTGCAGTCGAGCTTGGCCAACGTCAACGCACGTTGGTGCGGCGTGCACTACCAAACCTTTGAGTCCACACAAGCCAAAGACATTCACGTCATTGGTGACTCCATCATGCTGGCCCCGCTCATGCCCAAGTCGGGTCACATGGCCAACTCGCACGGCAAGGTCACAGCAGCCGCCATCGTGGCGCAGTTGTCGGATATGCCGGTCAACCCAGCACCATTCCTCAGCAACACTTGCTACAGCTTTGTGAACGACAAGTTGGTGGTGCACGTAGCATCGGTTCACCAATACGATGCCAAAGACAAAACCTACAAAACCGTGCCAGGCTCGGGCGGTGTGTCTGCAGCGCCTAACGAACTGGAAGGCATTTACGCGTGGAATTGGGCCCAAAACATCTGGGCCGACAGCTTGATGTGAGAATGCACCACATGAATATCTTCAAATATATTTCACACGCTCTCACAGCCTTGTTGCTGGCATTGAGTTTCAGCTCGGTACAAGCACAAGACATCAAGGTGGTCTACCACGTCAACACAGGCGTGGACACCGCAGCGGCCATCTTGGGCAACGTACGCAATCACTTGAATGCAGATCCAACAGCCAAAATTGTGGTGGTCACTCATGGCCCTGGCATCGACTTTTTGTTGGATGGCGCCAAAGACAACAAAGGCCGCGAGTTCAGCGGCATGGTGTCTGACTTGTCTGGCAAAGGTGTGCAGTTTCGCGTGTGTAACAACACGCTGACCTCGCGCAACATCGATGCCAACAAAGTGTCCATGGATGCCAAGATCGTGCCATCAGGCGTGGCCGAAGTGGCGCGCTTGCAAGCCAAAGAAGGTCATGTGTATCTCAAGCCATAACACGTCAATGCTTCTATGAAAAGGGCCGCAATTGCGGCCCTTTTTTATTTCATCAACTGGCGTACGGTCTTGCCCGTACGTGGCTTATCGAATTTTCAAATACTGTGATTTTTTCTACAGTGAGGTATCTGCAAACCCGTGCATTTGTTCCAAGCCAAAGAAAGCCTCACATGACACCCGTTGTTACACAAGTTCTGCTCAAGAAAAAGAAGCAGCAAACGCTGGCACGTTCAATGGCCACCAAAGAAGATCCAACCAGCGAGCAACAGATGTACTACAAAGATGTGGCTGGGTTTTTTATCTTCTTGCTGGTCGTCTTCACCGTGTTGATGATTTCGCTTTATGCCTGATGCGAGGTCAATCAACCCACGGTTGATGCAGGCATCAGAGTTCCCAAGTATTCAAAATAGGCAAGGGCCTTCTCTGCGGGCTCAATAAATTTCACACGACGGTCAACCGTGTCGACGACCACATGAATCAATTCAGCATCTCGCAAGTTGTCAATTTTTCGGCTCACCGCAGATGGGCTGAGGAACAGTTCGTCACGCAACTCCAAGGCCTGCATCATGGATAAAGGCTGCTGCATCGCATATCGAACCGCAATGATTTCAAGCAGTCTTTGCTCATCGGGTGGAATCAACAAAGGTTTTTGATGCGATTGACGGGCCTTGTGTACGGCCAACAAAAAATCTAAATATTTGAGTTTTACAGGCGCAAGCGTTGCACCTTGTTGCTGATCAGTCATAGTGATGACTGTAGAAACAATTCGCAATTTTGAAAATTCGATAAGCCACGTACGGGCTAGGCCGTACGCCCAAAAGAATTAATGGATGCGTTCAATGCTCATGCGAACCAGCTCGGCCAAGGTCTTGGCACCCAGCTTCTCCATCACACGCCCTTTATGCACTTCCACCGTGCGTGGGCTGATGCCCAGCAAAGCGCCAGCCTCGCGATGTGTCATGCCTTGAGCGATGGCTGTCATCACTTCACGCTCACGGGGTGTCAACGTCTCAAACGACTGGGTTCGAACGGTAGAAACGGCGTTCGATTTGAGCCGCTCAAACGCACGCTCAATGGCGTCAAGCAATATCGACATGACGACCGGTTTTTCAAGAAAGTCGACCGCTTGGTTCAAAAAGGCGCGACGCATCACGTCCACATCAGCAAAGGCCGTGAGGAAAATCACTTCTATAGGGTGATGCAGACTGCCTAACTTCTCTTGCAAATCAAGCCCGCTCATGCCGGCCATGTTGAGGTCCAATACCAAACAGCAAGGCTTATCGGGCGCAGCGCTTAGAAAAGCCTCGCTGCTTTCATAGGTGCGGCAATCAAACCCTTTGAGACCCAGCATGATGGACAAGGAATCACGCACAGACGCATCGTCGTCCACGATACAAACCAAACGGCTCTCATTCATCGACGCAATCTCCAAGGGGAAGAAGGATTTGAAAACATTTCTCAGGGTGCGCTTGATAACGCAACACGCCCCCGTTATTTTCAACCAGTGAGCGACTCACTGACAAACCCAACCCCAAGCCATCTTTTTTCTTGGAATAAAAGGGCCTGAACACTTGATCGGCCGCATCTGCATCTAGCAACGTGCCTTGGTCGATCACGCGGATGCTCAGCATCTGCTTTTCATCTGCGTTGACGCGAACCGTCACTTGAGCCCCTGAAGGTGACGCATCAATGGCATTTTTTAACAAGTTACCCAAGGCGGTGCTGATCTGCACACGGTCCACCAAGACATGATCTTCATGGTGTGTGTAGACCGTGACCAAGGCCACATCTGCCTTGGCGGCCTTGTGTGCAAAACGCGCCACGCATTCATCTACCAAATGCGTGACCGAGGTGTCTTGCAAAGACGATGCACCTGAAATGAAATAACTGCGCAAGCCCCGCACAATATCTGTCGCACGCAAGGCCTCATTCACCACATTGCGCAGCATGGTGACGAGCTGCGTTTGTTGTGCATCTGTCATTTTTTCTTTTTGCAGTTCGGTCAGCATGAGTGCCGATTCCGCATAAGCGCTCAAAGCACTCATGGGCTGATGCAGCTCGTGCGCCAGCGACCCAGCCAATTCACCCGCAGCCACCAGCTGCAAGCTGTCACGCAAGCGCTCTTCCGTGCGCAAACGTTCATCCACCACCGTTCCAATGATGAGTCCCGTCAACGACAAACTGAGCATGACAATTTGCATGTCCATCAAATCAGCAGGCTGCACCCCCACTCGCGTGGCAGAAAACACCAAAGGCAACTGAATGAGCGCTGCAACCAACGTGGCACCTGGCAGCGAATACGTGGCCGCGATCAAGCCCAACACAAAGAACAGCGAGAAAAAATATTTCATCTGGTCTTCAATGGGCAATGAAAAAATCAGCCATAAACAGATGGCTAAGCCCAACATCAGAACCCAAAACAAAACACTGCGAAACATCTGTAGGTATTGCACATGGCGCCGCTTGTCAGCCGCGACAAAAAACAACGGCAGCAGCACCATCAAACCCAACAAATCGCCGATAAAGAAACGGTGCACAGCGCCTAAGAAGTCATGCGTAGACAGCACGCCAATCCAAGTCTGCGTGCCCACATAGGCCATGGCTGTAAACAAAGCGCCGCAAAGAATTACCGCACCCAGCACGAAAACGTCATGCCGATTGCGTAGCGCGGTGCGCCCCGCCAAAGTCCACCGCAAAGTCAAAGCAATCGCTGCATAGCAAGTCACAAGTACCGCGTTGCCCAAGACCACGGCAGGTGACAAAAACAAAGTGCCACGAACCAAACTGTCTGACAGGCCCAACGTGAGATACACCCATGTCATCCATGAGTTGCCAGCCCAAAAAAGAAACAACACCTCGAGCGCCGCAGGAGGATTCCAGGGCGTGATGTTCAGGTCACCAATGGGGTAGATGTAGCTAAGCTTGTCGACGGCAAAGAACAAGCATGAAAAAACCAGCGCGATGGCGATTTTTTTGAGGTTCAGCATCCAATGTTTAATGCGACAAATCGCTATCAATGGCGATTTGAGTACACACCGCACGGCACAGCGTGACGACGCGCTCATTGATGATGCGGTAATAGATTTGCACGCCTTCACGGCGACGACCCAAAATTTTGGCTTTGAACAAGGTGTTCAAGTGCTGCGACATATTGGGTTGGGTGGTGTCGATTTCTTCAAGCAACTGCCCCACGTTTTTTTCTTCGTTGCACAAGCAGTTGATGATTTTCAAACGCATGGGCGCTGACATCACACGGAAAGTTTCGGCAGCCAAATCAAACATCACATCCAGATTTGGACTTTCAGTTGTCGTTTTTTTCGGCGTCTTGGCAGAGGTCTTCACCGTTTTGGCGACAAGCTTTTTGACCACCGGTTTTTTTACGGCCACAGGTTTGGTCGCCGTCTTTGCTTTGACGGGTGTTGGGTTTGTCTTTTTAGTAGCCATAGGTTTAAAAGGATATCACTTGCACAAATCGGCTACTGAGGTTTGCAGACTTTGCGCCCACTCGCGGCGGTTGCGTCCATCGGCGTGCTGCTTGTCGCCATAACGCACTTGCGCCAGCAGCGGCGGTGCGCACAACGTGCGCCACAAAGAACTGATCAAGGTGTCATGGTCGTGGTAGCAAGGCGCCAAGCTACGTTCTTGGGTATGCGCATCCATGAACTGCAATGCAACGGGCTGAATCGGTGCTTCTGCAGAAATGGCTGCTTGCAACAAATTGGCATGAAACGGCAGCACCGTGATGCCATCGCCCGTAACGCCTTCTGGGAACACGGCCAGCACTTGACCTTCACACAAAGCAGACGCCATTTGATGGACCACGCGCATCGCATCGTTGCGCGAGCCACGCTCGATGTAGAGCGATCCACCGCCGGTGGTCAGCACGCCCACCAAAGGCCAGCTGCGAATTTCAGACTTGGCCACAAAGCGGCAATGGCAAGCGGCATGCATCACCAAGATGTCGAGCCACGAAATATGGTTGGCCGCCATCAAGACAGGGCCCTGTGCCGGGTGGCCTTTGACGCGCACCTCAATGCCGATGATGGCCAACATGCCGCGCGCCCATACCTCGACTGCACGGGCTTGTTGCTCGTCGCTGAGTTTGGGGAATGCGGTGCGCACCATCCAATAGCCACGCAAGACCTGCGCGATGACGCGCAGAAACTTGGCGATGGCGTGCAAGCTGCGCATCAAGCCGCTTGGTAGGCCACGCGACCCGCCACCAAGGTGGCTTTGACGCGTGCAGGCAAAGACATGCCTGTCATGTCAAACGCAAACGGTGTGTGCTTGCCTTGGCTATGCAAGGCATCGGGTGTGACATGCCATTCAACCGTGGGGTCAAACACCACGATGTCGGCCACACCGCCCACATGCAACTGGCCCAAGCTGTTGCTTTGACCTTGCACTTTGCCCAACACTTTGGCGGGCTGTGCCGTCAACACGTCCAAAGCACGCAGCACACTCACTTTGCTGTCCTGTGCCCACTTGAGCGAGAGGCTGAGCAACAGCTCTAAGCCCGTCGCACCCGATTCGGCTTCGGCAAATGGCAAAGCCTTGCCATCGTTGTCGATGGGCGTGTGGTCAGACACCAAAGCATCGAGGGTGCCGTCGGCCAGCGCCGCACGCAGTGCCTCGCGGTCGCGCTGTTGGCGCAACACAGGCGTCACGCGTGCGCGGCTGTCGAAGTAGCCAATGTCGTGGTCGCTCAAATGAAGGGAGTTGATGCTCACATCAGCCGTCACTGCCAAGCCTTCTTTCTTGGCAGCACGCACCAGCTCTACGCCTTCGGCGCTCGAGATGCGACACAAGTGCACACGGGCTTTGGTGCTGCGCATCAAAGCGAAGATGGTGTGCAGGGCAATGGTCTCAGCTGCCACAGGCACGCCGCCCAAACCCAAACGGGTGGCGAGCGGGCCACTGGCTGCCACGCCCTTGCCCAAATGCATTTCTTGCGGACGCAACCACACGGTGTATCCAAAAGTGGCCGCGTATTGCAAAGCGCGTTGCAGCACTTGGGTGTTTTCCAACGGCACTTCGGCTTGGCTAAAGCCCACGCAACCTGCGTCGGTGAGGTCTGACATTTCGGTCAGTACTTCGCCTTTCAAACCACGTGTGAGTGCGCCCAGCGGAAACACGCGCGCACGGTGCAGTTTTTCGGCGCGGAACTTGAGCATCTCAATCAAGCCTGGCTCGTCCAACACGGGGTCTGTGTCGGGTGGGCACACGAGGCTGGTGACACCACCGGCCACAGCGGCGGTGAGCTCGGAGGCCAGCATGCCTTCGTGTTCGTAGCCGGGTTCGCGCAAGCGCACTTGCAAGTCGACCAAGCCGGGCGCGACGATGCAGCCCTTGGCGTCGATGGTTTGTTCGGCCTTGAAGTTGGCGGGCAACTTCTCGCCTGCTTTGGCAATCGCCACGATGTGGCCATCAGCCACCGCCACATCAGCGGTGTGGTCAAAGCCAGAGGCTGGGTCGATGACACGACCGTTTTGAATCAGGATGTTCATGCTTCATTCCCCGCCACGATGGACATCACGGCCATACGCACAGCAATACCAAACGTCACCTGCGACAAGATGACACTTTGCGGTCCATCGACCACGGCAGAGTCAATCTCCACCCCGCGGTTGATGGGACCAGGGTGCATCACGATGGCGTCGGGTTTGGCCAATTGCAACTTCTCTTGCGTGAGACCAAACGACTTGAAATATTCTTGGCTCGATGGCAACAAGGCACCGCTCATGCGCTCGTTTTGCAAGCGCAGCATGATGACCACGTCGCAATCCTTGATGCCTTCTTCGAGGTTGTTGAACACCTTCACACCCATGGCCGACAAGTCGCTGGGCACCAAGGTCTTGGGGCCCACCACGCGCACTTCGGCGCAGCCGAGAGTGGTGAGCGCGTGAATGTCAGAGCGCGCCACACGCGAGTGCAACACGTCGCCCACGATGGCCACGGTGAGGTTGGTGAAATCTTTTTTGTAGTGACGGATGGTGTACATGTCCAGCAAGCCCTGCGTGGGGTGTGCGTGACGGCCGTCACCGGCGTTGACCACGTGCACATGGGGTGCGACATGTTCAGCAATCAGATACGGCGCGCCCGACTCGCTGTGGCGCACCACAAAAATATCAGCCGCCATCGCGCTCAAGTTGGCGATGGTGTCAAGCAGCGACTCGCCTTTCGCTGCGGATGAACGCGCAATGTCGAGGTTGAACACATCGGCCGACAAACGTGTGGCGGCAATTTCAAACGTGGTGCGCGTGCGTGTGCTGTTTTCAAAAAACAGGTTGAACACGCTCTTGCCGCGCAAGAGTGGCACCTTCTTCACTTCGCGATCGTTGACCGAGACGAAGTTGGCGGCGGTGTCCAAGATGTGGGTGAGGATGTCGCGTGACAAACCTTCGGTGGAGAGCAGGTGAATCAGCTCGCCGTTTTTGTTGAGTTGGGGGTTGCGTTTGTAGAGCATAGGAGTTCTTGTCATCAGCCCTTCACTGAAAAATTAAATTGGCCGTGGTCGTCTTTGGTCAGCGCCAGCGATTGGGTGGCGGGCAGTGCCACACGGGCTGCCGCGTAGTCGGCCTGAATGGGCAGCTCGCGGCCACCGCGGTCCACCAACACGGCCAGCTGCACATTGGCAGGACGGCCGTAGTCAAACAACTCATTGAGCACGGCGCGGATGGTGCGACCGGTGTAGAGCACATCGTCGAGCACGATGAGGTGCGCGCCATTCACTTCAAACGGCAGCTTGGTTTGGCCGCCATCGGCCAAGCCGCGTTGCGCGAAGTCGTCGCGGTGCATGGCGGATGAGATGCTGCCGGCCTCGCCTTCGAGCTTCAAATCTTTTTGCAAACGTGCGGCCAGCCAAGCACCACCTGAAGTGATGCCCACCAAACGTGTGGTGGGCGTGAGCATGCTGCGCACGCCTTTGAGCAGCTCTTTGTACAAGCTCTCTGCGTCCAGCATGAGGTTTCCGTGGGTACTCATAAGTTCTCTCGAAAAAATTGGTTGAGGATGATGCAAGCCGATGCAGCGTCTGCATCTTTGGCGCCTTGACTGTGGGCTTCGGTGGTGCTGTAACGCTCGTCCACTTCAAACACAGGCAGGTTGAAGCGGCCGTTGAGTTGGCGTGCAAATTTTTTGGCCTTGGCCGTGTTCTCGTGTGCCGCGCCGTCTGGGTGATACGGCACGCCCACCACCAACGCGTCTGGCTGCCACTCAGCAATGCGTTTAGTGATGAGGGTCCAGCGAGCATCGCCTTCGGCATTCACCGTGGCTTGCGGCTGTGCCTCGCGCAACATGCGGCTGCCATAGGCCACGCCGGTGCGTTTGACACCGAAGTCAAACGCCAAGAAAGATTGAAAGTGCGGTGGCACAACAGGCTTGGCCGCAGAGACCAACGGTGCGCCCGCTTGCAATGCCGCATCGCTGGCCGCGTTCACATTCACAACGTCGCTCATGAATGCCCCACTTCGCTAGAGAGCATCCACGACTCCAAGCCCAGCAGCTTCATGGCACGTTCGTAGCGTTGGTCCACCGGCGTGTCAAAAATCACAGCCGTATCGGCACCCACCGTGAGCCAGCTGTTCTCGGCCAGCTCGGACTCCAGCTGGCCTTCACCCCAAGCCGAATAGCCCAGAGAAATCAGCACACGTGTGGGGCCAGCCCCCATCGACAAGGCTTCGAGCACGTCTTTGGAGGTGGTCATTTCCAAGCCACCGGGAATGGTCATGGTGGAGGCATAAACAGATTCTTTGGCCGGTTCTTTGTTGCTCACGGCGCTCAAGGCCGCAGCCTCTTGGGCTGCTTCAATGACATCATCTTGGCCCGCTTCATCCGTAGGCACATCGACCAGCATGGCATCGTGCAACACAAAGCCGCGTTCGGTGTGCACTGGCCCGCCTTGCAGCACAGGGGCATTCATCAAGTCTTGGCGATGCAGGGGCAAGTCGACTTTTTCAAACAAACCTTCCATCGACAAGTCGCTGGGTTTGTTGATGACCAGACCGAGTGCGCCGCGTTCGCTGTGCTCACACACATAGACCACGCTTTTGGCAAAAGCCTCGTCTTCCAAACCGGGCATGGCAATCAAAAAATGATGCGTCAGGTTGATGGAGGCAGAATCAGCGGTCATATTGCAATTTTAAAGGGTGAACATGCCTAGTCAGTCGTCTAAATCCGCACACCACTTGCCCCACGTGGACAAAGGGCTGATGTGGTTCCGCCGCGACCTGCGCGCGTTTGACAACGCGGCGCTGTTTCACGCCCTCAAAAGCTGCAAACAAGTGTATTGCGTGTTTGTGTTTGACAAGGCCATCTTGGACAGCCTGCCCCGCGCGGACCGCCGTGTGGAGTTCATCCGCGAGTCACTGGTGGCGCTGGATGCCGAGCTGCACGCCGTGGCGGGCCTTGCCGGTGCAGGCCTCATCGTGCGCCACGCCGTGGCCGCTGATGAAGTGCCTCGCCTCGCCCACGAGCTGGGCGTGCAAGAGGTGTTTGCCAACCACGACGACGAGCCGGATGCATTGGCCCGTGACGCCCATGTGCGCGGTGCTTTGGCCAACTTTGGTATTGGTTTTCAAACCTTCAAAGACCATGTCATTTTTGAGCGCAGCGAGGTGCTGACCCAAATGGGCAAGCCCTACGGCGTGTTCACCCCCTACAAAAACGCATGGCTGCAAAAGGTCAACGACTTTTATCTGAAGTCCTACCCCGTGGGCAAGTACATCAAGGCCTTGGCCGCGCGGCCCAAGGCCTACCAAGTGCCCGTCCCCACATTGGCCGACATTGGCTTTGAGCCCACCAACCTCAGCAGCTTGCACGTGCCCACCGGCAGCCCCGGCGGCTTGGCCTTGTTTGAAGACTTCTTCGACCGCATGGACAAGTACGACGACACGCGCAACTTCCCCGCCATCAAAGGCCCCAGCTACTTGGGCGTGCATTTGCGCTTTGGCACGGTGTCCATTCGCCAGCTGGCCTCCACCGCGTACAAACGCATGTTGGTGGGCTCCAAAGGCGCTGAGACGTGGCTATCGGAGCTGATTTGGCGCGATTTTTATCACCAAATCTTGCACCACCACCCGCGCGTGGTGACGGGCGCCTTCAAGCCTGAGTACGACGAAATCAAGTGGGACCACCACAAGCACGCCAAAGAACTGTTTGCGGCTTGGTGCGAAGGCCGCACAGGCTACCCGCTGGTCGATGCGGCGATGGCGCAAATCAACCAAACCGGCTACATGCACAACCGCCTGCGCATGGTGGTGGCCAGCTTTTTGACCAAAGACCTTGGCATTGATTGGCGCTGGGGCGAGCGCTATTTTGCCGAGCATCTGAACGACTTTGACCTCGCCGCCAACAACGGCGGCTGGCAGTGGGCCAGTTCTAGCGGCTGCGATGCACAGCCCTACTTTCGCATCTTCAACCCCACCAACCAAAGTGAAAAATTTGACCCCGAGGGCAAGTTCATTCGCCGCTACGTGCCCGCGCTGGCCAAGCTCAGCAACAAAGCCATCCACGCGCCGTGGTTGGCTAAGCCCATCGAGTTAGAAGCTGCCGGCTTTGTGTTGGGCCGCGATTACCCCAGCCCCATCGTTGATCACGCCGAGGCACGCAAGCTCACACTCGAGCGGTATGGGGTGGTGAAGAAGGTGAAGTAAGAAGCGAGGCGGTACAAGAGGCTATTCGCCTCTGAGGGCCGCCAGCACATTCGCCTGCGGCTCACGCACGCTGCCCACTGCAAAGTGCTGCAGCAAGCGGCTCACCTCTTGGGCGCCGCTCAGGCTGGCTTTGATGTCGTCGGCGACGCGCTTGGCACGCAAGCGCGCCAGTTGCACCGCCAATGAATCGGCCACTTGTTGCACGGCCGTCAACTGCACATCTTGGGCAAGTTGGGCCATGCTTTGCACATCCAGTTGGGCCTCGGTGGGCAGGTCCAACTCAGGCGACTCAGACCAATCGTTCAGGATGCTCACCAAGCGCTGCGAAATCACGTCGGCTTGTTCTAAAAACAGCAGATGGTTGATGACTTGCAAGCTGTCTTCGATGGGCATGTCGTGCTCATTGAATTGCTCGCGCAGCAGCAAGCCACTCAATACTTGTGAGGCGGCACTGGCCTCAGGCGCGTCGATGCTGCGGCCAGGGGCCAGACGCAAGCCTTCAAAAAAATGGGTGGCCAACGACCAAAAGGTACGCCAACCAGGAAGGGTTTCAGCATCGAGCTGACGCTGACACATCAGCTCCAACTGCCGAGCCGAATGCAAATGCACGGCTGGACGGTGGCGCAGCAAGGCCAGCACATGGCTTTCAAACTGCGCACGTACTTCCATGAGGTTTAGATTTGGACCATTTCAAAGTCTTCTTTGCGCGCGCCGCACTCTGGACAGGTCCAGTTCATGGGCACATCGGCCCAAGCAGTGCCGGGGGCGATGCCGTGCTCGGGCGCGCCGGTCTCTTCGTCATAAATCCATCCACAAATCAGACACATCCAGGTATTAGCCACAGTATTTCTTTCGTCAACGCATAGAATGAAAAGCATTGTATCGACCCACCCATGGCGCCAGAAAACACCCCACCCTCTCCTGAACTTGTGCTGTCTGACGAAACCAGCGCCGCGCCCCCCTGTGTGCTGGTTTTCAATGCCAACGACCCCAGTGGTGCCGGTGGCTTGTCAGCCGATGTGCTGGCCGCTGCGTCAGTAGGCGCTCACGCGCTGCCGGTGGTGACGGGTGCTTACATGCGCGACACCGCTGAAATTTTTGACCACATCGCCTTTGACGATGACGCCGTGGCCGAACAAGCCCGCAGCGTGCTGGAAGACATCAGCGTGCAAATCATCAAGGTAGGCTTTTGCGGCAACCCCGACAACCTCAGCGTGATTGCCGAAATCAGCACCGATTACGCCGAAGTGCCAGTGGTCGCCTACATGCCCAACCTCTCGTGGTGGGAAGACGAACAAATTGACGCCTACCTCGACGCTTTCCGCGAATTGATCTTGCCCCAAACCACGGTGCTGGTGGGCAACCACAACACCTTGTGGCGCTGGCTGCTGCCCGAGTGGAGCAATGAGAAAAGCCCCAGCCCGCGCGACATTGCGCGCGCCGCCGCCGAAGTGGGCGTGCCCTACGTGCTGGTGACCGGCATCAACCACCCCGACCAACATGTAGAAAACGCCTTGGCCACCGCCCACACCGTGATGGTGAGCGAACGTTTTGAGCGTTTTGACGCCATGTTCTCTGGCGCAGGCGACACCCTCAGCATCACGCTGGCGGCTGTGTTGGCCGCAGGCACCGACCTAGAGCTGGCCACACACGAAGCCTTGAATTACCTCGACCAAAGCCTCAACAGCGGCTTTCGCCCAGGCATGGGCCACATCGTGCCCGACCGCTTGTTTTGGGCTGAAGAAGACGAGGCAGGCGAAGACAGCGATGGTCTGCCAGCCACCGCCGAAGACTTCTCGCTGCCTCGACATGAAACCAAACATTGACATCTGAAGACCATGACCGATTTGAACCAAACCCTGTTTGACCGCGCCGCCAAAGTCATCCCCGGTGGCGTGAACTCGCCCGTGCGCGCGTTTCGCGCCGTGGGCGGCACACCGCGCTTTGTGCAACGCGCCCAAGGCGCTTACTTTTGGGATGCCAACGGCCAAAAGTACATCGACTACATCGGCTCTTGGGGCCCGATGATTTTGGGCCACGGCAACCCCGTGGTGCTTGAAGCTGTGCAAAAAGCGGCCTTGGATGGCTTCTCATTCGGCGCACCGACCGAGCGCGAAATTGAACTGGCCGAAGAAATTTTGAAGCATGTGCCATCGATGGAGATGGTGCGTTTGGTCAGCTCCGGCACCGAAGCCGGCATGAGCGCTTTGCGCTTGGCACGCGGTGCCACGGGCCGCAGCAAGTTCATCAAGTTTGAAGGTTGCTACCACGGCCACTGTGATGCCTTGCTGGTCAAAGCAGGCTCGGGCCTTGCCACTTTTGGTAACCCCACCAGCGCGGGTGTGCCGCCTGAAGTGGTGCGCGACACCTTGGTGCTCGAGTACAACAACATTGAGCAACTCGAAGAAGCCTTCAAGTTGCACGGCAAAGAACTGGCCTGCGTGATGATTGAACCCATCGCAGGCAATATGAACTTTGTGCGCGCGTCTGTGCCCTTCATGAAACGCTGCCGCGAGCTGTGTACCGAATACGGCGCGCTGTTTGTGTTTGACGAAGTGATGACCGGTTTCCGCGTCGCGTTGGGCAGTGCGCAAAGCGTGTACGCCCAACTCATTCCAGGCTTTCAGCCCGACATCACGGTGCTGGGCAAAGTCATTGGCGGCGGCATGCCGCTGGCGGCCTTTGGTGGCCCACGCGCCATCATGCAGCAGCTCGCCCCCACTGGCCCTGTGTACCAAGCAGGCACTTTGAGCGGCAACCCTGTGGCCACCGCTTGCGGCTTGGCCACCTTGCGCGAAATTGCCAAGCCCGGCTTCTTTGACGCGCTAAGTGCCCGCACACAAAGCTTGGTCGACGGCCTCACAACGGCGGCCGCCAAAGCGGGTGTGCCCTTCAGCGCCGATTGCCAAGGCGGCATGTTTGGCTTCTTCTTGTTGCCAGAGCTGCCACACAACTACGCCAAGGTCATGACCAGCGACAGCCCCAAATTCAACAAGCTGTTCCACGGCTTGCTCGACCGTGGCGTGTACATCGCACCGGCCTTGTACGAAGCAGGCTTTGTGAGCGCAGCACACACCGAGGCAGACATTGCCCAAACCGTGTCAGTGGCCGCAGAGGTCTTTGCGCAGCTATGAAAAAACGCACAGTGGCTCGGCCTCTAGTGGCTGCACCTGCGGCATCGACAGACGGACCACGCGGTTTGAACGTGGGCTTTGTTTCCACCATCGGTGCCAAACTGCATGGCGCGGTGACGTTTCAGCTCAAGTACAACCTTCGCCCTTAACTCTTTCTCTCTTCTCGTCCTTCTCGGGCGTTTTTCCCACAAGGACTTTCATGAAAAAAACATTCCAACTTCAAGTCGAAGGCAAACACCCCGACCGTTTGCTCGAAGCCATCAAACACGACATTCGCAAATACCTCAAGCGTGAGCGCCGTCGCGATCTGCCGGAAGGTGCCGACTTTTGGGATTTCGATTGCAAATTCGGCTTGACCGAAGAAACCGCTGAAGTGGTGCACTTGGCCAACGTCATCACCTGCATCGACGATGCTGTGGCAAAAGAAGCCAAACAGTTTTACGTCGAGATCTTGGCCAAACACGGCGTGCGCACCAAACGCCCCGCCGGTGAAGCACAGGAATACCAAGAGCGTCATGCCTTGGATGGTTTGGACGATGACAACAACGACTGATCGTTAATGGATGATTTGCGCTGATTCGCAAGCGCCCACAAAAAAAGCCACCTTCGCAGGTGGCTTTTTCATTTGCAGAATTTCAGAGCTGAGGCTTATTCGCTTGGTGGTTCTGGTCGCTCGTCTTTTGTCGCTGCCGCAGCCGCAGCCGCCCGCAACTTGTCCTTCTTGCTTGGACGTTTGCCTTTGATGCCGCCGGTACCGTCATTGAGTGGCGACACAGGAGGCGGCACTTCGGTGGGCTCAAAGCCTTCCAGCACTTCGACCGGCAGCTGAATCTTTTGGCGCTTTTGAATCAGCTGCCAATGCGCCAGCGTGGCGGCGGTGACAAAGCTCACCGCTTCGCCACTTGCGCCCGCGCGGCCTGTGCGGCCAATGCGGTGGGTGTAGTCGGTGGCTGAACGTGGCAAGTCGTAGTTGACCACCACAGGCAGCTGCGCGATGTCGATGCCACGCGCCGCGAGGTCGGTGGTGACCACCACTTCCCAACGTTCTTCTTTAAACTCGGCCAACACATCTTGGCGCGCGCCTTGGCTCATCTCGCCATGAAACGCGGTGGCAAACACGCCTGCTTTGTAGAGCTTGTTGGCCACATGCTCACACGCGTAACGCGTGGCCACAAAGACCAACACACGCTTCCACGCGTGGGTTTTGATCAGGTGGCGCAGCAAGGTCGTGCGGCTTTTTTCGTCCACCTGAATCGCACGTTGTGCAATGTCGGGCGTGTGTGCTTCAGTGTGCGCAATGGTGATGCGCGCGGGGTTGCTCAGCAGCGCCTCGACCAAGGTTTGCACTGCAGGCTCGAAGGTGGCGCTGAACAACAAGTTTTGTCGCTTGGTAGGTAGCAGCGCCAAGATGCGGTGCAACTCTTCGGCAAAGCCGAGGTCGAGCAAGCGGTCGGCTTCGTCCAACACCAGGTGCTGCACTTGGCCCAAGTTCAAGGCGTTGTGATCGACTAGGTCGAGCAAGCGGCCGGGCGTGGCCACCACCACATCGGCACCGCTGCGCAAGCTCATCATTTGCGGGTTGATGGACACGCCACCAAACACCGTGCCTACTTTGATGGACTGCGTGAGAGGCCGCGCCAAATCGCGCAACACGTCGCTCACCTGTGTGGCGAGCTCGCGTGTGGGCACGAGCACCAGCACTTGGGTGATGCGCTTCTTCGGCGCTTCGTCACGCGACGCGGCTGTGGCCATGAGCAGTTGCAACACGGGCAGCACATAGGCCGCCGTCTTGCCAGAGCCAGTTTGTGCAGTAGCCAGCACATCGCGGCCATTCAGCACGGGACCAATGGCTTCGACTTGAACTGGGGTGGGTGCGGTGAAGCCCGCTTGGGTCGCCGAGCTTTGTAACTCAGCGTTGAGGCCGAGTTGAGCAAAGCTAACAGATGCAGGCTCTTGCGTCAGCGCAGCGGCCGTGGAATCGGCCGATGCAGACTGCGCCGCATCGCGCGGCGCGTGGGTGTTGTCAATGTTCAATGGGGGCGATCAATGACGGAAGTGGCGCACGCCGGTGAACACCATTGCCACGCCGCGCTCATTCGCCGCATCGATGACTTCCTGGTCGCGCATGGAGCCACCGGGCTGGGCCACGCAAGTGGCACCTGCGTCCACCACCACGTCGAGGCCATCGCGGAAGGGGAAGAAGGCGTCGCTGGCCACCACGGTGTTTTGCAGGCTCAGCTTGGCCGCTTCGGCCTTGATGCTGGCGATGCGGGCGGAGTCGAGGCGGCTCATTTGGCCTGCGCCCACGCCCATGGTCATGCCGTTTTTGCAGAACACGATAGCGTTCGACTTGACGAACTTGGCCACTTTCCAGGCGAACAGCAAATCATGCAGCTCTTCAGGGGTGGGCTGCTTGACGGTGACGATCTTCAAGTCAGCCAGCGCCAGCTCGTGGTTGTCGGCGCTTTGCAGCAGCAGGCCGGAGCCCACGCGCTTGGTTTCCAAAGCGTTGCGCACATCGCCGTAGTTGGCAGGCAAGGCGATTTTCATCAAGCGCACGTTGACTTTGCTCTTGAACACTTCCAACGCTTCGGCGCTGAAGTCAGGAGCCATCAGCACTTCGACGAATTGCTTGCTCACGGCTTCGGCAGCAGCCTTGTCCACGGGGCGGTTGAAGGCGATGATGCCGCCGAACGCGCTGGTGGGGTCGGTCTGGAAGGCCTTGCTGTAGGCCTCGAGCGGGTTCGCACCCACGGCCACACCGCAAGGGTTGGCGTGTTTGACGATGACGCAAGCTGAGGTGTCAAAGCTCTTCACGCATTCCCAAGCCGCATCGGCGTCGGCGATGTTGTTGTAGCTGAGTTCCTTGCCTTGCAGCTGGACACCGGTGGCGAGTGAGCCAGCAGCGGGTGCGAGGTCACGGTACCAAGCGGCTTGCTGGTGGCTGTTTTCGCCGTAACGCAGGTCTTGCACTTTGACGTATTGCTCGTTGAACTGGCCGCTGAACTGGGCGCGCTCGGGCACGTATTCTTCGCTCAGTTTTTCAGCTTCAAAGTTCACGCTGGAGAGGTAGTTGCTGATCGCGCCGTCGTATTGGCTGATGCGGTTGAACGCGGCCACCGACAGGGCAAAGCGCAGCTTGTCGCTCAACTTGCCGCTGGTTTTGAGTTCAGCAATCACATCCGCGTATTGGCTGGCGTCGGTGACGATGCCCACGTCTTTCCAATTTTTGGCGGCCGAGCGCACCATGGCGGGGCCGCCAATGTCGATGTTCTCAATCGCGTCGGCCAGCGTGCAACCGGGCTTGGCCACGGTAGCTTCAAACGGATACAAGTTAACGATGAGCAAATCAATCGTGTCGATGTTGTGCGCTTTCAAAGCAGCCATGTGCTCGGGCGTGTCGCGGCGCGCCAGCAAGCCGCCGTGCACTTTGGGGTGCAAGGTTTTCACACGGCCATCGAGCATTTCGGGAAAGCCTGTGACTTCGGCCACTTCGGTCACGGGCAAGCCTTGTTCGGCCAAGAGCTTGGCGGTGCCGCCGGTGGAGATCAGGCCCACGCCCAAGGCGTGCAGGTCACGCGCGAGTTCGACGATGCCGGTTTTGTCAGAGACGGAGATGAGTGCTTTCATTGGGGTGCAGTCTTATTTGATGAGTTTGTGATCGAGAAGTTTTTTGCGCAGCGTGTTGCGGTTGAGGCCCAGCCATTCGGCGGCGCGCGACTGGTTGTGGTCGGCCTGCTGCATCACCACTTCGAGCAGCGGTTTTTCAACCACGCGCACCATCATGTCGTGCATGTTGTCGGGCTCTGTGCCTTTGAGGTCGCGGAAATAGGTTTCGAGGCTGGCACGTACCACCTCTTCAATGTGTTTTTTACTCATGCAAAGCTAAGGGTTCTACTAATAAAACAGGTTCGGGCAAGCGCTCATGCGCCTGCGCCAGGTCATCGAAGAAGGTAGCCACGGCGCGGTGTTGCGACGCGCTGTCTTCTAGGGTGTTCATGTGTTGGCGAAACGCCTCGCCACCGGGCAAGCTGCGGATGTACCAAGCAATGTGTTTGCGGGCGCTGCGCACGCCGGTGCTCTCGCCATACAGGGCGTAGTGCTCGTCCAGGTGCGCCAGCAACAAGCGGCTCACCTCTTCCACCAAAGGCTGAGCCAAATGCTCGCCCGTGGCCAAGTAGTGCGATATCTCACGGAATATCCAAGGGCGGCCTTGTGCGGCGCGACCAATCATCAGCGCATCGGCGCCGGTGAGCTTCAAAACTTCTTTGGCTTTCTCGGGCGAGTCAATGTCGCCATTGGCCACCACGGGCACGCGCACGGCTTGCTTGACAGCGGTGATGGTGTCGTACTCGGCCAAGCCTTTGTAGCCTTGCTCGCGGGTGCGGCCATGCACGGTGATCATTTGCACGCCAGCAGCTTCGGCAGCGCGGGCCAAGGCCACGGCGTTTTTGTGTGCGTCGCACCAGCCGGTGCGCATCTTCAAGGTCACAGGCACGTTGTGGGGTTGTGCGGCATCGACCACCGCTTGCACGATGGACATGGCCAAGGGCTCGTCTTGCATCAAGGCAGAGCCCGCCCATTTGTTGCACACCTTCTTGGCGGGGCAACCCATGTTGATGTCAATGATTTGCGCACCGCGCTCAATGTTGTACACCGCCGCCTCGGCCATCATGGCCGCATCGGTGCCGGCAATTTGCACGGCGATGGGGCCGCTCTCGCCCGTGTGGTCGGCGCGGCGTGAGGTTTTGAGGCTGGTCCACAAATCTTTGCGCGAGGTGACCATCTCGCTCACCGCATAGCCCGCACCCAACTGTTTGCACAACATGCGAAACGGCCGGTCGGTCACGCCAGCCATCGGCGCGACAAACAGGTTGTTTGCCAGTGTGTATGGACCGATGTGCATGGGGTGGGAAGAGTTGAGGCGCTTAAAAAGGAGGCGTGATTGTACCTGCCCAAAATTTCAGCATGCGGTCTGAAAATGACGATTTTGTAAGGGTTTGCGAAGAATTGACAGCGGCCCTCACTACACTGCGGGCATGGAAATTTGGATGCAATCTGTGCTGGCCGCCTTGGCCCTGCCCGAATACGGCCTGAGCACCGTGTTTGTGGTGTCGCTGATCTCGGCCACCCTGCTGCCCATGGGCTCGGAGCCCGTGGTGTTTGGCTTGGTCAAACTCAACCCCGAATTGTTTTGGCCCGCCATTTTGGTGGCCACCGCTGGCAACACCATTGGCGGCGCCATCAGCTGGTGGATGGGCCACGGCGCGCACAAGGTGAGCGACAAAGTGCGACACAAAGAAACCTCCGCGCAAGACGCCCGCGCCCTGCGCTGGCTGCACGCCTTAGGCCCCAAAGCGTGTTTACTCAGTTGGCTGCCTGGCGTGGGCGACCCGCTGTGCGCAGTCGCCGGCTGGTTGCGCCTGCCCTTTTGGCCTTGCGTGGCCTACATGGCGGTGGGTAAGTTTGCGCGGTACCTGGTGATGACGGGTGGGTTGCTTTGGGTGTTTCCGCAGCATTGGGGCATTGGTTAATCAAACTGCAGCTAATCGCTCAACCGTATCTGGATACTTTTCGACGAGGCGAATCAGCAAAGCCGCATGTGGATTAGGTTTCGCGCGCCCCTGCTCCCAGTTCTCCAGTGTGCGCGGCTTGGTGCGCAAGTAACGCGCAAACACAGCGCGCGACAAATGCAGGCGTTCGCGCAGCGCCAGCAGTTCATCGGCTGTCACCTCCGGCGCTGGTTTGTCCTCCACCACATGCGTGCGCAGCGTTTGTTTACCCGCACGTGCGTTACCCAGGGCGTCAAAGCCTTCGCTCAGTTCTACAAACAGGTTTCGCTTTTTCATCGCCGTGCCTCCAGCTCGATTTTCAACATGTGTTTGAGTGCCTTCTTTTCATCAGGACTCAAGTCCGTCATTTCGTCTTTGTCGTACAGCGTAAACAACCAAAACTGGCTCGCATCGTCCCACCAGTAATAAATGACTCGTAAGCCACCACGCTTGCCCTTGCCTCGGCGCGCATCAGCGTGTCGCAACTTGCGAAGCCCACCTGTACCTTCAATGACATCCCCCGATTCAGGGTTCTTCATGATGGCCGTTTGCAGCCCACGAAAACCTTCATCGTCTAGATAGTCAGTTCGATAGCGCGAAAACGCTGGTAACTCAACAAAAACGGCTTTCATATATTGTACGCAAACAGCGTATAGTTTTTATGTTGTCAAGCCTAGCTAGCTAAGCAGGCTAACGGTGATAGCTAAGTTAGTCTTTTGCAGATGTTTGGCATAACGCGGGTAGGCAGCGCCTTCCTCTTAAAATACAAGGCTTGCTGCCTTTCACGTTTTTGGGCAGCCCCTCTCCTACTCACGCCCCTTTAGATGTCTAACAACAACACCCCCGCCACGCCCGAAGCCGCTCCCGTCGACGAAAACCAACTCATGGCCGAGCGCCGCGAGAAGCTCAAGGTCATGCGCGAGCGCCAAGCCGCGGGCCAAGGCGTTGCCTTCCCCAACGATTTCAAGCCCGCGCACCACGCTGCCACCTTGCACGAGCTGCATGGCGACAAAACCGCCGAGGTGTTGACCGAAGAAGGCCAGTTCGCCAAAGTGGCAGGCCGCATGATGCTCAAGCGCGTGATGGGCAAGGCCAGCTTTGCCACGCTGCAAGACAGCACAGGTCGCATCCAGATTTACGTCACACGCGATGACGTGAGCGAAGAGCTCTACGCCGATTTCAAACACTGGGACTTGGGCGACATCGTGGCCTGCGAAGGTAAGTTGTTCAAAACCCGCACCGGCGAGTTGTCCATCCACGCCACCAGCATCCGCATGCTCACCAAGAGCCTGCGCCCCATGCCCGACAAGTTCCACGGCGTGGCTGACCAAGAGATCAAATACCGCCAACGCTACGTCGATTTGATGACCGATGAAACCGCTCGCAAGCGCTTCATGGCGCGCAGCAAAGCGGTCAGCGGCATTCGCGACTTCATGGTGCAACACAACTTCCTCGAAGTCGAAACGCCCATGCTGCACCCCATCCCCGGCGGTGCCAACGCCAAGCCGTTCACCACGCACCACAACGCGCTGGACCAAGAAATGTTCTTGCGCATCGCGCCTGAGCTGTACTTGAAGCGCTTGATCGTGGGCGGTTTTGAGCGCGTGTTCGAAATCAACCGCAACTTCCGCAACGAAGGCATCTCGGTGCGCCACAACCCCGAGTTCACCATGATGGAGTTCTACGCGGCGTATTGGAACTACCAAGACCTGATGCACTTCACCGAAGAGCTGGTGCGCGATGCCGCCATGAAGGCCGCTGGCACCACGCTGCTCACCTACGGTGGCAAGCCGGTGGACCTGAGCCAGCCGTTTGAGCGCCTCACGATTCGTGAAGCCATCCTCAAGCACACCGAAGCGGGCGACAACGTGGACAACGCCACATGGTTGATCAACGCCTTGCAAAAACTCGGTTTCAAAGAAGAGAAAGACAAACTCTCCACCCGCAGCTTGGCCAGCTTGCAAGTGATGTACTTTGAAGAAACCGTGGAAGAAAAGCTGTGGCAGCCCACCTTCATCTGCGAGCACCCTGTGGAAATTTCACCCTTGGCCCGTGCCAGCGACAACAAGCCCGATGTGACCGAGCGTTTTGAGCTCTACATCACAGGCCGCGAGTTCGGCAACGGCTTCAGCGAGTTGAACGACGCCGAAGACCAAGCTGCACGCTTCCACGCCCAAGTGGCTGCTAAAGACAGCGGCGACGACGAAGCCATGTTCTACGACCATGACTTTGTGCGCGCCCTCGAATACGGCATGCCACCCACCGGCGGCTGCGGCATTGGCATTGACCGTTTGATGATGTTGCTGACCGACAGCCCCAGCATCCGCGATGTCATTTTGTTCCCTGCTTTGCGCCGCGAAGCTTAAAGCGACTAGGCCCCAAAACAAAACGCCTCCTAGTGATTGACTAGGAGGCGTTTTTGTTGGTGCGTACAGTTTAGAAAAACCGGCTGAACACGACAGCACCTAAGCCCACAAACGCCAGCACCAAACCACCCACCATCAGGCGAAGGGTTTGACGCAGTCCGCTCACCGCAGCCACCAAGCCAGCGTTTTGTTCGGCCAGCTCGCGCACGGTGTGTGTGAGTTGGGTGTGGCGTTGCTGCAGCTCGTCAAGCTGCATATTCGCTGCAAGCAACCGGTTTTTCAACTCACCCAAGCTGGGCACATCGTCGTGTGCATTGGGTGTAGCCATGGGTTGTGGTGTCGCCTCTGCCCGCTTGCGGTCCATCAGCTCGCGGGCTTTTTCAAGCACGTTGGGCGCATGAGAAATCACATCCCCCCAGGGAATCACTTTGAGTGCAGAGAGCCAAGGGATTGCCATGGCGTTACTGGGGCTGAAAGCCACTGTTCTTGATCATCTTGGTCCACACCTGCGTGTAAGCGCGTTCACGTTGCTCCAACTGGTGCGAGTTCATGTAGCCCACAGTGAGGCCCATTTTGGTGAGCTGCTCATGCACATCGGGCATGGCCAACACTTTGGACAAGGCCACACCGAAGTGGTTGATAGTGGCTTGTGGTGTGCCTGAGGGGGCGAAGATGCCGTAGTAAGGCATGTCTTCCAAACCGCTCAAACCCAGCTCTGCAAAGGTGGGCACATCAGGCAGCGCCGCTTGACGCTTAGAGCCCAACACCGCCACCACGCGCACTTTGCCCGCCTTGTGGTTTTCAATGAAGTCAGGCACCGAGCCCACACCTGCGGCAATTTGGTTACCCAGCATGTCAGCCATCATCGGTGCGCTGCCGCGATATGGCGCAGAGATCAAATCGAGTTTGAACTTGTCGCCCACTACTTTCACCAAAAACTCAGGCGTTGACGCTGGAGCTGGAATGCCCACCGCTCCTTTGCCGCCTTGGGCCTTGACCCAAGCCACGTACTCAGTGAACGACTTGGCAGGTGTGCCGCCAGACACAGCATAGGCGTTCACAAAGGTGGCAAAGCCAGCCACGGGTGCAAAGTCGTGTGCAGGGTCGTAGCCTGGGTTCTTGACCACCAAGGGCAAGATAGAAATGGTGTGGTCGTGCGAGAGGAACAACACCGAGCCATCGGCAGGTGCTACTTTCAATGCTTGCGCTGCGAGTTGACCGCCTGCACCGGGTTTGTTCTCAACCACCACGGGGGTACCCAACTCGTCTTTGAGTTTCTCAGCCAAGATGCGGGCCACCGCATCGGTGCCGCCGCCTGGCGGAAAGCCAACCATCAGCTTGATGGGTTTGGCGTTTTGCGCCGCAGCCAAGCCACAGCTCAGGGCCAAGGCTAAAACTGCAAAGTGACGGCGAGAAGGAAACATGGCGGAACTCCTTATTGAAAACAAATAAATCAGACTTGATCTGGGTTAGCAGCTGGCACCACACCGTCTGGGTTTTGAGCGTGGTCAGGGTCTTGCTCGGGTGGCATTTCTGGGTTCTGGCCAAACTCGCCATCGGGCGAGCTCTTGCGCGCATCGCGTTCGCGCAATTTCTCTTCTTTCTTCTTTTTCTTGGCTAACTCGCGTTGGCGTTTTTCGTAGTTGTAATTGGGCGTTGCCATGTGAGCTTTCGTGGGTAGTGGTGAACGTATGTGCGCGTTAAGGCAACAAGTCCAAAGCCCGCAAGTATGCGGGGTGAGTCATCAGCGCGTCCCAAGCTAGCGGCGAAGTTTTGGGCAGCAGTGCGCGACGGCGTTGTTCGCTGGCGTCACTGGCATGCCATTGGTTTTTAACGAGGCGTTCGGTCAAGCCTTCGAGCATGTCATCGACCCCATGACCATTGCCAATGCTTTGGTTACACAAGAGCACGAGGTCGCAGCCAGCATTCAATGCCGCCACGCCCGCTTCGGCAAAGCTGACCGAGCGGCCTTCGATGCGACGTGCGCCTTCCATCGACAAATCGTCGCTGAAGATGGCGCCGTTGAAATGCAACTGACCGCGCAAGATGTCTTGCAACCAACGTGACGAAAAGCCAGCGGGCAAGGCATCGACCTTGGGATAGATGACGTGCGCGGGCATCACGCTGGTCAGCGTGGTGGTGAGCCACTGATAAGGCAATGCGCAGTCGCCCAAGATGGCTTTGAGGCTGCGCTTGTCGACCGGAATATCCACATGCGAATCAGCCTTCACAAAGCCGTGGCCCGGAAAGTGTTTGCCACAGTTGGCCATGCCCGCCAGCAACAAACCGTGCATGACGCTCTTGGCCAGCGTGGTAGCCACGCGTGGGTCGCGGTGGAAAGAACGGTCGCCAATCACACTACTCTCGCCATGTTCGAGGTCGAGCACGGGGGTGAAGCTGAAGTCCACACCACACGCGCGCAGCTCGCTGGCCAGCACATAGCCGCTGGCGGTGGCGGCGTCCATCGCTGCCATAGCGCCACTACCGGGCTGCCCCTTTTTGTCTTTCATCCACAGCTCGCCCAAGGCGCGCATGGGTGGGATGTGCGTGAAGCCATCGGTGCGAAAGCGCTGCACGCGCCCGCCTTCGTGGTCTACACAAATCAACAAATCGTCGCGCACAGCCTTGATGTCCGCACACAGCTGGGTGAGCTGTTGGCGGTTGGCCCAGTTGCGACCAAACAAAATCACGCCGCCTGTGAGCGGGTGTTTCAAGCGCGTGCGGTCAGCGGCGGTCAGCTGGGTGCCTGCGATGTCAAGAATGAGGGGGGCGTGGTGAGACATAAATCAGAGGTTCGTTTCAGCTGTTCTTTTCAACAACACAGTAACTGGTGGCGTAATCAGACTCATCGCTCACGCTGACGTGGGCGCTCAAGCCTTTGGCTTCAAACCAATCTTTGAGCACACCGTGCAAGACGATGGTCGGCTGCCCGCTGGGCAGCTTGGCCACTTCGCACAAGCGCCACGTCATGGGCATGCGCATGCCCAAACCCACCGCTTTGCTGAATGCCTCTTTGGCCGAAAAGCGCGTGGCCACATAGCGCACACCGCGCTCGGGCCAACGCTCGCTGCGGGCGCGGTAGGTGTTCATCTCGTTGTCGCTCAACACCTTTTGCGCAAAACGCTCGCCGTGCTTTTCTAAAGACGCACGGATACGGCGAATGTCGCAAATGTCGGTGCCGATGCCGTAAATCATTTATTGCCTTAAGCCTGCGACATGCACGCGTTGTAGGCGCGAACAGTTTCTGTGTAGCCCAGCTCTAGCGCGTCGGCAATCAAGGCGTGGCCGATGGACACCTCTTGCACGCCGGGCACGGTGGCGACGAAGGTGTGCAGGTTGTCGCGGTTCAGGTCGTGGCCTGCGTTGATGCCAAGGCCAGCCTTCAGGGCGGCTTCAGCGGTGGCTTTGAAAGCGGCCAACGTTGAAGCTTGTTTGGGCGTGCCATAGGTTGAGGCATAGGTCTCGGTGTACAGCTCCACACGGTCAGCGCCGACGGCTTTGGCCGCAGCCATGGCCTCAGGCACAGGGTCCATGAACAGGCTCACGCGCGCTCCAAGGGCTTTGGCTTCGGCGATGAGGGGCTTCAAGCGCTCGGCGTCTTGTGGAAAAGTCCAGCCGTGGTCGCTGGTGAACTGGCCTTCGCTGTCGGGCACAAAGGTCACTTGATGGGGGCGCACTTGGCGCACAAAGTCCATCAGGTTGTGAAACGGGTTGCCTTCGATGTTGAACTCGCGGTCGGGCCAGGCCTTGAGCAACGCCGCCAAGTCATGCACATCACCAGCGCGGATATGGCGCTCGTCAGGGCGTGGGTGCACGGTGATGCCCGCAGCGCCCGCCTCTAGGCACAGGGTGGCCGCACGCGTGACGCTGGGGATGCCCAAATGGCGGGTGTTGCGCACCAAGGCCACTTTGTTGAGGTTGACCGACAAGGCGGTTTTTGTGTGTTGGGACATGGCGTGAATCAAAGGGATTGCAGGTCAATCATCATCTGCCGAGTGCGCAGTGTTTTGACCCCGCAATGGTAGTGCAGCAAGGCCCGTAGCTGGCCCTGCAAGGCGTTGCGTTGCTCGGGTGGCATCTCGGCACACAAACGCAGCGTGGCGGTGAATGGCGCGTCTGTGGACAGGCTGTCGTGCAGCTGCAGCCACACGTTGCCAGCGAGGCCCGTGCGGTCTTGCGCGTTGTGGGTACGCAGGCCGCCTTCGGCCACCAGCACATACAAGGCATCGGGCTGCAAGGCCGCAAGCGTGAGGGTTTGGGCGTTGAGTTCGGGCAAGAAACCAATGTCGCGCAGCAGCAGCAATTCAAAGGCGCGCAGCGCAGGGGCAATCGTGCCTTCGTGGCCAGAGGCCAACACCTGAACCACTTGGCGGTACAGGTCAAACAAACTGGGATGCGGGTCGTCGCGTGCCAACAAGCGCAGCAGCAACTCATTGATGTAATAGCCCGACAGCAGCGCTTCGCCTGTGGGCATGATGTGACCGCCCACCCATTCAGCGCCCTTCAAGGTGCGAATTTCGGCATCGCCGGAATAGCTGACGTACAGCGGCTGCAAAGGCAGCAGCACAGGGCGAAAGTTAGAGCTGGGTTTTTTAGCGCCTTTGGCCACCAAGGCCACCCGACCAAAGTGGCGGGTGAAGGTTTCCAAAATCAGGCTGGACTCGCTCCAGTCGTAGCGGTGCACCACGAACGCAGGCTCGTCCTGAATGCGGGGAATGCCCCGCGACATGGTGAAGGTGCTGGATTTACTCGTAGCCAAAGCTACGCACCCGCGCTGCATCGTCGGCCCAACCGGAGCGGACTTTGACCCACAGCTCTAAGAACACTTTGGCGTCGTAGAGCTTTTCCAACTCGGTGCGGGCTTCCATGCCCATGCGCTTCAAGCGCTCACCTTTGTCGCCGATGACCATGGCTTTGTGACCATCGCGCTCCACCACGATGGTGGCGGCAATACGCACCAAGCGTTTGACGCCTTTGGTCTTGCCCTTTTCTTCTTCGAACTTGTCGATGACGACGGTCGAGGTGTAAGGCAATTCGTCACCGGTCAGGCGGAACAATTTTTCACGCACCATTTCGGCGGCCATGAATTTTTCGCTGCGGTCGGTCAGCTCGTCAGCGGCGTACATCCAGGCTTGCTCGGGCAGGTATTTTTCGGCGATGCCCAAGAGGCGCTGCACATCTTTGTCGTTTTTGGCCGACATGGGCACGATTTCGGCAAAGGGGTGGCGCTCTTGCATGGACTGCAGCCACAGCATGATCTCGGGACGGTTTTTCATCGTGTCGAGCTTGTTCGCCACCAAGATGGTGGGAATGCCAGGCGCGAGCAGCGACAGCACTTTTTCGTCAGCGGGGGTAAAGCTACCTGCCTCGACCACCAAGAACACCACGTCCACATCGCCCACAGCGCCTTGCACGGCTTTGTTGAGTGATTTGTTCAAGGCGTTGCCGTGGATGGTTTGAAAACCAGGCGTGTCCACAAACACATATTGCGATGCGCCTTGGGTGTGCATGCCGGTGATGCGGTGACGCGTGGTTTGCGCCTTGCGTGAGGTGATGCTGATTTTTTGGCCCACCAACGCATTGAGCAAGGTCGACTTGCCCACGTTGGGTTTGCCCACGATGGCAATCAGGCCACAGCGTTGGTCGGCAGGCGCCACCACCGCTTGGCTGGCCACGACACGGTTGCCTTTGCTGGCAGCCAGCATGGCGTCGATGTCTTGAAGGGATTGTTCGTTTTTTGGAGGAGTCGCCATTATTTGAGCCCGTTGTCTTTGATGATTTGGAGCATGGCTGCTGCGGCGGCTTGCTCTCCTGCGCGGCGCGAGCCGCCAATGCCACGCTCGCAGCGGGCCAGTTCGGGAACTTCACATTCCACGTCAAAGGTTTGTTTGTGCGCCGCACCCAAGGTGCCGACCACACGGTAGATAGGCAGCTTGAACTTACGCGCTTGCAGCCATTCTTGCAACTCCGTTTTGGCATCTTTGCCAACCGCTTGCATCTCGGGGTTCACCTCGACCTTGGAAAAAATGCGTTGCACCAAGGCGTCTGCGGCTGCATAGCCTGCGTCAAGGTACACCGCACCCAGCACAGCCTCTAAGGCATCGGCCAAGATGGAGGGGCGCTTTTGGCCACCCGAATTCATCTCGCCTTCGCCCAATCGCAAGATGCCCGACAAGCCCAGCTCAACCGCCAAATGGTGCAACGTGTCTTGCTTGACCAAGTTGGCGCGCACACGCGAGAGGTCGCCTTCGGGCAAAGTGTTCAGGCGTTGGTACAGCAAATTGGCAATGGCCAAATTGAGCACCGAGTCGCCCAAGAACTCCAAGCGTTCGTAGTGGTCCGAGCTGAAGCTGCGATGCGTCAAGGCCTGCGTGAGCAACGCAGGGTTTTGAAAGGTGTACGCGAGACGCGCTTGAAGCGTCTCAAGGATGTGTTGTTGAGACGGGCTGGGTCGGTCTGAGCGTGCGCGTGAGGTCATTGAAATGCGCCGATGCGCGAGAGGCTGCCAAAGTTCATCCAAACAAAGAAGGCTTTGCCCACAATGTTTTTCTCTGGCACAAAGCCCCAGTAGCGCGAGTCGAGTGAGTTGTCGCGGTTGTCACCCATCATGAAGTAGTGGCCGGCGGGTACTTTGCAGGTCACGCCTTCGACGGTGTAGCGACAGTTGTCTTTGAACGCAAAGTCGTCAGCGCCCGGCACGAATGAGGGGCGGTCTTTGTCATTCAGCAAATTGTGGGTACGCACGCCAGTCATCTCGCTTGACTTGCTACCCAAGGGCAGCTTTTCTTCAAACTGAGAGATGTAGCGCATGCTGTCTTCTTCAAAGAAATCGGTGCGAACTTCTTTGCTCACAGCTTGGCCATTGATGGTAAGTTGCTTGTTCAGGTAAGCCACTTCGTCACCGGGCACACCGACCACACGCTTGATGTAGTCGAGGCTGGGCTTGGGTGGGTAGCGGAACACCATGACGTCACCACGCTGCACGGGATTGCCGTCCGTCAGCTTGAGGTTGAGCACGGGCAAGCGCACACCGTAGTGGTATTTGTTCACCAAAATCAAGTCGCCCACCAACAAGGTGGGAATCATCGAACCGGATGGGATTTTGAAAGGCTCAAACAAAAAGGAGCGCAACACAAACACCACGGCGATGACGGGGAACAAACCCGCTGTCCAATCCAGCCACCAAGGCTGCATGTACAGACGCTCTTTGGCCTCGGTCACATTCACATCGGTCTGAGCAATGCCTTGGGCATGCAACTCGGCGGTGCGCTTGTCAGCTTGCGCTTGCAGTGCTTCAGCCGCGGCTTTGCGCTGAGGCAAGAAATAGAACTGCTCGGCCAACCAGTAGATACCGGTCACCACGGTGGCCATGAACATGAGCAAGGCAAAGTTGCCCTCAATCATGCCCACATACCAAAAACCAGCGTAGCCCAGAAAGGCGGCCAGTACGAATGCGGTCAACGTCGCCATTAATCCTCCACCTGCAAAATGGCCAAGAAGGCTTCTTGTGGAACCTCAACTGAGCCAATTTGCTTCATGCGTTTTTTACCTGCTTTTTGCTTCTCAAGCAGCTTGCGTTTGCGGCTGATGTCGCCGCCATAGCATTTTGCCAGCACGTTCTTGCGCAAAGCCTTGATGGTCTCGCGCGCAATGATGTTGGCACCAATGGCGGCTTGAATCGCCACGTCATACATCTGACGGCTGATGATTTCGCGCATCTTGGCTACCACCGCACGGCCACGGTACTGCGACTGCGAACGGTGCACGATGATGGACAAGGCATCCACCTTCTCGCCGTTGAGCAAGATGTCGACCTTCACCACATCCGAGGCGCGGTACTCTTTGAACTCATAGTCCATCGAGGCGTAGCCGCGTGAGACCGATTTGAGTTTGTCAAAGAAGTCGAGCACGATTTCGCCCAAAGGCATTTCGTAGGTCAACATCACTTGGCGACCGTGGTATGCCATGTTCATTTGCACGCCGCGCTTTTGGTTGGCCAGTGTCATCACCGCGCCCACGTAGTCTTGCGGCATGTACAAGTGCACCGTCACGATGGGTTCGCGAATTTCGTGCAACTTGCCTTGGTCAGGCATCTTGGATGGGTTTTCAACCATCACCACTTCGTCACCAGGCATGACCACTTGGTAGACCACGCTTGGCGCGGTCGTGATCAAGTCTTGGTCAAACTCGCGCTCCAAGCGCTCTTGCACGATTTCCATGTGCAAAAGCCCTAAGAAGCCACAACGGAAACCAAAGCCCAGCGCTTGCGACACTTCGGGTTCGTATTGCAAAGACGCGTCGTTGAGCTTGAGCTTTTCCAGCGCATCGCGCAGGCCGTCGTATTGGTTGGCTTCAGTGGGGTACAGACCCGCAAACACCTGAGGCTGAATTTCTTTAAAACCAGGCAAGGCTTGTTCAGCAGGGCCTAAGTTGTTGGGCAGTTTCTTTTCCAAGGTGATGGTGTCACCCACCTTGGCGGCTTGCAACTCTTTGATGCCCGCAATGATGTAGCCCACTTGACCGGCTTCGAGCGACTGACGTGGCTCGTTGCCCGGGGTGAACACGCCCAGGTTGTCGGCGTTGTAGACAGCCTCTGTGGCCATCATTTTGAAACGCTCGCCTTTGCCTAAACGGCCATCGACCACACGCACCAACATCACCACACCCACGTAACTGTCAAACCAGCTGTCGATGATCATGGCGCGCAGCGGCGCGTCTTTGTTACCTTGGGGCGGTGGAATTTTGGCGACCACGGCTTCTAAGATTTCGTCGATGCCCAAACCTGTTTTGGCTGAGCATGGAATCGCGTCGGTGGCATCAATGCCAATGACGTCTTCAATTTCTGCCTTCGCGTTCTCTGGATCGGCGTTGGGCAAATCCATCTTGTTGAGCACGGGCACAACCTCGACACCAAGGTCGAGTGCGGTGTAACAGTTGGCAACCGTTTGCGCTTCCACACCTTGAGAAGCATCGACCACCAGCAAGGCGCCTTCGCAGGCAGAGAGTGAACGCGACACCTCATACGAGAAGTCCACGTGACCCGGTGTGTCGATCAAATTCAGGTTGTAGACCTGACCGTCTTTCGCTTTGTATTGCAGCGCAGCGGTCTGTGCCTTGATAGTTATCCCACGTTCTTTTTCGATGTCCATCGAGTCGAGAACTTGCGCTTCCATGTCGCGCTCTTCAAGTCCTCCGCAACGCTGAATCAAACGATCTGCGAGCGTAGATTTGCCGTGATCGATGTGGGCAATGATTGAAAAGTTTCTGATGTTATTCATCAACGGGGACACTTAAGTGATTGAATTCAAAGGGAGAGCGCCATGAAAAAAGGGCGCGTCATGTGCTGACGCGCCCAGAACCAACAAGCAATGGCAACTGCATAAGTTGGTAGTTCATTGTAGGCAAAAACCCGGATTTGCACAGCGGTCTCAACACGACCGAGGCCTCGTTGCGGGTTCGCAACATGAATTTATCCACAACTTATTAACATTTTGACAAAGGGGTTTTGGGGCAACTTGTGGGTGATCTGTGGATCACCTGTGGAGTCAGTCAACCAATCCCGTATCGTGGAGTTTTGGGCTTGCGATATATCGCAAAAACGCATTCAGCCCCTCAATTCTATACAAAAAGGGCTTGAACACTTTATTTAAGTTAGCGAGTACCAACTTAAAAACTATTTTTAGGATCTCAAAAATATTTTGAGAATCACCCTGATTCCCGACTTTGGCCTAGGGGTTTAACGCAGGGGTCGAATCACTGTGTATTGCGCCCATTCGCCACGGCGAATCAAAAGGCTCACAGGTTTGCTGCGATCCAGCTTGGCGGTCAGGGCTTCGAGGGTCTGCACATTGGGCGTTTCGATGTTGGCCAAGGCCAAAATCACGTCGCCTTCTTGGATGCCAGCACGCGAAGCAGGCTCGGCCACGGCATCCACACGCACGCCGCCGCCGCGCAATTTGAGTTCTTTTTTCTGCGCATCGGTGAGTTCGCTCACCGTCAAACCCAGCACCTTGGTCACGGTGCCCGCCTGCGGCTTTTCTGCGGCTGCGGCTTTCTTCACGGGTTTGTCGGCTTCAAACTCACCCACGGTGATCTGCATGTCTTTGACACTGCCGCGTCGCCACACTTGAATGGCGCTGCGGGTGCCTGGCTTGGTGTTGCCCACCATGCGTGGCAAGTCGCTCGACTTGTCGATGGTCTTACCTTCGAACTTCAAGATGATGTCACCCGGCTCCAAGCCTGCTTTCTCGGCGGGCGAGCCTTGCTCGACACCGCGCACCAACGCACCCTGCGTTTTGGACAAGCCCAGTGATTCAGCGACATCTTTGCTCACTTGGTCAATCTGCACGCCCAAGCGGCCACGCTGCACTTTGCCAGTGGCGCGCAGCTGTTCGCTCACACGCACCGCTTCGTCAATCGGAATAGCAAACGAGATGCCCATGAAACCACCCGAGCGCGAATAGATTTGGCTGTTGATGCCCACCACCTCACCGCGCATGTTGATGAGCGGCCCGCCTGAGTTGCCAGGGTTGATGGCCACATCGGTTTGGATGAATGACAAGTAGTCGCCCGTGTCGCGCTGCTTGGCACTGACGATGCCGGCGGTGACGGTGTTTTCCAAACCAAAGGGTGAGCCAATGGCCATCACCCACTCACCCACTTTGAGACGGCTCACATCGCCAATC
This sequence comes from Limnohabitans sp. INBF002, assembly GCF_027924905.1. Taxonomy (NCBI): domain Bacteria; kingdom Pseudomonadati; phylum Pseudomonadota; class Betaproteobacteria; order Burkholderiales; family Comamonadaceae; genus Limnohabitans; species Limnohabitans sp. INBF002. The sequence goes on from NZ_AP027055.1 coordinate 2,026,356, forward strand.
TTCACAGCGGGAAGGCCTGTGGCTTCGATCTTCACCACGGCCACGTCTGTACGCTTGTCCATGCCCACGATGCGTGCTTTGAATTCACGCTTATCAGGCAGCGTGACCAACACCTGGTCTGCCCCCTCCACCACGTGCGCATTGGTCATGACGTAGCCATCGCCCGACAAGATAAAGCCCGAGCCCACACCTTTGGGTTGCGCCTCTTCGGGCTGGCCACGGTTGGGGCGTTGTTGACGCGGTCCGTTGGGCGTATTGGGTGTCGGCATGGGCACACCAAAGAAGCGGCGGAAGAACTCTTGCATTTCCGCATCCTGATCGCTGCTCTGTACATCACGAGGTGCGGCTTTCTCCATCGTGCGGATGTTCACCACCGAAGGGCCCACCTGCTCGACCAACTCGGTGAAGTCTGGCAAGCCGCGCACCCCTTGTGCATTCACGGGCTGGACCAGCGCCATAGTCAAGCCCGCGCCCCACAACGAGGCGCACAACAAACCAACAGAGACAGAACGCTTGAACGCGAATGGACGTGCCATGATTTTTTCCTTCACTACATTTCAAAGCGCTGGTACACAGCGCGACGCAAATCTTGCCAACGGACGTTTGACTGTTGAGCTTCTAACCAAAGCCAAGTTGGCGATGCTTGGAGTGTGTCAGATGCGGGCTGCCAGCGCAAAAGCAAGGCCTGCTGCATATCGCAAGCCACATGCACCTCCCCCAACGCATCGTCAATCGCGTCACCGCGACCGTGCAAGCACCAGACTTGACCATTCCAACTCAAAGTTCCGGTGAACTGCAACGATTTCCCACCCCACACCGAGGCCAGCACCACACACAAGCCGCTCAAAGCCATGGTGACGCTGAAGGGCTGTTGGTACGACCAAGCCCCCAAGACAGCCAACGCAGCAATCAGCAATCCCATAAAACAGGTACGCTGAAAAGCACAACGCCCCACCGGATACGAGACCGATGGGGCGTTGTGCATGGCGAAAACCTTAGATGCGTTTGAAAACTAACGCGCCGTTGGTGCCGCCAAATCCGAAGTTGTTTTTCAGAGCGACATCAATCTTCATATCGCGCGCGGTGTTGGCGCAGTAGTCCAAGTCGCACTCGGGGTCTTGGTTGAAGATGTTGATGGTGGGTGGGCTCTTTTGGTTGTGGATGGCCAAAACCGTGAACACACTCTCAATACCGCCAGCGCCGCCCAACAAGTGGCCAGTCATCGACTTGGTGGAGTTCACCACGGTCTTCTTGGCGTGATCGCCCAACGCCGCTTTGATGGCGTTGGTTTCGTTGATGTCGCCCAGCGGCGTGGAGGTGCCGTGTGCGTTCAAGTAATCGACTTGATCGGCATTCACACCGGCGTTGCGCAGCGCACTGAGCATGGCGCGGCGTGGGCCGTCCATGTTGGGGGCTGTCATGTGGCCGGCGTCAGCGCTCAAGCCGTAGCCACCCAACTCTGCATAAATCTTGGCACCGCGTGCTTTGGCGTGTTCGTACTCTTCGAGCACCAACACACCCGCACCTTCGCCCAAGACGAAACCATCGCGGTCGCGGTCCCAAGGACGTGAAGCGGTCGCAGGGTCGTCATTGCGGGTCGACAAAGCACGCATGGAAGCAAAGCCACCGACGCCCAAGGGCGACATGCAGCATTCAGAACCGCCAGCAATCATCACGTCGGCATCGCCGTACTCAATGTGGCGACCGGCTTCGCCAATGCTGTGCAAGCCTGTGGTACAGGCTGTGACCACGGCCAAGTTAGGGCCCTTGAAGCCGTAACGCATGGACACGTGACCGGAAATCATGTTGATGATGGACGCTGGCACGAAGAATGGCGAAATGCGACGTGGACCTTTGGCCAACAGTTCGCTGTGCATGTCTTCAATCAGCGGCAAGCCGCCAATGCCAGAGCCGATCACGACGCCAATGCGCGTCGCTTCTTCTTCGCTCAGGGCTTCGCCCGTGGCCAAGCCTGAGTCTTGAACCGCTTGCATCGCCGCCGCGATGCCGTAATGAATGAACTTGTCCATGGCACGCGCCTCTTTCGGGGCGATGTATTGGTCAAGGTCTAAATCTTTCACTTCACCAGCGAAATGGCAGTTGATTGCAGACGCATCAAAACGGGTGATGTTCGCAATGCCAGATTTACCAGCTAAAAGATTGGCCCAAGCGTCAGCCACCGTGTTACCCACGGGGCTGATACAACCTAGGCCGGTCACGACGACGCGACGACGGCTCATGCGGTGTTCCTAGTAGTTAGGCTTTTTTGTGGGTCAACGCGTAGTCAATCGCGTTTTGCACGGTGTTGATTTTCTCGGCATCTTCGTCTGGGATTTCAATACCAAACTCGTCTTCCAATGCCATCACCAATTCCACTGTGTCCAAGGAGTCGGCGCCCAAATCAGCCACGAAGGCTTTTTCGTTGGTAACTTGAGACTCTTCAACGCCGAGTTGTTCGGCAATGATTTTTTTGACACGCAGTTCGATATCGCTCATGGATTCCCTCTAAGGGTTGTGAATAAGACCGCTATTTTAACCGGACGGACTGACCGTATTGATTCTGTTTGGCTTCTTTGTCAATTCATGGCTTTAAGCCATGAACATGCCGCCGTTGACGTGCAACTCTTGACCCGTCACATAACTGGCGTGTGCGCCAGCCAAATAGGCCACGGCGTGTGCAATGTCAGCAGGTTTGCCGAGGTGTCCCAGAGGGATTTGGCCCAGCAAGGCTTTTTGTTGTTCTTCGGGCAACGAAGCCGTCATGTCGGTTTCGATGAAGCCTGGGGCCACGCAGTTGACCGTGATGCCACGGCTACCCAACTCGCGCGCCAAAGCGCGGGTCATGCCTGCCACACCGGCCTTGGCCGCTGCATAGTTGGCTTGACCGGGGTTGCCCGATGCGCCCACCACGCTGGTGATGCTGATGATGCGGCCGTAGCGCTGTTTCATCATGGGGCGAATCACGGCGCGTGACACGCGGAACACAGCCTTGAGGTTGGTGTCCAGCACGGCATCCCAGTCGTCATCCTTCATGCGCATGGCCAAGGTGTCGCGGGTGATACCGGCGTTGTTCACCAACACGTGCAAAGCGCCGTGGTCTTTGGTGATTTGGTCAATCAAAGCTTCGACAGCGGCGCCGTCGTTCACATTCAAATTCGCACCACGGCAGCCTGCGTGGGCAGACAAAGCTTGGCTAATTTTGGCTGCGCCGTCGTCCGACGTGGCCGTACCGATGACCAAGTAGCCTTGTTGGGCCAACTCTTGGGCAATGGCTGCGCCGATGCCGCGCGAAGCGCCGGTTACCAAAGCAATGTGTTGTTTGTTGTCGCTCATGTTCTTCTCTTCTGATTAAGCAAGCGCAGTTTTGACTTCAGCCAAGCTGGCGGGGTCAAACAAAGGCAAGCCAGTTAAATCTGCGTCGATGCGCTTGACCATGCCAGCCAAAACCTTGCCCGGGCCGCATTCGACCAAGGTGGTCACGCCGCGCGCCTTGATGGCGGCCACGCACTCGACCCAACGCACAGGGCCAAAGGCCTGGCGATAGAGCGCGTCGCGGATGCGGTCGGCATCGGTTTCAACCGCTACATCAATGTTGTTCACCACGGGGATTTGCGCTGCGGCAAATGAAGTGGCTGCTAATTTTTCTTTCAGACGCTCGGCTGCTGGCTTCATCAAGCTGGAATGGAAAGGTGCAGACACAGGCAAAGGCAGAGCGCGCTTGGCACCGTTGGCTTTGAGCACTTCGCATGCTTTTTCAACAGCGGCTTTGCTGCCAGCAATCACGGTTTGGCCGGGGTCGTTGAAGTTCACGGCCTCGACCACTTCGGCAGAACCTGCGCCAAACGTGGCTTGCGCTTCAGCACAGCCCGCAATCACTTTGTCGGCAGGCAAGCCCAAAATGGCAGCCATCGCACCTGTGCCCACAGGCACGGCCTCTTGCATGGCTTGCGCGCGGAAGCGCACCAGCGGGGCAGCTTGCGCCAGCGTCAACACGCCAGACGCGACCAAAGCTGAGTATTCGCCCAAAGAGTGGCCAGCCACCACACTTGGCACAGCGCCGCCTTCAGCCAACCAAGCACGATAAGCTGCCACGGCAGATACCAACATCACGGGTTGCGTGTTGGTGGTCAAGCCCAAAGCTTCTTTAGGACCTTCGTGGATGAGCTTGGCAATGTCTTCGCCCATGGCGTCAGACGCCTCGACCAAAGTTTGCGCCACCACAGGGTTGTCGCCCCAAGCGTCGAGCATGCCGACCGATTGAGAGCCTTGACCTGGAAATACAAAAGCAAATGAAGTCATCACGTATCCGGAAAATTTGTTACAGCTTGACAAGCACCGCGCCCCAAGTAAAGCCGCCGCCCACGCCTTCAAGCATGAGGGTCTCGCCTTTTTTCACTTGACCGCTACGCACGGCCTTGTCCAATGCCAATGGAATGGACGCAGCCGAGGTGTTGCCATGATCGTGAACGGTCAAAACCACCTTTTCCATAGGTAGTTTCAGCTTTTTGGCTGTGCTTTGGATGATGCGGATGTTGGCTTGGTGTGGAATCAGCCAATCGATGTCGCGGTCCGTCAAGCCTGCTTTGTCGAGCACGGTGCGTGCGGCGCCTTCCAGCAGGCCCACGGCCAACTTGAACACGGCTTGGCCGTCCATCTTGAGCACAGGGTCGCCCAAAATGTTGCCATTGCGCACGTGGCCTGGGACGCACAAGATGCCCACATGCTTGCCATCGGCGTGAATGTCAGTGGCCAAGATGCCGGGCGTCTCAGACGCTTCCAGCACCACCGCGCCAGCGCCGTCACCAAACAACACGCACGTGGTGCGGTCTTGGAAGTCGAGCAAGCGCGAGAAAATTTCAGAACCCACCACCAAAGCACGTTTGGCCGAGCCCGCGCGAATCATGGCGTCGGCCACCGTCAGCGCGTAAATAAAGCCACTGCACACGGCCTGCACGTCAAACGCGGGGGCGCCCGCAATCCCAACAGCCTCCTCGTCCAACTGCGCCAGCTTGTGCTGCAAGATGCAGGCGGTCGATGGGAATACCATGTCTGGGCTAGACGTGGCCACAATGATGAGGTCAATGTCTTGGGGGCGGCGACCCGCGGCGTCGAGGGCTTGTTTGCAAGCCTCAAAAGCCAAGTCGCTGCTGTTCATCTCTGGTGCCGCGAAATGGCGGGCACGGATGCCTGTGCGTTCAACAATCCATTCGTCAGAGCTTTCCACACCTTGTGCGGCCAGTTCTGCGACCAAGTCTGCGTTGGTCAACCGGCGGGGTGGGAGAAAACTTCCGGTGCCAGTGATTCGGGAGAAAAGGGTCATTAATCAGGTGGCTCAGGCCGAGGCGTCTGATTGTCCTAGGGCTAACAAAGGAGCCGCATGGGCAATGCGTGAACGCACACGTTCGAGCAAGTTATGGTGGGCTGCATCATACGCGCGGTTCAAAGCAGTACCAAAGGCCACATCATCGGCGGAACCGTGGCTCTTAAAAACAATGCCATTCAAACCCAAAAGCGCGGCGCCGTTGTAACGGCGGTGGTCTACCTTGTCTTTGAAATCAGAAAGAACAGGATAAGCAAAGATAGCCGCAATTTTGGTGAGGATGTTACGCGTAAACGAATTTTTCAGTGTTTCACTGATCTTGTGCGCCAAGCCTTCGCTGGCTTTCAAGGCCACATTACCGACAAAGCCATCGCACACGATCAAATTGACCGTGCCTTGGTAAATGTCGTTACCTTCGACGTTGCCATAGAAGTTCAAATCACCAGAATTAGCCGCAGTTCGCAGCAGTTCACCTGTTTTTTTGATAACTTCGTTGCCTTTGATGTCTTCTTCGCCGATGTTCAACAAACCCACCGTGGGGCTTTCAATGTTGTCAAGCACCGAAACCAGTGCTGAACCCATGACCGCGAACTGCAACAAATGCTGAGGCGTGCAATCCACGTTGGCCCCCAAATCGAGCATGGTAGTGCCGCCGCCTTTGAAGTCGGGCATGCGACCCGCAATGGCTGGACGGTCAATGCCGTCGATGGTTTTGAGCACATAGCGTGCGATCGCCATCAAAGCGCCCGTGTTACCTGCAGATACCACCGCTTGGGCGGCACCGCTTTTGACCTGCTCAATCGCGACGCGCATAGACGAGTCTTTTTTGCGGCGCAAGGCAACTTCGATGGGGTCGTCCATGGCCACCACGTCGGAGGCCGCGACCACTTGAGCTCGGGGGTGTGAAAAAGACGACAACGCATCGGGCAGACCCACCAGCAAGAGCTTGGCGTCTGGATGCGTGTCTAAGAAACGGCGACAGGCCACGAGCGTGACACGTGGGCCATGGTCGCCACCCATGCAATCAACAGCAAGAGTGGTCATGCAGGTTTCTTCTCGTCAAAAAAACAAAAGCCCGAGGCGCCTAAGACAGCCACGGGCCAATGAAGAATGAAGTAATTAAGCTTCAGACTTGGTCTTCAACACTTTGCGACCACGGTAGAAACCGGTGGGGCTGATGTGATGACGCAAGTGGATTTCACCAGTCGTTGGCTCAACGGCTGTACCTGGGGCTGTCAACGCTGTGTGAGAGTTGTGCATGCCGCGCTTGGAAGGAGATTTTTTATTTTGCTGAACAGCCATGATCGGCTCCTGGAACTAAATGTGGTTGATCATTGGGCCACAAACCAACCGGGGTCAGCGTGACACGAAGCCTAAGATTATAGCCCAACTCCCCAGGTTTCAGTGCCTGCGCGTTTTGAGCGATGCCAACACGGCAAACGGGTTGGGCTTGGCCTCAGACAAGATGGCCTCCTCTTCTGGCGAAGTTGGCGCCTGCTCACTCAAACATGCAGGATGCATAGGCACCAAAGGCATGCTCATCAGCAACTCATCCTCAATCAACGCCATCAAATCGAAGCTGTCTTCCAAGACCAACAGGTCTTCTTCCGACTCGTCGTCTTCCGCCAAAGCCGTGGCTTCATCGGCCACAAAGCGGAAATCTTGCTCAATCAGCAACGCCACCGGCACGGGGTGCAAACAGCGTTGACACGTCAAAGGCACGGTCGCTTTGGCTTCGAGGTGCAACCACGTCGCGTCTTTGCCACTTTGGTCTGGGTCGAGGGCACCTTGCGCCGACCACGACACATGACCCGTGACCTCGCCACTGCAGTCTGCGGCCAAGCGCTCAAACTCGACGAGCGGTGTGTCGCCCTCCAAATGCATTTGCGCTTTGGCAAAGGCTTTGACATCGAGGGCGTGAAGATTCTTTGGTTTTTGCATGCGCGCCAGTGTAAGAGAATCCACCCATGTCTATTGCTCAACGCGCCCTGATTTTGGGCTCTACCTCCCGTTACCGCCGTGAATTGCTGCAACGCTTGCGCGTGCCTTTTGACGTGGTCAGCCCCGAAGTCGACGAAACCCCGCTGCCAGACGAAACCCCACAAGCCCTGGCCACCCGCTTGGCCTTGGCCAAAGCCAAAGCTGTGGCCGCGCTTCACCCCCACGCCGTGGTGATTGGCTCAGACCAAGTGGCCGACCTCAACGGCGAACCACTGGGCAAGCCCGGCACCCATGAACGCGCCGTGCTGCAACTGCAACGCATGCGCGGCCAAACCGTGGTGTTTCAAACCGCCGTGTCAGTGGTGTGCCAAGCCAGCGGCTTTGAACAAACCGAACTCGCCCAAATCAAGGTGCGCTTTCGCGACCTGAGCGACGCTGAAATCGAAGCCTATTTGCGCGCCGAAGAACCCTACGACTGCGCAGGCAGCGCCAAAAGCGAAGGCCTGGGCATTGCCCTGCTCGACGCCATCGACAACGACGACCCCACCGCCCTCATTGGCTTACCCATGATTCGCACCGCCCGCTTGTTGCGCGCGGCTGGCATTGACTTGCTGGGAGCGATGAAGCCATGACAGCGCCAACCCAAAAAGGCACGCTCTACCTCGTGCCCACCCCACTGGACTTTGGCTGCGACACCCAAGCCCCCATCACCGATGTGCTGCCGCAAGAGACCTTGCGTGTGGCCGCCGGCGTGACGCACTGGATTACCGAAAACGCCAAAAGCACCCGCGCCTTCTTGAAGCGCGTCGATGCCCATGTGCCGCTGGCCCAAACCATCCAAGAAAACACCATCACCGAGTTGCCCCGCGAGGTGCACAAAAAAGGCGACCACACGGGCGACTTTGACGCCAAGCCCATGCTCAAAGCCGCGTTGGCTGGCCACGACGTAGGCTTGGTCAGCGAAGCGGGCATGCCTGCGGTGGCTGACCCTGGCTCGTCCGTGGTGCGCGCTGCGCATGAGCTGGGCATTCGCGTCGTGCCGCTGGTGGGCCCTGTGTCATTGCTGCTGGCCTTGGCCGCGAGTGGCTTGAACGGCCAAAACTTTGCGTTTGTCGGCTACTTGCCGCAAGACGGCGCGGCCCGCACCCAGCGCTTGCGCGAGCTAGAAGGCCTCGCTGCCAAACACGGCCAAACTCAGATGTTCATCGAAACACCCTACCGCAACCAAGCCCTGTGGGATGCGCTGGTGAACGGCCTGCAAGGCAACACCCGCTTGGCACGCGCCAGCGGTTTGACCATGGCCAGCATGCAGGTGCAATGCAAAACGGTGCAGGCTTGGCGCAGCGCGGGCAAGGCGCAAATCTCGGGTGAGCCGACTGTGTTTTTGATTGGCAAGTGACGCAGCACAGCACCATGAAGAAAGGCTCCTTTCGGAGCCTTTTTCTTTTATAGCAACAGCGAGCAAGTCGCTGGCCATCTATGAAATATCAGCGCAAGTTAACGCACTTGGGGCATGGTCTGCATGGCCCGCACCGCACCTTCGCCAATGGCAGCGCCAAAGCGTTTCGCCAAGCGCTCGGCCACGTTGTCATGACGGGTGTAGTCAATGATGTCTTCGGCTTTCACGATTTCGCGAGCCACGTAGTCAAGGTTGCCCAAGCCATCAGCCAAGCCGAGCTCCACCGCTTGCTCGCCGCTCCAAAACAAGCCACTGAACAACTCGGGCGTTTCTTTCAAGCGCTTGCCACGGCCATCGCGCACCACTTGGATGAACTGTTGGTGAATTTGGTCGAGCAAGGTTTGTGCGTGTGCGCGTTGGGGTTTGGTTTGTGGGCTGAAGGGGTCAAGGAAACCTTTGTTCACGCCCGCCGTCATCAAGCGGCGCTCCACACCGAGCTTGTCCATCAAACCCGTGAAACCAAAACCGTCCATGAGCACACCAATGCTGCCCACGATGCTGGCTTTGTCCACGTAAATTTCATCAGCCGCCACAGCGATGTAATAAGCCGCCGAAGCACATGACTCTTCCACCACGGCGTACACCGGCTTTTTGTGCTTTTCTTTCAAACGACGAATCTCATCGTTGATGATGCCCGCTTGCACAGGGCTGCCGCCGGGCGAGTTGATTTGCAACACCACGGCTTGCGAGCCTTCGTCTTCAAACGCAGCGCGCAAAGCGGTAACCACCCACTCGGCGCTGGCATCGGCACCATCGGCAATCTCGCCTTTGATGGCCACCACAGCGGTGTGCGGCTGGCTGGGGCTGGTGCCACCGACGCCGCCTTTGTGCATGCCCGTCCAAAGCAACACGACCACCAAAGCAAACCAAGCCATGCGGAAAAAGATGCGCCAGCGGCGGCTGGCACGTTGCTCGGCCAGGGTGGCGAACGCCAAGCGCTCCAAGGTGTCGCGCTCCCACACTGTTTTGTGGCTGGGGTTTTCGGGGTTTGCGTGATGTTCAGACATGTCGGGAGGTTTTCACAAATTAATCTAGAAATTCGAAAGGCTTTAAGTTGTACGCAGTATGCCAGTGGACCACGCCATCCAGTTCGCTGAGCGCAATCTTGACCAAGCCACCTCGGCAAGGCCCGCCTGCGCATTCACCGGTATCGGGCGCGTATTCAGCGCCGTGCGTGGCGCACAACAGCCAGCGACCTGAGGCATCAAAAAACTGGTCCGGCTGGTAATCCATTTCCATCGCCACATGCGTGCATCGGTTCAGATAAGCATGCGGCTGGCCTTCAAAACGAATCGCAAAGGCGCGGCAGGTTTGACCAGCAAACACCACATCAAACGGCACAGCGCGGCCGCCTTCGGCCAAGTCTGGGCTGTTGCACAGGGGAATCACGTGTGGCAAAGACTCAGGCATGGGCGGACAACCAATCGTGCAACTCCTTCACAGAGTGCGCGATAAAACGTGGATTCAAGGGTTCAAACTGACCGTGGTCGTGCGCGCCGTAGCTCACGCCCACACTGGCGCATCCTGCGTTGACCGCCATTTGCAAGTCGTGCGTGGTGTCGCCAATCATCAAGGTGCGCTCGGGCTCAACGCCAAACTCGCGCATCAGCTCGTGCAACATGCGCGGGTGCGGTTTGCCTGCCGTTTCGTCTGCCGTGCGCGAGCCATCGAACACACCTTTGAGTTCGGACGTGTGCAACGCTTCGTCCAAGCCACGGCGGCTTTTGCCTGTGGCGACCGCCAGCCAGTGGTGACGTTCACGCAAAGTGGCCAGCAAAGGCAACACGCCTTCAAACAAAGCAATGTCGTTGGCGTGCTTCATGTAGTGAAAGCGGTAGCGTTCGCCCAGCAACGGGTATTTGTCTTGCGGCACATCCGGCGCTGCATGGGCCAAGGCTTGCATGAGCGCCATGCCAATCACATACGACGCGGCCTCGTCCGAGGGCTTGGCCCCGCCCACATCCACCACCGCCAACTGAATGCAGCGGGTGATGATTTGCGTGGAATCAAACAGCGTGCCGTCCCAATCGAAGGCGATCAAATCAAACTGGCGTGGGCGCATGGCTTAAACGTCGAGATGCGGTTGGATGATGGGCGGCTGGACCGAGTCCACGAAGTTTTTCAACTCCGGTGGCAGCGGCGCTTGCAAGGTGACGAGACGATGACTTTGTGGATGCTGAAACTTGAGCTGCCACGCATGCAAGAACATGCGCTTGAGGCCCATCTTTTGCAGAATTTTGTTTTGCTCGAAATCGCCGTATTTGTCGTCACCCGCAATCGGGTGACCTTGGCTGGCCAGATGCACACGAATTTGGTGGGTGCGGCCCGTCTTGATGGTCACTTCCAACAAAGTGTAGGGGCCCACCGTGCGCGCCACGCGCACCAGCGTGATGGACCGCATGCCGTTGGGGTCGTCTTTGCCGACCACTTTGACACGACGTTCGCCCTCGCCCACGCCGTTCTCGACCGTGTACTTGAACAAAGGCGAGTCGATCACTTTCTTGTTCGACGGCCACAAGCCCAACACCAACGCCAAATACGTTTTGCCGGTTTCGCGGTCGCGGAATTGGTCCTGCAGGTTTTTCAATGCGCTGCGCTTTTTGGCCACCAGCAACACGCCCGAGGTTTCGCGGTCCAAACGGTGCACCAGCTCCAAGTTGGTTGAGGCGGGGCGGGCCCGGCGCAGTTGCTCGATCACGCCAAAGCTCACGCCGCTGCCGCCGTGCACGGCCACGCCAGCGGGTTTGTCGATGGCCATCATGCACTCGTCTTCCATCAGCACGGGAAATTCACGCGCTGGAGCCGGCGCATCGGCCTTGGCCTGCACTTGGGCTGAGATGCGCACGGGCGGTAAACGGATCAAATCGCCCGTCTCCACCCGTTGCTCGGCAGAGGCACGGCCTTTGTTCACCCGCACTTCGCCCGAGCGAATGATGCGGTAAACGTGGGTTTTTGGCACACCCTTGAGGTGGCGCATGAGGAAGTTGTCCAGGCGTTGACCCGCCGAGTCTTCATCGACCGTGAGTGTTTTTACCGAAGGGGTGGGGGTTGGGGCCAAAGCCCCTATAATGTGATTCACCAGCGTTTTGCTCTAAGTGCTTGATTTAACACAGATTAGACCATGTACTGACGAACGCGGTAAGGTCGATGCCCCTTTTGTGCCCGAGACGCAGACCCAGTACCCAAGAGACTGAGTGGCACTCGCCCCAAAAGTTGAGCCGACGCTCAGAAAACACTGAAACGGAATACCCCAAGTTGTGGAGGCTCTTTTTGAAAAGCCTCCATGACGGATCACTGCAAGAAGCAAAAACGATGGTTGTGGCAATGTTGATGTTGATGGAACTCTGCACAGAGTGGCTTTTGCCACGGTCTGTGTACAGCGTTGCGCGTCGCATCTATGCCAGCTGGACCAGCCCTGTCTCCCCTGCACCGGCTCATCAAGCCACGCACTCGACAACAGGACAACCGCGACTTCTTGCCCTTATCCACGCGCCCACCCACCGTCCCCTGCGCTGATCTCACATTGATTAGCGCGGCGGCGACGGTCTCAGCGGCAATTCCCTTCGTTCTCTGACGTCCCTCAGGCATCGTTGGCCCGTCATGGGCCTGTGATGATTTGACACGTGAAGGAACCGCATCATGAAACGGATGCTAATTAACGCAACCCAGTCGGAAGAACGCCGCCTGGCCATCGTCGACGGCCAAAAACTGCTCGACTATGAAATCGAAATCGAAGGCCGCGAACAGCGCAAAGGCAACATCTACAAAGCCGTAGTCACCCGCGTCGAGCCATCTCTCGAAGCTTGCTTTGTGGATTACGGCGAAGACCGCCACGGCTTCTTGCCGTTCAAAGAAATTTCCAAACAGTACTTCGCCGAAGGCGTGTCGGTGAGCCAAGCGCGCATCCAAGACGTCATCAAAGAAGGCCAAGAGCTGTTGGTCCAAGTGGAAAAAGAAGAACGTGGCAACAAGGGCGCAGCCCTGACCACCTTCATCTCGCTGGCTGGCCGCTATGTGGTGCTCATGCCCAACAACCCACGCGGTGGTGGCGTCAGCCGCCGCATCGAGGGCGACGACCGTGCAGAACTCAAAGAAGCGATGGACCAATTGGAATACCCCAAGGGCATGTCCATCATCGCGCGCACCGCTGGCATTGGCCGCAGCGCCCCTGAGTTGCAATGGGACTTGAACTACTTGCTCAAGTTGTGGACCGCCATTGACGGCGCCAAGGGTGCCAAAGGCGCGTTCTTGATTTATCAAGAATCCAGCTTGGTCATCCGCGCCATCCGTGACTACTTCAACCATGACATCGGCGACATCTTGATCGACACCGATGACATCTATGAGCAAGCGCATCAGTTCATGGCCCACGTCATGCCTGAGCACGCCGCTCGCGTGAAGCGCTACAGCGACGAAACCCCGCTGTTCAGCCGCTTCCAAATCGAACACCAAATCGAGTCGGCCTACGCCCGCACCGTCAACCTGCCATCCGGCGGCGCGATTGTGATTGACCACACCGAAGCCTTGGTGTCGGTGGACGTCAACTCGGCCCGCGCCATCAAAGGCGGCGACATTGAAGAAACCGCCACCCGCACCAACCTCGAAGCCGCCGACGAAGTGGCCCGCCAAATGCGCTTGCGCGATTTGGGTGGCCTGATCGTCATCGACTTCATTGACATGGACGAAAGCCGCAACCGCCGTGACGTGGAAAACCGCTTGCGCGAAGCCTTGCGCCACGACCGTGCCCGCGTGCAATTTGGCACCATCAGCAAATTCGGCTTGATGGAAATGAGCCGCCAACGCCTGCGCCCTGCGCTGAGCGAAGGCGCTTCGATTCCATGCCCACGTTGCGGCGGCTCTGGCCACGTGCGTGACACCGAGAGCTCGGCTCTGCAAATCTTGCGCATCATCCAAGAAGAGGCCATGAAGGACAACACGGCTGCCGTATACGCCCAAGTGCCGGTGGAAGTGGCCTCGTTCTTGTTGAACGAGAAGCGCACTGAGATTGCCAAGATCGAAATCCAACAACGCTTGAACGTGTTGCTCGTGCCAAACAAGACACTGGAAACACCCAACTACAAGTTGGAGCGTCTGAAGCACGACGACCCACGCCTCGACCGCGTGGAAGCCAGTTACAAAATGGCCGAGGAGTTTGAAGACCCCACCGCCGTGACACGTCGCTCACAAGAGCCCACCAACAAGCAAACGCCTGTCATCAAAGGCGTGTTGCCTGATGCACCGGCACCCGCGCATGAGCCTAAGCCTGCTGCACCTGCGAAAGCACCTGCACACGCACGCGGCCCTAAGCCTGCGGCCAAAGCACCTGAAGCTAAATCGGGCGGCTTGTGGGGTTGGTTCACTGGCTTGTTCAGCAGTGACTCGGAAGAAAAAGCCAAGCCAGCCGTGGGCGACAAAAAGCCAGGCGAACGCGGCGAGCGCCGTGATGGCCGCAGTGCCAATGGCCGAGGCGGCCGTGGTGGTCGCGGTGGCCGTGGTGGTGACCGCGCCGAACGTGGCACTGAAGGCCGTACCGAGCGCAACGCCGAAGGCCGCACTGAGCGCAACGCTGAAGGCGTTGAAGCCCGTGGCGAACGCCCAGCGCGCGGTGAGCGTGCAGAGCGCGGCGAGCGCAATGTGGAACAACGCGGTGAAGGTGGTCGCAGCGAGGGTGGCCGCGAAGGCCGTGGCCCACGCCAAGACCGCAACCGCGGTGGCCGTGGTGAAGGTCGCAACGGTGAAGGCCGTAACGTCGAAGGCCAAGCGGCTCTCGACAACAACGCCTCCCCCGAAGCCCAAGCCGAAGCACGCGCCAAAGCGCGCAACGAGCGCATGGCCCGCGAAGAGCGTGGCGAAAGCACCGAAGGCGGCAACGAGCCACGCGAACCTCGCGGTGACCGTGCTGAACGCGGCGAACGTGGTGAGGGCCAAGGCCGTCGCGAACGTAGCCCACGCGGCGAACGCAACGAAGGCCGCCGTGAGCGCGCCCCACGCGTTGACGAAAACGGCAATCCAGAAGTTTTGCCACTCGACAACGCCGCAGCCACCGAAGGTCAAGCACCGCAAACCGACGAGAACGGTGGCGAGCGTCGTGAGCGCCGCTCACGCGACCGCTACGGCCGTGACCGCCGCGAGCGTGGCGACCGCGCACCGCGTGAAGAAGGTTCTGCAGAACACGCCGATCAAGGCCCAGCCGCTGAGCACGACAACACGTCTCAAGAGCAAGCGCCTCAAGAAGCCCGCGAGCCTCGCCAACCCCGTGAACCACGCGGTGAACGTACTGAGCGCCAAGAGCGTCCAGAGCGCAGCGAGCGTTCGGAACGTGCCCCACGTCAAGCGCCTCGTGAAGCCTCACAGCCAGAAGCACCTGTGGCACAAGCCGCTGCACGCCAAGGCATGCCAAGCATCCAAGCGTTCACATTGCCTGTGTCTGCGATGCAAGCAGTGGCCCAAAGCAGCGGTTTGGAATGGGTCAACTCCAATCCAGAAAGCATCGCTGCGGTGCAAGCTGCGATTGCAGCCGAGCCCAAGCCCGTGCATGTGCCACGCGAGCGTCCACCTGTGGTGATCTTGGATGAAGGTCCATTGGTGTTGGTTGAGACCCGCAAGGATCTGTAAACCACACGCCCCGCAAGGGGTTTGAACCCCCAAGCAAAACGGCCTAGATCACTCTAGGCCGTTTTTGTTTAGCGATGCAATGATGAAGGCTTGGCGATGTTTACGCGGCCACCTCAGCAGCGCGCTTCCAGCACAACTGGGCGCGTGCTGTTTCTTCTTTCTGCTCGGCCAGCTGAGCCAAGGTGCGCCAGGCTTGGCGCTGCATGTCGGGGTTTTTGAGCTGCGGTGCAGCTTGCTCCAGCATTTGCTGCGCCTTGCCCCACAGAGCGTGATGCCAACACACCAGGCCTGCCAAATATTGCAACTCCACCCAGCGTGGGTAGGTTTGACGCGCGCGGTCAATGCTGGCCAGCCAATCTGAATCGGCAGGCAGCAGCACCAAGGCACGTGCCAGAGTTTGGGCCACACGCTCGCGAACAGCAGGCGTGCAACTGTCTGGCTTTTGCACCATGCGATTCCACAAAGGCGTGAGCCAAGGCATCACGGCGGTGGCTTCGCCACTGAGTTTGAGCATGCGCTGCGCGGCATGCAACACCACCTCGGGCTGCTCGCGCTCTGTGGGCTCCAACGCATCCCACGCGCGCTGCAATTGGGCGCTGTCGTGCGCTTCGTTCAAGCTGGCCACGGCCAACTCACGCAGCAAACTTTGCGCGGCCGTCTCAGAAAATGCGCCATGTTTGGCCAGCAAACGTGCGGTGTCGAGGGCCAAGGTGTGTTGTTGGTCGAGGCGCGTCGCTTTCAGGCGCATACGCAAGGCCAAGGTGCGACGCGCGGGGCCGTGGCGCAAACCATCTAACCAGCGCAGTGCTTCAGGGGCATCACGGTCACTCAAAGCCCAACGGGCTGCGCCCAAATAGGCAGATTCGATGGCTTCATCCACCGCCTCATCCGCTTGTTCACGGCCCAAGGCCATGACCGCTTGCAAATGCGACACACGGGCATCACGGTCACGCAAGGCATGGGCGCTTTCGGCGGCAATCAGGTGCGACAAAGCGCGGAGCTGTTGTGTGTGGCGTAGCGCGGGGTCGTCTGCCGTGCGCACCGAAGCCAACAAGGCCTCCAAAGCCAGCGCTTGTTCAGCCGACTTGACGGCACGCACATAGCGGCCACTCCACAACTGAGACAGTGCATCCAACAAAGCCGCGTGCATGGCACGCTCTTTTTGTTGCAAGCGCCAGCGGCGGGCTTGGTGGGGCAATTCAAACAGGGCCGACATGGCGCGCCATGCCAAGTGCAGCATCACAAACAGCGCCACCAACACCAGCAATACCAAATTGAGCGACAGGTCGACACGGTAAGGCGACCAAAACACGGTGACCGTGCTTTGGTTTCCGCCGGCCAACAAGGCCGAGGCCACGGCCACACCGAACAAGGCAACAAACCACAAAGCGGCTTTCATATCAGCGCCCCGCTGCAGCTGTGGTGAGGGCCGCGATGGTGTCGTCCACACGCGGGATTTCAATTTGCTTAGCCTGCGCCAGCACTTCACGCGCCAGCGCCAAGGTGGTTTGGCCTTGGCGGGTTTGCATGTCAAAGTAACGCACCAAGTCGTCGTTGGCTTGCTTCATGTCAGATTGCACGGCATCGAAGTGACGGGCCAACAAACCCAAACGTGCATTGAGCAAACGCAGCTTGAGGTTTTCGCGCACAAAGAAACTTTGGTCGGGTGACAGCATGCTGGCTTCGGGTTTGCCAATGCGACTGACGCGAATCAGGCTTTGGGCGTCGTCCCAAACGTCAGACAGCACCTTCTCCCACCAGCTCATGCTGATGGCCTTGGCCCAGCTCGTGGTGGGCACGGCTTGCACCGGTTTTTCTTTGGGCGCATGGCCCACCGCGTTGAGCAAAGGCAAGGTGTCGACCACGCGCACCAGCTCGTCGAGCTTGAACAGCAAGGCCGGGGTGTCAGCCACAGCCGTGGCTTTGATGCGTTCAATGTCGCGGGTGACCGCACGCAGCACGGGTGCGAGGCGGGGTTGTGCGACTTTGGTCAAACGTTGCTCGGCCGAGTTGAGCGCGGCCAACAAAGGCTGCACGCTGCCAGTGAGCTGGGCTTGTTGCTGCGCCAAACGAATGGCGGATTCAATGTCGACCACCAAGTTTTCGTCGCGCGAGCGCGAGAGGCTTTGCATCAGGTCTTCGAGCTGGCTGCGTTGCAAGGCCACTTCGCTGAGCTTGGCGTCGGTCACCGACAAGCGGGCGGCAGTTTCGCGCGCCAACTCTTCGGCTTGTTTGGACGTCACACGCGCTTCCACCGCTTGGCTACCGGTGTCAGCGCTTTGGCGCGCCAGTTGTTCTTGAATGCCCGAGAGCTTGGCCCACATCAGGCCCGAGCCCACAGCGCCCACCACGGCCAATGCGCCGATGCTGCGGATGAGCCACGTGTTGGCGTCCGTGCGGGTGCTGGCGAACTCGCTGGCGTTGGCAAGCGGTTCAGTCGTCGGGCCCAAGGGTGGGAGATTGGAGGTGTCGTCGTGCTCTGGCTTCATGCCAGACATTCTAATGAGCGAAGCATATCCGCGACATGGGGGCGAGAGAGGTGAACCGCACCAAAACCCAGCGTCTGCGCCGTTTGGGCAATGCGGGCATGGGTGGCGATACAGCGGGCGTTGGCCCAACTTTGAGCGGGCAAGGCGTGGGCAAGGTGTTGGATGGCTTGCGAGCTGCTGAAGCACCACACGCTGCCGTCGGTGGCAGCTTGGGCGGCCTGCGCTTTTTGCTGGGTCGACCACACGGGCGCGCGGCGCTCATAGGCCACCACAAACTGAGCCGATGCGCCTGCGACCTGCAGCTGTTGGGCCAGCCAATCGCGGCCTGTGCCGGTGAGTGCGGCGTTGGGCTCTGGTTGTGCGGCTGCCGTGTCTGAACACACGTCATGGCCCCGAACAATCAGCACAGCTTGCCCCACTTTCACCTGCGCGGCGACACGCTGCCACAAGGCTTCCGAGTCAAACTGCGCCGCGTCGGTGGCAGGGCTGTCAATGCACGCTTCGGGCACCCCCGCTTGCAACAAGGCTTTGTGCGTGCCCGGACCCGTGGCCCAGCAACGCGGGCCGTTGGCCCAAGTGGGGCTTGTGATCTGCCCCGCATCGGCACGCAGGGCCGCTGGTTGGCTGTCAAAGAAATAGCGCACGGCTTGTGCGCTGACAAACATCACGGCTTGCCATTCGGACCAGTGCGCCCACGCTTGCAACACGGGCTGTAAATATCTAGCGGGGCCGACCTCAATCAAGGGCAAGGCCAGCGCTTGGTGGCCAGCGGCTTGCAGCGCATCGACCCACGCTGGCGCATCGCCTGCGGGTCGGGTGATGATGACGCGCATGGCAGGCCGCGCGGTTTAGTGGGCGCCTTGGGCACGCAACTGGGCGGCCACCGATTCGCCCAACACATTGGCGGCTTCGCGTGAAGCGGGGTCAGCAGCGTCCAAGGTTTGTTTGACTTCAGCGCGCAACAACACGGGCGCGCCCGATGGGTCGCCCCACGCAGCTTGCAAGTGCAGCACGCCGTTGGTCAACGTGGCATGTGCCGCCAAGGGCATGGAGCAGCTGCCGCCCATGGCACGGCTCACGGCGCGCTCGGCGGTCACGGTCAGCCAAGTGGCGGCATCGGCCAGCGGGGCCAAGGCTTGGGCCACGTCGGCACGGTTGCTGCGCACCTCAATGCCCAATGCGCCCTGCCCTGCGGCGGGCAGCATCTCGGTGGTTTCAAAAATGTGACGAATGCGCTCACCCAAGCCCAAACGCTTCAAGCCCGCAGCGGCCAACACAATGCCGTCGTACTGGCCTTCGTCGAGCTTGCGCAAACGGGTGTCGAGGTTGCCGCGCAAGGGCTGAATCTTCAAATCGGGTCGCAAAGCGCGCAGCAGCACGGTGCGGCGCAGGCTGGAAGTGCCCACCACCGCGCCTTGCGGTAAATCATTCAGGTGCGCGTATTGGGACGACACCCACGCATCGCGCGGGTCTTCGCGCTCCATCACGCAGGCCAGGTCAAAACCTTCGGGCAAATCCATGGGCACGTCTTTGAGGGAATGCACGGCCAAGTTGGCGCGGCCTTCTTCGAGTGCCACTTCGAGTTCTTTCACAAACAAGCCTTTGCCGCCCACTTTGCTCAAACTGCGGTCCAAGATTTGGTCGCCTTGCGTGGTCATGCCCAGCAGCGCCACGCTGTGGCCTTGAGCCTGCAGCAAGGCTTGCACGTGCTCAGCCTGCCACATGGCCAAACGGCTTTCGCGGGTGGCGATGGTCAAGGAAACGGGGGTTGTGGAGGCAGTAGGCAAAACAAAACTCGCTTTTTCAGAGCCACGACAGGCGTGTGGCGAAATCAATTGCGGTAAATGTTAGCAGGCGCACCCAAGCGCTGAACGCACAGATCACACGCCCCACGAAGACGAAACCGAAGCGCCATCGCGGGAAGCGGCCGCCAGCCCGATAAAATCTGACCTATATGACAAACCAACTCGACAAAAAATCCCAAGCGTGGTCCGCCCTGTTTTCTGAACCCATGAGCGAGTTGGTCAAGCGCTACACAGCCAGCGTGTTCTTTGACAAACGCTTGTGGCAAGCCGACATCACGGGCAGCTTGGCCCACGCGGAGATGCTGGGCCACCAAGGCATCATCGGCAAAGACGACCACGCCGCCATCCAAAAAGGCATGGCGCAAATTTGGTCTGAAATTGAATCTGGCCAGTTCGAGTGGAAGCTCGACCTGGAAGACGTGCACCTGAACATCGAAGCCCGCCTCACCCAATTGGTGGGCGATGCTGGCAAACGCCTGCACACCGGCCGCAGCCGCAACGACCAAGTGGCCACCGACGTGCGCCTGTGGTTGCGCAGCGAGATGGACCTCATCATCGATCTGTTGGTCGATTTGCAAAAGTCGCTCGTGGAAGTGGCCGAGAAGAATGTGGAAGTCATCTTGCCCGGCTTCACCCACTTGCAAGTGGCCCAGCCCGTGAGCTTTGCCCACCACCTGTTGGCCTATGTGGAAATGTTTGCACGTGACGCTGAGCGCATGAGCGACGTGCGACGTCGCACCAACCGCCTCCCTTTGGGCAGCGCCGCTTTGGCTGGCACCACCTACCCGCTGGACCGCGAGCGCGTGGCCCGCACACTGGGCATGGTCGACGAACACGGCAACGCACAAGTCTGTCAAAACAGCTTGGACGGCGTGAGCGATCGCGACTTCGCCATTGAGTTCACCGCCGCCGCTTCGCTGTGCATGGTGCACATCAGCCGCATGTCAGAAGAGTTGATTTTGTGGATGAGCCAAAACTTTGGCTTCATCAAAATTGCTGACCGCTTCACCACCGGCAGCTCCATCATGCCGCAGAAGAAAAACCCAGACGTGCCCGAACTCGCACGCGGCAAAACTGGCCGTGTGGTCGGCCATTTGATGGGCCTCATCACCTTGATGAAAGGCCAGCCCCTGGCCTACAACAAAGACAACCAAGAAGACAAAGAGCCGTTGTTTGACACGGTGGACACACTCAAAGACACGCTGCGCATCTTCAGCGAAATGGTGGGCGGCCAAGTCAACCCAGCCACGGATCAAAAAGAAGGCGGCATCACCGTCAACGCCCAAGCCATGGAAGACGCCGCCAAAAAAGGCTTTGCCACCGCCACCGACTTGGCCGACTACTTGGTGAAAAAAGGCCAGCCCTTCCGCGATGCACACGAAACCGTGGCCCACGCCGTCAAGGCCGCCGCCAGCCACAACTGCGATTTGTCTGAGTTGCCGCTTGAAGTGCTGCAAAGCTTTCACCCCGCCATCGAAAAAGACGTGTACGACTGCTTGAGCCTGCATGGCTCACTCAATGCCCGCAACACACTAGGCGGCACAGCCCCCGTGCAAGTGCGCGCGCAAATTGAGCGCCACCACAAACGCTTAGGCTGACATGTCCGACGTCAAAGACCCGCGTAGCGCGCTCCAAGCCATCGCGATCTTTGAAGCGACCAAAGGCATGGCCGCTCTGGCCGGTTTGATTGGTGTGCTTGACTTGCTGCACCGCGATGTCCGCGCTGTGGTCTTGACGCTGATTGGACGCTTTGGCCTAGACCCCGAGGCGCACTACCCGTCCCTGCTGCTGCATTACGCCGACTTGTTGCCAGACACCGATGTCCACATGTTGGTCATGTTGGCCTCGGCCTACATTGCGTTGCGCTTCATTGAGGCCACGGGTCTTTGGCTGGGCAAGGCCTGGGGTGAATATTTGGGCGCACTCTCAGGCGGCATTTACATTCCGTTTGAGGTTATGCATTTGATCGACGAGCCCTCATGGATGAACGCTTTCATCGTGACATTGAATGCAGCCATCGTTGGCTACCTCACCTACGCACTGTGGCAACGCCACCAGCCACACACATGACCGACATCCTCACCGTCACCATGAACCCCGCCTTGGATGTGCTGACCACCATCGCCCAGGTGAGCCACACCCACAAGATGCGCTGCGGCGCGGTGCTCAAGCACCCGGGTGGTGGTGGCGTGAACGTGGCGCGTGTGCTGCACCGCTTGGGCGCGAACTGCGTGGCTTTGTATCTGGCAGGCGGTGTCACCGGCGAGCGTCATCACAAGTTGATGCGCACTGAGAAAGTGCGCTGCCATGTGATGCCCATCGCCGAAGAAACACGCGAGAGTTTTTCGGTCCACGAAACATCGAGTGGCAACGACTTTCGCTTTGTATTGCCCGGCCCTCAGGTCTCAGCCGCCGAAGTTGAGGCCTGCTTTGACTACGTGGCGCAGCACCTGCCCAAACAATTTTTGGTCATCAGCGGTGGTTTGGCACCGGGCGTGCCCACTGATTTTTATGCGCGTTTGGCAGCGCTGGCCAAAGCGCACGGCGTGCGCGTGGTGCTAGACACCAATGGCCCCGCATTGGCCGAAGCGTTGAAGGTGGGCGTGTCTATGTTCAAACCCAGCTTGCGTGAGTTGCGCGATTTAACAGGCCAAGACTTACCCAACGAAGAAGCCCAAGTGGCTGCGGCGCAGCAGCTCATTCAATGTGGTCAAGCCGAGATCGTGGCGGTGTCCTTGGGTGCAGACGGTGCCTTGGTGATCAGCGCCACCGAGCATTGGCGTGCCCGCAGCGTCAAAGTGGATGTGCAAACCACCATTGGCGCGGGCGACAGCTTTGTGGGCGGCATGGTGTGGTCGATGGGTCGAGGCGACCGCTTGCTCAAAGCATTTCAATACGGCATGGCCTCGGGTGCGGCGGCACTGCTGGCCCCAGGCACATCGCTGAGCCAAGCGGCAGATGTGCACTATTTGCTACCGCAAGTGGTGGTGGAAGCCATCTGAGGCGCTCGCTTTAAATTATTTCAATCCCGCTGTCGCACTCTTCACACCGCTTTCACTGCACCTCGGGCTACCATGCGTCTCAAATTTAGGAGACCTTGCATGCCCGTGATTACCAACATCGAAGACTTGCGCGTTTTGGCCGAAAAACGTGTGCCCCGCATGTTCTATGACTACGCCGATTCCGGCAGCTGGACCGAGGGCACCTACCGCGCCAACGAAGCGGACTTCCAAAAAATCAAGCTGCGCCAACGCGTGGCGGTGAACATGGAAAACCGCACGACCGCCACCAAGATGGTGGGCCTCGATGTGAAGATGCCCGTGGCCATTGCCCCCGTGGGCCTGACCGGCATGCAAAGCGCCGATGGTGAAATCAAAGCGGCACGCGCTGCTGAAAAATTTGGCATCCCCTTCATCTTGTCCACCATGAGCATTTGCTCCATGGAAGACGTGGCCGCTGCCACCACCGCGCCCTTCATGTACCAGCTCTACATGATGCGCGACCGCGAAGCCAATGTCCAACATGATTGAACGCGCTCGCAAAGCCAAGTGCAGCGCCTTGGTGCTGACACTGGATTTGCAAGTGATTGGCCAACGCCACAAAGATTTGAAGAACGGTCTGACAGCGCCCCCCAGCCCCACCATCGCCAACATCATCAACCTCATGACCAAACCCCGTTGGTGTTTGGGCATGGCGGGCACACGCCGCCATACCTTTGGCAACTTGGTGGGCCACGTCAAAGGCGTGAGCAACATGAAGTCGCTGTCCTCTTGGACCAACGAACAGTTTGACCCCCGCCTGTCGTGGGAAGACGTGGCATGGGTCAAAGCCCAGTGGGGTGGCAAGCTCATCCTCAAAGGCATTCAAGACGTGGAAGACGCCAAGCTGGCTGCGCAAAGCGGTGCCGATGCCATCGTGGTGAGCAACCACGGCGGTCGCCAACTCGACGGTGCGCAATCGAGTATCGAAGCGCTGCCCGCTATCGTGGCCGCCGTGGGCGACCAAATTGAGGTGTGGATGGACGGCGGCATTCGCTCCGGTCAAGACGTGCTGAAAGCTTGGGCCTTGGGCGCACGCGGCGTGCTGATTGGCCGTGCCATGGTGTACGGCCTCGGTGCGATGGGCGAAGAAGGCGTGAGCAAGGC
This sequence comes from Limnohabitans sp. INBF002, assembly GCF_027924905.1. Classification (NCBI taxonomy): domain Bacteria; kingdom Pseudomonadati; phylum Pseudomonadota; class Betaproteobacteria; order Burkholderiales; family Comamonadaceae; genus Limnohabitans; species Limnohabitans sp. INBF002. The sequence continues at coordinate 2,050,130 of NZ_AP027055.1, forward strand.
CTTGCAAATCATCCACAAAGAGCTGGATGTGACCATGGCGTTTTGCGGTCACACCAACATCCAAAACGTGAACACCAACATCTTGCTGCCGGGTACCTTCCCTAAGGCTTAAGGCACACTTGAGGGATGAGCGAAGACACAACCACATCCCCCAAGTCCACCAGCGTCAGCGCTTGGTGGCGCGCCCTGAGTATTTTTCTGGCCCTCGTGGTGTTCATCGGGTGGGCCTTCAGCGCCAGCATGTATGAGCAGCTCAAGGCACAAGTTCACCACTTGGAAGCCAAGCTGGTGGAAATTCCTCAGGTGCGCGAAGTGGCTGTGCTGCAAGATGAGCAACAAGCCCCTGCCATGCTGCTCACCTACGACCCCAAAAACCAAAAGCTGCAAGTGCAGCGCCTCAACGACGTCAAAGAAGGCCGCGAGCAAAGTCTGCATGTGTGGGCCATCGCCGAAGGTGATGTGCCTCGCTTGTTGGGTGTTCTCACGGACCGCTACAAAACCCAACAGCTTGATGTGCCGACACAAGCCCTTGAAGGCGCACGCGCCTTAGGCATCAGCGTCGAGAACAAAGACCGTGGTCCACGTGACGGCAAACCACGACAGCCTTGGTTGTTCAAAGGCTGGTTGGTTCAAAAAGCGATTTAAAGCTTCTCGCTCCAAGGCACACCGCCGGTGGCCCAGTCGTGGCGGGGAATGTCAAAAAACAAAACATCCACCGCAGCGGGGCTGCTGCCTAAAGTTTGGCAAGTGGCTTCGGTCAAGGCTTTCGCCAATTCTTTCTTTTGCTCTGGTGTACGACCTTCAAGCAATTCAACGCGAATGGTAGGCATGGGTTCTCCTGGAGTTCAAAGTGGCTGCGATTATGCTTGCCTGCTGTGACCTTGCCTGAATCCAACCCTCTGAAAATGCGCCGCATTGCACACCTCGACATGGACGCTTTTTACGCCTCCGTCGAGCTGCTGCGCTACCCGCAGCTCAAGGGCTTGCCCGTGGTGATTGGCGGTGGACGCCGCCGCGTGGACGACATGCTGGAACGCTTGCGCCAAGAACACCCAGAACACGCGTGGTCCGAAGACAAACTCGACGAAATACCGCTCGCTTTCTTTCCGCGCCTCTCTGGCTACACAGGCCGAGGCGTCATCACCACCGCCACCTATGCCGCGCGACAGTTCGGCGTGGGCTCAGCCATGGGCGTGATGAAGGCGGCCAAGCTCTGCCCCGATGCCATCCTGCTGCCCGTGGACTTTGACCAATATCGCCACTACTCACAACGCTTCAAAGCCATCATCACCGACATCGCACCGTTGATGGAAAACCGCGGCGTGGACGAGGTGTACATCGACTTCACCGACGTGCCGGGCGGCCAACGCGAAGGTGGCCGCGTGTTGGCGCGCTTGATTCAAAAAGCCATCTTTGACGACACCGGCCTCACCTGCTCGGTGGGCGTGGCGCCCAACAAACTGCTGGCCAAAATGGCGAGTGAGTTCAACAAGCCCAATGGCATTTCCATCGTCACCGACGCTGATTTGACAGACATGATTTGGCCCCTGCCCTGCCGCAAGGTGAATGGCATTGGCCCCAAGGCCGAAGCCAAGCTGGCCCAACACGACATTCACACCATTGGCGACTTGGCGCAACGCGACCGCGTGTGGCTGATGCAGCATTTCGGCAAAAGCTACGGTGCCTGGCTGCACGATGCCGCCCACGGCAAAGACGATCGCCCGATTGAAACCGCCAGTGAGCCCGTGAGCATCAGCCGCGAAACCACGTTTGAACACGATCTGCACGCCGTGCGGGACCGCGAGGCCTTGGGTGCGATCTTCACCCAACTGTGCGAACAAGTGGCCGCCGACTTGCAACGCAAAGGCTATGTGGGCAAGACCATTGGCATCAAGCTGCGCTACGACAACTTTCAAAGCGTCACACGCGACCAAACGCTCGAGAGCTACATCCACCAAGCCCCCGCCATCAGACAAGCCGCAGGCCAATGCCTGAAGCGCGTCGACCTCAAACGCCGCCTGCGTTTGCTGGGCGTTCGCGTGGGCTCGTTGATGAAAATTGAAGACTGGCAAGCGCAAGGTTCACGCGCCGAAGAAACACCCGCACAGCCCTATACCGAGTCGTTGTTTGGGGATGAATCTGAACAAAATTGATAAAGTCACAACTCAAGCGAAAATAACAAAATCAATCAAAATGGGTTTTGCCAAATGCGCGCTTTCAGACGACATCTCGTTGGGCTTTTCGCTTGTGCGTTGCTGATCAACAGCGCCGCACAAGCCGCATGTTTGGGCGATCAAAGCACCACCAAGGTCTACACCTTTGACGTGGTGCCACAGCTCACCGCCGCCAAGATTTACACCACCTGGTCGCCTTTGTTGCAACGCGTGGGCCAAGAAGCGGGCTTGTGCTTTGAGTTGCGTGTCTCGCCCACCATCCCAGAGTTTGAGCAAAAGCTACTCAAGGGCGAGCCCGAGTTTGTGTTTCTCAACCCCTACCACGCCGTGTTGGCCCACCAAAAGAAAAAGTACCAACCTTTGCTGGCGGACAGCGAAGACTTGCTCACCGGCATCTTGGTGGTGCGCGCAGACAGCCCCATCAAAAGCTTGGACGAGTTGAAGGGCAAAAACGTGTCGTTCCCCGCCCCCAACGCATTTGCCGCCTCGTTGCTGATTCGTGCGGAATTGGCCAAAAAGAAGATCGACATCAACCCCGTGTTCGTCAAAACCCACAGCAATGTGTACCGCTCCGTGATTGGCAAAGACGCCTTGGCGGGCGGTGGCGTGAACAACACGCTAGACAACGAAGCGCCCGAGGTGCGCCAGCAATTGCGCGTGCTGTTTGAAACCCCCGCCTACACGCCCCACCCCGTGGCCACCCACCCCTCGGTGCCCGCGGCTGTGCGTGAGCGTTTCTTGAAGGCCATGCTCAAGCTCACACAAGACGACGACGGACGCAAACTGCTGGACGGCATCAACCTGCACAAGCCGCAAGCCGTCACCTACGCCAAACACTACAAGCCTTTGGAGTCTTTGCAGCTGGACAAGTTTTTGGTTCTGAGTGGCCAGTGACATGCTGCAACGCCTGAGTTCTGCGCAGTGGAAAAGCATCAAACCGGCCCTGTTGATTGGGCTGGCGTTGGCGCTGCTGCAAATTGGTTCAGGGCTGGCGGCGTATTACCAATCCAAAAGCTTGTTGTGGGAAGGTAAGTTTCAAACCTCGCACAACCTCACACAAGGTTTGGTGGTGGCGGTGGCCGACCAAATGGTGCTGAAAGACTACGCCTCGGTCGAGTCGCGCATTGTGCAAACCATGTCGAATGCCGAAGTGGCCTCGGTCATCTTGACCGACACCGCAGGCAAGGTGCTATCGGCCCTCAAACGTGAGCCGGGTCAAGAGCCGCATTTGGTGTTTGATCCCGATTGGATACAAACCCCAGAAACCGAGCAAGCGCTGCTGCAATCGCGCGACCACGCCTTCATCACCACCTGGGCCAAGGTGAGCTTGGGCTCTGACTTGGGCTGGGTGCGGCTGCAAACCTACAACGAACTCGACAGCGCCGACTTGGTCAGCCTGCGCCAACAAACGCTGCTGCTTTCGGTGCTTTCGGTGGTGTCGGGCATTCTCATTTTGGGCGTGTTTTTGTGGCGCGCTTATTTCACCGTGGTGCAACGCGGCCACATGTTTGAGGCCCAACTCGACGAAGCCACCAAGCGCTTGGTGCAGTCTGAAAAACTGGCCTCGCTCGGCGAACTGGCTGCAGGCGTGGCCCACGAAATCAACAACCCTGTGGGCTACGTGTCGTCCAATCTGACCACGCTGCAAAAATATTTGGCGGTGTACGAAAAGGTGCTGGATGCACCCGCAACGGACCCCGCAGAAATGGCCGCGTTGAAAAAGAAACTCAACTACGCCTTCATCCGCGACGATTTACAAAGCTTGCTGAAAGAAACGCAAGAAGGCGTGGGCCGCGTGAAGGCCATCATCCAAGACTTGAAAGACTACGCACGCACCAATGCAGCCACGCACTATGTGGCGTCTGACCTTCAGGTGGGCTTGAAGTCCACCCTCAACATTGCGCGCAACCAACTCAAAGACCGTGCCGATGTGCGTTTGACGCTGGGCGATTTACCTTTGGTGGAATGCGCACCGTCACAAATTGACCAAGTGTTTTTGAACCTCATCGTCAACGCCGCACAAGCCATGCCCACCGGCAAGATGGGCGTGATTGACATTCGGACCGCCTGCAATCACGAACAGGTGTGGGTTGAGGTGCAAGACAACGGGCCAGGCATTGCGCCCGAGATTTTGAAAAAAATCTTCGATCCGTTTTTCACCACCAAAGACCCGGGTACGGGCACAGGCCTTGGACTTTCGGTGTCGCAAAACATCATCCAGCAGCACGGCGGCACACTCACGGTGGACAGCACTGTTGGCGTGGGCACCACGTTCAAAATCACACTCCCCATCAAACGCCCAGCGGCCAAAGGATGACCATGACTTCTTCTAGCAATGAATCGTTTGATGCCAGCCAATACAAAGTGCTGTGCGTGGACGACGAGCCCAACATCTTGTCGGCCTTGCGTCGCATGTTGTCACTTGAAGGGTTTGAGGTGTTCACCGCAGAAAGCGGCGCACAAGCCTTGGACTTGCTGGCGAAAGAACCCATCCACGTCATCATCTCGGACATGCAAATGCCGCAGATGGACGGCACAGAACTGCTTGAAAAAGTGCGCCAGCAATGGCCGCACACCATGCGCCTCATGCTGACGGGTGCATCCGATGTCTCGGGTGCGATTGACGCCATCAACCAAGGGGCGATTTACCGCTACACCGCTAAGCCTTGGAACGATGCGGAGTTGCTGGGCACCATCAAGTCGGCCATCGCATTTGGCACCTTGGCCAACGAACATGACCGCTTAGAAGCGTTGACGGTGGCGCAAAAAGAATCGCTCAATGAAATGGTGGACACGCTGGAGTCCCGCGTGCAGGAGCGCACAAAAGATTTGCGTGCAGCTTATGTGGCCTCCATCAAGGCGTTCTCCAACATCCTAGAGTTGCGTCGCCCCGACTTGCTGCCGCACTCACGCCGCGTGGCCACGCTGTCGATGAAGATGGCCAAACTGGCGGGCTTGAGCGATGACGCGTGTCAATCGGTCTACATCGCGGGTTTGTTGCACGACATTGGCAAGATTGGTTTGAGCGACCGCGTGCTGAACACCAAGTTCATCGAGCTGCCACTGGCCGATGCCAAGGTGTATCGCACCCACTGCCTCATGGGAGAGACCACACTCAACACGCTGGACGACATGAAAGGGGTGGCCGCCATCATTCGTTCACATCACGAGTACTTCAACGGCACGGGTTTTCCAGATGCGCTGACCGGCAACGAGATTCCAGTGGGCGCACGCATTGTGGCCATCGTGGAAGCCTACGAAGAGCTGCAATCGGGCGACTACGCCAAAGCAGAAAGCAGCCCCGCCGACGCTGTGCGCGTGATCTTGAGCAACAAGGGCACCTTGTTTTGCCCCGAGATGACGGACGTGTTTGTGAAAGCCTTAGGTGGCTGACACCGCTGCGATCACTGGCGTGCCGTGCGCACGTTCGATGGCACGGCCTGCGGATGGCTGGTGCGCCAAGGATTGATGTCCAAGCCACCGCGGCGTGTGTAACGCGCATACACCTCCAAGCGCAGCGGTTTGCAACGGCGCGTGATGTCCATGAAGATGCGCTCCACGCATTGCTCATGGAACTCGTTGTGGTTTCTAAAGCTCACGATGTAGCGCAACAAACCGGCCTGGTCAATTTGCGGGCCGGTGTAGCTGATGCGCACACTGCCCCAGTCGGGTTGACCCGTGACCAAGCAATTGCTTTTCAGCAAATTGCTGGTCAATGTTTCGGTGGTCGGCGCTTCGTTGAAATTGGCGGTCAGCAGCTCGGGGTTGGGTTGGTACTGGTCGCACTCCAAATCCAAACGATCCAGACTGAGTCCGTCCAACTCGTGCACGGGCTCGCGGTCAAAACTTTCGGGCAACACCAGTTGCACGCCCACGCTGGCCTTGACGGACTCGCCCTGCCAAATGGCTGCGCTCAAGTCTTGGCGCAAACGGGTTTGCAATTCAGCAATGTCGTCGATGCGCGTGTTGTTGAAACTGTTCAAGTACAGCTTGAACGATTTGCTCTCAATGATGTGCGTGGACTCCGCGGGCACGGTGATGCGCGCCAAAGCCACTTGCGGCTTGCCGCGTGTGTTGAGCCAACTCAGCTCATACGCCGTCCATAAGTCAGCACCAAAAAATGGGGGCTGGCCGGTGATGCCAATTTCGTCACGTTTGGTTTGGCGTGGAATGGGAAACAGCAAGGACGCGTCGTACTGGTCCACATACGACGACGACTTGCCAAGCTGCGATTGTTCAGGGGTGTTCATCAATTCATTCCATCCAATTTGCGGCGGAACACTTTGCGGTCCGGCTCTGAGACAGCGGCGTCAAACGCATAGCCTTCTGAGTTGAAGCCTTCCAAGGCCTTGGGCGTTTTGACTTGGTGGGTCACGGCATAGCGCGTCATCAAACCACGCGCGCGCTTGGCGTTGAAGCTGATGATTTTGTATTTGCCGCCTTTGTAGTCTTCAAACACGCATTCAATGACGCGCGCTTTCAAGGCCTTGCGGTCTACCGATTTGAAATACTCTTGCGATGCCAAATTGACGATGATGGGCTCGCGCTCAGCGCTCAAGCGTTCGTTCAAATAATCAGCAATCTGTGTGCCCCAAAACTTGTACAGGTTGTTGCCCTTGTCATTGGCCAACGCCGTACCCATTTCTAGGCGATACGGTTGCATCCAGTCGAGGGGGCGCAACACGCCATAGAGGCCACTCAAAATCGCCACATGCTCTTGCGCCCAATCCAAGTCTTTGGGCTTCAAGGTTTTGGCGTCCAAGCCTTCGTACACATCGCCATTGAAGGCCAGCACCGCTTGCTTGGCATTTTTGTCTGTGAATTTTGGGCGCCACGCTTGGTAGCGCGCCACGTTCAGGCTGGCAAGCGCATCGCTCAAGTGCATCAAGCTGGCAATGTCTTGCGGCGATTTGTCTTTGAGGATGTCAATCAACTCGGCAGACTGCTGCACAAACAGCGGCTGCGTGTGCGGCACGTCACCCGCAGGGGTGTCGTAGTCAAGGGCTTTGGCGGGTGAGAGCAGAAACAACATAGGGCACAAAAAAGGCTTCACGAGGAAGCCTGAATTATGGATGGGGCCAAATAGCCCCGCGTCAGGGGCTGGACTGCCCCAAAGAGACGCGATGAAAACTGAGCCGCCCCAAAGGGCTGAGCTCAAACCCCTCCACCTCACGCCGCACCACCTTGAACTGCACCGTGTGCGAAATGGTGAACCAGGGGGCCTGTGCTTTGGCAATCACTTGGGCGCGTTGGTAAAGGACAGAACGCTCTTGCTTGCTGGACGAGCGTTTGGCTTGTTTGACCAAATCGTCATAGCCCGCATCGCAAAAACGCGCCACATTGAATCCATTCATGGCCGAGCAACCCAGCAAGGTGTTCAAAAAGTTATCGGGATCGCCGTTGTCCCCGGCCCAACCGAACAAGCCCATGTGGTGCTCGCCGGTTTTCATGCCGCGCACGTAGTCGGTCCATTCAGGGCTTTTGATCTCGACCTTCACACCGATTTCAGCCAAGTCTTCGCGGATCAACTTGGCCACGCTCAACGCGTCGGGCATGTAGGGGCGTTGCACGGTCATGGCCCACACATCGGTTTTGAAGCCCTTGGGATAGCCGGCTTGCGCCAACAGCTTCATGGCGGCTTCGGGGTCATACACATCGTCTTCGACCTCGCGGTTGTAACCCCATTGAATCGGTGGCATGGGGTTGATGGCGGGGACTGCGGTGTGTTGGTAGACCGTGCGCAAAATTTTTCGTTTGTTGATCGCCATGTTCAAGGCGCGACGCACACGCACATCGTCGAACGGTTTTTTGCTGATGTTGTACGCCAAGAAACCAACGTTCAATCCGGTTTGGCTCAACACTTTGACGCGCACATCTTGGCGCATCTGCGGCATGTCTGCGGGATTGGGATACGCCAAAACATGGCACTGCCCCGCTTGCAATTTGGCCCAACGCACCGAGGGGTCGGTGTCAATCAGAAAGGTCAGGCGATCAACTTTGGCACGACCCGCCCAATGTTTGTCAAATGCCGTGAAGACGATTGATCTGTCCTTTTGGTAAGCGCGCCACTGAAATGGCCCAGTGCCCAGAGGCGCTTGGTCAAACTGTTCGGGCGTACCCGCCGCGTGCATGGCGGCCCCGTACTCGGCCGACTGAATGCCCGCCCAAGACATGGCCAAGTTCGCCACGAAGGGTGCCACTGGCTCGGTCAAGACAAATTCAACGGTGTAGTCATCGACCTTGCGAATGTGTTTGAGCACCTCCCCCATGGCCATGTCGTTGAAGTACGGGTGGTCTTGGTGCGTGACGTGGAAATAAGGATGCTCTGGCTTCCAAGAACGCGCCAGCGTGAAGATGACATCGTCGGCATTGAAATCACGCCTCGGCGTGAACAAGGCGTTGGACTGCCACTTCACACCGCGTCGCAAGAAAAAGGTGTACGTCAACCCATCCTCCGACACGTGCCAGTACGTGGCCAAAGCCGGCTTGAGGTGGGTTGTTCCTGCTTCAAATGTGACCAAATTGTCAAAAATTTGCTGCGTCACATCAAACGAGGTGGCCGAATGGCTGATGCTGGGCGAGAAGAACTCGGGGCTGCCCTCTGCGCAGTACACCAGGTCTTTTGTGGCGGCCAACGCGCTGGAGACACACACACAAGCAAGCAAGGCGCGAAATAGGAAGTTCATCATGATTCAATTCACTTAATTTGAATGATTTTTATGAGGCTATTTTTACTCATATATTTCTACCTCGTGTGTGGACGGCTCTCTGATTTGGCAAGCCCGCACCTAGGTAAAATGACCTATCCCCGCTAACAGCGTTCAACGGCTGCCCTGTGCTGCCGTTTTTCTTTTGCAAAAGCCCGTCTCATGAGCAACACGCCCGCACTCCCTCTCGAACAACCCGGCCTTGAGCGCCTGTCTAAATCGTTCGAGCCCGCCGCCTTAGAAGCCCATTGGGGCCCAGAGTGGGAAAAACGCGGCTATGGCGTAGCTGGCTTCCGCGGCACAGGCGCACCAGCGGCTGATGCACCCGCGTTTGCCATCCAGCTGCCGCCGCCCAACGTGACGGGCACGCTGCACATGGGCCACGCGTTCAACCAGACCATCATGGATTCGCTCACCCGCTACCACCGCATGTCTGGCTTCAACACCGCCTGGATTCCCGGCACCGACCACGCCGGCATTGCCACGCAAATCGTGGTGGAGCGCCAGTTGCAGGCCAAAGGCATCAGCCGCCACGACATGGGCCCCACGCCTGCCGAGGCCCGCAAGAACTTTGTGAGCAAGGTCTGGGAGTGGAAAGAGGAATCGGGCAGCACCATCACCAGCCAAATGCGCCGCATGGGCGACAGCGTGGATTGGAGCCGCGAATACTTCACGATGGACCCCAAGCTGTCCAAAACCGTGACCGAAACCTTTGTGCAACTGTATGAACAAGGTCTGATTTACCGTGGCAAGCGCCTGGTCAACTGGGACCCGGTGCTGATGAGCGCGGTGTCTGACCTCGAAGTCGAGAGCGAAGAAGAAGACGGCTCGATGTGGCACATCCGCTATGACTTGGCCGATGGCTCAGGCAGCCTGACTGTCGCCACCACCCGCCCCGAAACCCTGCTGGGCGACGTGGCCGTGATGGTGCACCCCGAAGACGAGCGCTACAGCGCCCTGATCGGCAAGCAGGTCAACCTGCCTTTGTGCGGCCGCACCATCCCCGTGATCGCCGACGACTACGTGGACAAGGCCTTCGGCACCGGCGTGGTCAAGGTCACGCCCGCGCACGACACCAACGACTACCAAGTCGGCCAGCGCCACAAGCTGGACATGATCTGCGTGCTGAATCTGGACGCGACCATCAACAGCAACGCCCCCGAAAAATACCGGGGCCTGGACCGCTTCGTGGCCCGCAAGGCCGTGGTGGCCGACCTCGAAGCCGCAGGTGCTTTGGTCGAGGTGAAGAAACACAAGCTCATGGTGCCCCGCTGCGCCCGCACCGGCCAGGTGATCGAGCCCATGCTGACCGACCAGTGGTTCGTCGCCATGAACCAGGTCGGCCAAGGCGACGCCACCGGCAAGAGCATTGCCCAAAAAGCCATTGACGCCGTGCAATCGGGTGAAGTCAAGTTCGTGCCTGAAAACTGGATCAACACCTACAACCAGTGGATGAACAACATCCAGGACTGGTGCATCAGCCGCCAACTGTGGTGGGGCCACCAGATCCCAGCTTGGTACGACGAAGACGGCAATGTGTACGTGGCCCGCAACGAAGCCGAAGCACAAGCCAAAGCCCCCGGCAAGACGCTCAAGCGCGATGAAGACGTGCTGGACACTTGGTACTCGTCGGCGCTGGTGCCGTTCAGCACCATGGGCTGGCCTGAGAAGACGCCCGATTACGACTTGTATTTGCCTTCGTCTGTCTTAGTGACCGGCTACGACATCATCTTCTTCTGGGTCGCCCGGATGATCATGATGACCACGCACTTCACGGGTCGCGTGCCGTTCAAACATGTGTACATCCACGGCCTGGTGCTCGATGCACAGGGCAAGAAGATGAGCAAGTCTGAAGGCAACGTGCTGGACCCTGTGGACTTGATTGACGGCATCACGCTAGAGCCCTTGTTAGACAAACGCACCCAAGGCCTGCGCAAACCCGAGACTGCCCCCAAAGTCCGCAAGCAAACCGAAAAAGAATTCCCCGAAGGCATTCCGGCCTACGGTGCCGATGCGCTGCGCTTCACGTTTGCGGCATTGGCCTCATTGGGTCGCAGCATCAACTTCGACAGCAAGCGCTGCGAAGGCTACCGCAACTTCTGCAACAAAGTGTGGAACGCCTCACGCTTTGTGTTGATGAACTGCGAAGGCCAAGACTGTGGCTTGAAAGAACACACCAAAGAAGAGTGCGCGGTAGGTGGCTCGTCACACGGCTACCTGAACTTCAGCCAAGCCGACCGCTGGATCGTGTCTAAGCTGCAACGCGTGGAAGCCGAAGTGGCCAAAGGCTTTGCCGAGTACCGCCTCGACAACGTGGCCAACACGATTTACGACTTCGTGTGGAACGAGTTCTGCGATTGGTATTTGGAAATCGCGAAAGTACAAATCAACACCGGTGATGAGGCGCAAAAACGTGCGACCCGCCGCACCCTGATTCGCACGTTAGAAACCATTCTGCGTTTGGCTCACCCCATCACCCCCTTCATCACCGAAGAACTGTGGCAAACCGTGGCGGTGGTGGCAGGCCGCATCAAGGCCGACGACAAAGCGGCGTCGATCAGCATTGCGGCCTACCCCGTGAGCCAGCCTGAGCGCATTGACGAACAAGCCGAGGCCTATGTGGCGCGCTTGAAATCGTTGGTAGACGCCTGTCGCAACTTGCGCGGCGAAATGGGCGTGTCGCCCGCCACCCGCATGCCTTTGTTTGCGCTGGCTGGCAATGCAGAAGAGTTCGCTTTCATGCAAGGTGCAGCACCTGTGTTGCAAGCCTTGGCCAAACTCAGCGAAGTCAAAGTGTTTGACGACGAGGCCGCATGGTCTGCCGCTGCACAAGCCGCACCCGTGGCCGTGATTGGCGAATTGCGCGTGTGCTTGTTCATCGAAGTGGACGTGGCCGCCGAGAAGATTCGTTTGGGCAAAGAAGTGGACCGTTTGCAAAACGAAATCACAAAAGCGGGTGCCAAGCTGAGCAACGAAGCCTTCGTGGCCAAAGCGCCCCCCGCAGTGATTGAAGAAGCCAAGAAGCGCGTGGCTGAATTCACGGCCACGCTGACCAAGGTGCAAGAGCAGCTTGTCAAACTGCAGAAATAAAGCCTCGCTAAACTTGGCAAAACTATTAATTTCACATCTATGACCAAAGCACTCACCAAAGCCGTATTCCCAGTAGCAGGCATGGGCACACGCTTCTTGCCCGCGACCAAAGCCAGCCCCAAGGAAATGCTCACCGTGGTGGACAAGCCGCTCATCCAATACGCGGTGGAAGAAGCCTATGAGGCTGGCATTCGTGAAATGATTTTTGTCACAGGCCGCAGCAAGCGCGCCATTGAAGACCACTTTGACATGGCCTACGAGTTGGAAACCGAACTCGAAGCCGCTGGCAAACAAGCCCTGCTCGACATCGTGCGCAGCGTGCAACCCGACGACATGCAATGCGTCTACGTGCGCCAAGCTCGCGCACTGGGCTTAGGCCATGCCGTGTTGTGTGCTGAGCACTTGGTGGGCGATGAGCCCTTTGCTGTGTTGCTGGCCGACGACTTGATGCGTGGCAAAGCAGGTGGCCCTGGCGTGTTGAAGCAAATGGCTGAAGTGTTTGCACGCACACAGTCTTCTGTGTTGGCCGTGCAAGAAGTGCCGCTGGAACACGTGCACCGCTACGGCGTGGTGGCGGGCACCGACATTGGCAACGGCTTGGTCGACATCCAGCAAATGGTGGAAAAGCCCAAAGCCGAAGTGGCGCCCTCGCGCACCACGGTGGCAGGCCGCTACATCTTGACCCCTGCGGTGTTCGAGCGCATCCGCGCAGGCGGCCGTGGCGTGCAAGGTGAGATTCAACTCACCGATGGCATTGCGGGTTTGTTGGCCACTGAAAAAGTGCTGGCCTATTCGTACGAAGGCAAGCGCTACGACTGCGGTAGCAAAGTGGGCTTCTTGCAAGCCAGCGTTGAGCTCGCCTTGCAGCACCCCGAAGTGGGCGCTGAGTTCCGCGCCTACCTCAAGCAACTCAACGTCGCTTAATTCAACGTCTCTTCAGAATGTGAATGAAGTCGCTGCCCTCTGTGGTTTGCGACAACAACTCATTACCGGTTTGTTTGGCAAAAGCCGCAAAGTCGCGCAATGAGCCCGTGTCGGTCGACACCACTTTCAGCACTTGACCACTCGCCATGGCGGTGAGGGCCTTCTTGGCTTTCAAAATCGGCAGCGGGCAATTCAAGCCGCGCGTGTCCAGTTCGACATCGATGTTCATGCGGGAAACACCCCAGTCGATAAGTAGCGGTCGCCACGGTCGCAGACGATGAAGGCAATGGTGGCGTTCTCAACCTGCTGCGCAATTTGCATCGCCACCCAGCAAGCACCAGCGGCTGAGATACCCGCAAAGATGCCTTCTTCGCGCGCCATGCGTCGGCACATGTCTTCGGCATCGTCTTGACTGACGTAGACCAACTCATCCACGTTGCTCGCGTCGTAAATTTTGGGCAAGTACTCTTGCGGCCATTTGCGAATGCCAGGAATGCGCGAGCCTTCTGAGGGCTGCGCGCCAATGATGCGAATGGCGGGGTTCTTTTCTTTCAAATAACGCGACACGCCGGTGATGGTGCCCGTGGTCCCCATGGCGCTCACGAAGTGCGTGATGCGTCCCTGCGTTTGCTCCCACAGCTCGGGGCCGGTGGTTTCGTAGTGGATGCGCGGGTTGTCTTCGTTGGCAAATTGGTCCAGCACGCGGCCCTTGCCTTCTTTGGCCATGCGCTCGGCCAAGTCGCGGGCGTATTCCATGCCGCCGCTCTTGGGCGTCAAGATCAGCTCGGCACCAAAAGCCTTCATGGTTTGGGCGCGTTCAATCGACAAGTCCTCGGGCATGATGAGCACCATGCGGTAGCCCTTGATGGCCGCAGCCATCGCGAGCGCAATGCCGGTGTTGCCAGAGGTGGCCTCGATCAAGGTGTCGCCGGGCTGGATGTCGCCGCGCTCTTGCGCGCGTTGAATCATGGACAACGCTGGGCGGTCTTTGACAGAACCGGCGGGGTTGTTGCCCTCTAGCTTGCCCAAAATCACGTTGCCGCGTTTGGCGTTCTCGGCAGCGCCCATGCGCTGCAAAGCGACCAAAGGCGTCTTACCAATCGCGTCCTCAATCGTGGGGTAAATCAGGTGTGAACTCATAGCCCACACTGTGCCATAAGTGGTACGCCATCCATGGGCCGGCTATAGAAAAAAGTCGGCTAGAGCACTGGCTCTAAAGCCAACCCAAGCCGTTGTTTTTTCAGAATTGATCGATAACATTTCTGGATCAAATTCAACCATCCAAGGAATAAACATGCAAAACCAAATCAAACCCCAAGTTGAAGCCTCTGTGCAAGCCGCTTTTGAATTGGCGAACCTGTCGTTCGCACAAGCCGAGCGCATCACTGAGCTGACGCTCGAGCAAGCCAAAGTCAACGCCGAATTGGCACAAGACCAACTGACTTCTGCTTTAGAAGTGAAAGACCCCACAGAAGCCATTGCGTTGTTGAAAGCGCAAATGGAAACATCGGCCAAGAGCTTGGCAGGTTTTGCAGCAACAGCCTTCGAATTGGGCCAACAGTTCCAAGCTGAAGCCACTGCTTTTGCAGAAGGTCACTTTGATCAAGCCCACGCAGCAGCGAACAAAGCCATCAACGACAACCTGAAAAAAGCCCCTGAAGGTTCTGAAGCTGCTGTGCAAGTGATCAAGGCCGCTGTGGATGCTGGCAACAAAGCGCTGGCCGAAGCCCGCCAAAACGCCAAGAAAACAGCCGAGTTGGCCCAAGAAGGCATTGCCAAACTGAAAGAGCATGCTCCCAAAGCAGCCAAGGCACCTGCACGCCGCAAAGCCCGCGCTTAAGTCGCAATCGTCATAAAAAAATCCCCGTGTATTTGTTTACACGGGGATTTTTTTTATACAGCTTCGGCCGCCTTGATGGGCCGGCAGTCACCGCAGAAGAAATGGCTTTTGTCCAAGAGGCGCCGAAACGACCCTAAAGCGCGAGGCTTGTGCAACCCACACTTCATACAGCTCATGGTGTTGATCATGTTGCCTGTTGCACCGAAGGGACTTCCGCCCGCTTTGGATTTGTAGCGAAGACCGTCGCTGGCGATTTTTGTGGTTACGTCGTCTCTGCTCATTTCCCAATTTTATCAAATTAGCGCCAAGGGTAAGTGCCTAGCGCCTGTCTTACACTTTCGCCCGGCGTGTTCAGCCCAGACACCAGATCAACCCATCTATTGAGCCCGAATGACCACGACCCACTATTTAGCCAACAAACATCTAGCGAACGATGGCGGGCTTGCGGATTCCAATCGATCCTTGCATCTGATTGAGCAACGCCACCGCCTGCTGGCTGACTATGCCAACGACGTGATCTGGACCATGGGCCTGGATGGTGCCATCACTTACATCAGCCCCGCCGTTTTTAAGCTTCGCGGACTCACGCCCGAAGAAGCGATGCAGCAAACCATCGACCAAATACTGACACCCGATTCGCAAGCCGTTTCAACCCAATACGTCATAGACGTGCTGCAAGCCGCACAACGTGGCGAAACGCCCAAAAACTTCCACGGCGAATTGGAGTACTACCGCAAAGATGGATCCACCTTTTGGACCGAAGTCTTGGCCTTCCCTTTGGCCGATGCACAGGGGGCGTTGATCGAAATTTTGGGCGTGACCCGAGACATCACGGCACGCAAGCTCTATGAAGATGAACTGAAATCTGCGCGCCAAGCCGCCGAAAAAGCCAACAACGCCAAGAGCGAGTTTGTGGCCCACATCAGCCACGAAGTGCGCACCCCCATGACCGCCATGTTGGCCTACATGGAACAAGCCATGCACCCAACAGATGCAGCGGACCAACGTGAATCATTGGAAAAAGCGCAGTCTGCGGGTGAGCTGCTGTTGCACCTCATCAATGACATTTTGGATTTTTCCAAAATTGAATCTGGAAAAGTCGAAATTAAAAAAGCGCCCTTTGTTTTGAACCAGGTTGTCACTCAAGTCAGTGACCTGGTAGCCCACAGCGTCAAAAGCAAAGGCCTGGACTATGCCGTCCTCTTCAACATGGACGATCGCGTGACGCTGGTTGGCGACGCCCCTCGGCTCACCCAAGCCTTGCTGAATTTGACGAGCAACGCGGTGAAATTCACAGAGCAAGGTTTTGTGCGTATCTACGTGGAACAAATTGACCGCTCTGAAAATGATGTGACCCTCAAATTCTCTGTGCAAGATTCGGGGCGCGGCTTGTCTGAAGACATGTGTGAGCGTGTCTTCGAGCGGTTTGTGCAAGGTACGCAAAGCAATATCTCGCGCACCAGCGGTACCGGGTTGGGGCTTCCTATTTGCCGCCAACTGGCCCAACTGATGGCGGGCGATGCAGGTGTCACTTCATCTTTGGGAAGCGGCTCCACGTTTTGGTTTACTGCGCGCGTGGGAACGCATGCAAATACAGCATTGACAAGTGAGCAAGGCGAAACGCTCAACCCATTTGCCCACGTCAACCTCAAGGGGCGCAGCGTACTGGTGGTGGAAGACAACGACGCTGTTCGCGATGCCATGTGCCGCCTGCTGAAACACCATGGCATGGCCGTGGACCATGCGGACAGCGGCCTCACCGCCCTCGAAAAGCTGAAAGACCAACACTACGACGTGATGCTGGTCGATGTAGAAATGCCTGACATGGGCGGCATTGAGCTGGCAGAAACGCTACGCCAGATCAACCAACTGAATTTGAAAATCATCGGCGTCTCTGCAGGCGCCGTCGGCGATGACCGCCAAGCTTGCCTGAATGCGGGCATGGATGACCATCTGGCCAAACCGTTCAAAGTGGATCACATGCTGGACAAAATTCGGCAGCATTTGACGGCGTGAACAAGGCCACTGAGCCAAGCAAGCCAGCGTCTTAGGTCACGGCTAAGCGACCTTAGCTTGGATGGGAAATGGGTCCCTGAGCCGAGATCCAAGCTACGCAAGGCGGCAATGATTTGCCGCTCAGCGTGGCAAATGCAGCAAGGTCTGTTTATTGCTTATCTCCTCTCAACCCGACACGGAGAAAAAATGACAGTCAACACCATTGGACAAAGCACGTACGCCAGCGGACTGCAACAAAAGCAACAAAACATGAACAACATGTTTGCAGCCCTCAAGTCCGGCGACATGGCAGCAGCGCAAAAAGCCTATGCATCCTCTGGCATGCCGCCTATGGCCGCTACTAACACCAGCCCACTTGGTCGCCTGTACCAAGCCTTGCGCCATGAAGATTTGGCGGGCGCGCAAAAAGCTGCACTAGATATGCAAGGGAAAAATGGCAAAAGCTCAAGCACCGCTGCCAATCCAATCGTCAGCACGCCGACAACACCCGCCCAAAAAGCAGCGGCTGCCTTGGCGCAAGCCAGTCTGAAAGCGCAACAGTCCAGCGTTTTAGCGATGTTGGGCCAAGGTACCAACGTCAATACGTGGGGTTAAGTCGCGACGTTTAACTTCTCAGCACTTTTTTAGAAAACGATGAAAAATTTGTGTCATAATATCGGTCTTCTCTCCCGTGCCCGGGTGGTGAAATTGGTAGACGCAGGGGACTCAAAATCCCCCGCCGCGAGGCGTGCCGGTTCGATTCCGGCCCCGGGCACCATCGGTACATCTTTACCGTCCTGACTCGATAGCGCGCTTTCAGATCTTATGAATGACGACGACTTTTCCGGCTTAGTCAGAAGTGGCTCTCAGCACAGCGTCTCGGTTTCCGAGCACACAGGCAACGCCAAAACCCCAAAAAACATCGTGACTTCCCATGAGGAAGAAACCGAAGCGCGTAAACGCGCGTTTGAACAAAAAGCGTTGGATGCTTTAGACGCTGAAAAAGCACTTGCAACAGCGCTGGCAGAGCACACCACACACGTCGCACCAGACGATGGCACCACTGACGCCAATATCCAAAAAGTGGCGGCTAACAAAGAGGCCGCCAACCGCCAAACAGTTGCTGGCGAGGGTGCTGCCAAGCCCAATGTCCAAAACGTTTCCACCGATGTGCTTGAGGCTAACAACCAAAAGGTAGGCATCGACAAGATTCAAGACAACAGGCAAGGCGTCCCAACCGATGTCATTGCATCGAATCAGCAAAACGTAGGTGGCGGCCATGTTGCGACCAACAAACAAAACATTCCCGGCGAAAAAGCGATTGAAGCCAATCGACAAGGCATTCCTACGGATGTGATTGCGCCCAATGTGCAAGACATCAGCAGCAAGCCTCTCACGGCCAACAACCCAACCATTGCACAAGATGCACAGGGGCTCAATCGCCAATCTTTAGGTCAAGACGGCAACGCCAAAAACCAGCAAGGCATTCCCACAGATGGCATCAGCACCCATGCGCAAAATCTGGCCAAGCTAGGCGTTCAAGACAACCAACAAGCGATTGCGCAAGACGGCTTCGACACAAATCGCCAAGCACTTGCCCCAGCGCCCAGCATTGCGCCAAACAACCAAGCGATTGGCACAGAGGCCGCCTCACTCAACCGTCAAGCGGCACCGCAAGACACCCCCTCTGGCGTCAATCGCCAAGGCGTAGGCAACGAAGCCATCACATCGCATTTCGAACCCCTGCCCTCTGGCGCGGTCGAGCGCAAGAAGGTCGACTTCCCCACAGGCTCGACCAACGGCACGGTGAATAAGGCCGCAGCAACACCTTCCGTCCAAAGAGTGAGCAAGCCGACCACCCCATCCGCTGCCGCCGTGCGCCCACCAGTAACAGCCGCCGCGCAGCAAGAAGCCAAGCTCAAACGCGAGCAAATCAACGACGCTTTCCATGGCCGTCTCGCGGGCATCAAGCACAACGTGGAAGCACTCAACAGCCGTTTGTCTGACTTTGAAGAAAAAGTTCACAAAGAAGATGCCAACTTGATCAAAGGCAACCCAGAAAACTTTGACATCAAACTCGACTGAAGGTCTTGTCACCCAGATGCCATGACTTTGGCTTCTTCCTGATTACGATGCATGCCTGCCTGAACCGCAGGCATTTTTGTTTTTGGAGTTCCCTTGAGTCACCTCTTTTCTGAATTCACCCTCACCTCGCCAAGCGGCCCGCTGACCTTGGCCAACCGCGCCATCGTCGCGCCCATGTGCCAATACTCGGCCAACGACGGGCAAGCCAGCGATTGGCATTTGATGCATTGGGGCAATATGCTCAACAGCGGGGCCGCCATGTTCATCATTGAGGCCACCGCCGTTGTGCCAGAGGGCCGCATCACGCCCATGTGCTTAGGACTGTGGGACGACGCGACAGCGGCGGCCTTGCAAGACAAGCTGCATCGCGCACGCCAGCTGGCACCCAAGGTGCCCGTGTGCATTCAGCTCGCCCATGCAGGCCGCAAAGCATCCAGCGCCGTACCGTGGCAAGGCGGCCAGTTGCTCAAGCCTGAGCAAGGCGGTTGGCCAACCGAAGGGCCCTCCCCCATCCCGCATTTGGCGCAAGAAACCGCGCCGCACGAACTCGATGCCAAGGGCTTGGAACACATCAAACAAGCCTTTGCCAAAGCCGCACAACGCGCCGAAGCCATGGGCATTGAAGCCATCGAGCTGCACGGCGCACACGGCTATTTGCTGCACCAATTCTTGTCGCCCGTGGCGAATCACCGCACTGACAGCTACGGCGGCAACTTTGACAACCGCACACGCTTCCCCATGGAAGTGTTTGAGGCGGTGCGCGCGGTTTACAAAGGCACGCTGGGCATGCGCATCT
Source organism: Limnohabitans sp. INBF002 (assembly GCF_027924905.1). Taxonomy (NCBI): domain Bacteria; kingdom Pseudomonadati; phylum Pseudomonadota; class Betaproteobacteria; order Burkholderiales; family Comamonadaceae; genus Limnohabitans; species Limnohabitans sp. INBF002. Next base: position 2,069,741 of record NZ_AP027055.1, read on the forward strand.
CGGCCTCCGACTGGGTAGACAACGGCTGGACGCCTGAAGAAACCGCAGACTTCTCGTTGCGCTTGAAACTCGCAGGCGCCGACTTTGTGCACATCTCATCAGGTGGCGTGGCCGCACAGCAAAAGATTGCTTTGGGTCCCGACTACCAAGTGCCCTTCGCCAAATTGGTGAAACAAAAAACAGGCATGCCCACCATCACCGTGGGCCTCATCACTGAACCGCAACAAGCCGAAGACATCTTGGCGCGCGGCGATGCCGACCTGATCGCGCTCGCCCGCGCCTTCCTCTACAAACCTCGCTGGGTGTGGGAGGCCGCAGCTGCGTTGCACGGCACGGTGCAAGCCAGCCCGCAATATTGGCGCTGCATGCCCCGTGAAGCACAAGGTATTTTTGATGCCGTGCAAATGGGACAACGATAAAAAACAAACAGGAGACAACACATGACACACCTCACACGTCGCAGCCTCAACGCAGCTTTGATGGCCGCTGCCGTCATCAGCACAGGCGCATTTCTAGCCCCACTCGCGGCACACGCACAAGCTGACGCCTACCCCAACAAACCCATCACCTTGGTGGTACCCAACCCACCCGGCGGCTTGGTGGACACCTCAGCCCGTCTGGTGAGCGAGCCTTTGGCGCGCGTTACCGGGCAATCGGTGGTGGTGGACAACAAACCCGGTGGCAGTGGCAACTTGGCCTATTCCAACGTGGCACGCAGCGCCAAAGACGGCTACACCGTGTTGGTGTCGTACTCGGGCTATCACATTGCCAACCCCATCCTGATGGACAAACTGCCGTGGGAGTTGAAAGACCTCACACCCGTGGGCCTCATCACCGTGGCCACCAACGTGATTGCGGTTCACCCCTCGGTGCCCGCCAACAACTTGAAAGAGTTCATCGCGTGGGCCAAACAAAATCCAGGCAAGCTCAACTACGCCTCGCAGGGCAATGGCTCGGTGTCGCACATCGGCACTGAAATCTTCAAACAGCAAACCGGCATTGAAATGACGCACGTGCCCTACAAGGGCTCGGGCCAAGCGATTCAAGACGTGCTGGCGGGTCAAGTGCAGGTGTTCATCACCACACCGCCTTCGGTGATGGGCCATGTGCTCAACGGCAAACTCAAGGCTTTGGCGGTGACAGGCAAAGCGCGCCACCCACAGCTGCCGCAAGTGCCCACCGCCGCAGAAGCTGGCTTGAGTGGCTTTGAGCTGGAATCATGGGTGGCCTTGTACGTGCCGAACGGCACGCCCAAAGAGGTGGTGCAAAAACTCTCAGCCGATGTCAAACGCAGCATGGAACAACCAGAGACCAAGCAACGCGCCGATGCCGCAGGCGTAGAAGTGCGCTACCTCACGCCTGACAACACCACCAAGCTGCTAGAGCGCGACACCACCAGCTGGGCCAAGGCCATCAAAGCGGGCAACATCAAGTTTGATTGATGCGTGTGTGGGTCGGCGCTTGAAGCAAGCCGTCCCACCCAAAACCATCACCTCAAACCCTGCTCCACGTCTGCGTAGCGCAGCTGCAAACGCAGCTCGCCCTTCATGCGCGTGTTCACCATGCGGCGCGACTCGCTCATGAAGCTCAGCTGCATGGCAGGCAACTCGGTTTGCGCTTGGGCACGGCTGATGCGCGGTGGTTTGGCTAAGCCATACAGCCCCGCCGCCATGTCAAAGTAGTCGCCCATCAACAGCTGGCTGTCGTCGTTCACGTTGTAAATACGTTGGGGCTGGCCACGCCACAACGCGAGCTGACAGGCACGCGCCAAGTCATCCGCATGGATGTGGTTGGTGAACACATCGTCCCCATGCGCCAGCACAGGCGTGCCACGCAACAGGCGTTCACGCGGCGTACCACCCTCGCGGTCAGGGGCATAAATGCCGGGGATGCGCAGCACACTCACCCGCACGGCACTGGAACGCAAACGCCCCAAATGGCGCACACGCGCTTCGGCATTCACACGCCGTTGCGCTCTGGGTGTGATGGGGTTCACCTTGCGGCTTTCAGCCACCCACGCACCCGCACAGTCGCCATACACCCCGCTGGTCGAGCCATACACCACGCTGCGCGGCGCGCTTCGGCGCATCAACAGGCGGGTCAGCGTCAAAGTGCGGGGGTCTGTGCTGCCTTGCAAAGGCGGTGGGGCCAGATGCAGCACCCGCGTGGCCCAGCCCGCCAAGCGTTGCAGGCTGGCTGGCGCATCCAAATTACCCACGATGGGCGTTACACCTTGGGCTCGCAAAGCGGCCACACGCGCAAGGCTAGAGGTCAGCGCCACCACCCGCACATGGCGCTGCACGCGCACCACGCGCTGACCCACATCACCGCAGCCGATGATGAGCAAACGCTCGCGTTTGAAGCGAGAAGGCAAGGCGCCGAGGGGGGATTGATGGACAGGCAAAATACACCCTATAAAAGTTCAAGGATACCCAAAGATGAGTTTCAACATCACGGTCCAACCCAGCGGCCGCGCATTCACCGCCACTTCTGACGAAACCCTGCTGGCCGCCGGCCTGCGCCAAGGCATTGGTCTGCCCTACGGCTGCAAAGACGGCGCTTGCGGCTCCTGCAAATGCAAAAAGATTTCAGGCGAAGTGACCCACGGCACCCACCAAGAAAAAGCCTTGAGTGCGGACGAAGAAGCCAACGGCTTTGTCCTCACCTGCTGCGCCACCGCCCACAGCGATGTGGTGCTGGAGTCGCGCCAAGTGGTGGAAGAAGGCGCCTTCCCCATCAAAAAAATGCCAGTGCGCGTCGTCTCACTTGAGAAAGTCTCGCACGATGTGATGGTCGTCAAACTGCAATTGCCTGCGACCGACCCCATGAAGTTTCATGCCGGTCAGTACGTCGACTTTTTGTTGCGGGACGGCGACCGCCGCAGCTATTCGATGGCCAATGCGCCACACACCTTCGTCGAAGGCGCGCCAGCGATTGAGCTGCACATCCGTCACATGCCCGGCGGCAAGTTCACCGACCACGTGTTTGGCGCGATGAAAGAAAAAGAAATCCAACGCATCGAAGGCCCACAAGGCAGCTTCTTCTTGCGTGAAGACTCAGACAAACCTTTGGTGTTCTTGGCTTCGGGCACAGGCTTTGCGCCCATCAAGGCCATCTTGGAGCACATGCAGCACAAAGGCATCACACGCCCTGTGTCGCTCTACTGGGGCGGCCGCCGCCCTGCCGACTTGTACATGCACGACTGGGTGCAAGCGCAAGCCGCCGCGATGCCAAACCTCACCTACATACCCGTGGTGTCTGACGCATTGCCAGAAGACAACTGGACAGGCCGCACAGGCTTTGTGCACGCGGCGGTGTTGCAAGACCACGCCGACCTCAGCGGTCATCAGGTGTACGCCTGCGGCGCGCCCATCGTGGTGGACTCGGCCCGCGCGGCCTATACCCAAGCGGGCTTGCCATCCGACGAGTTCTACGCAGACTCGTTCACCTCTGCAGCCGACAAGGTTTAATCACCCGACGTAGACTGCGTGTCATGCACCTCATCACCCCACACCCCGATCTGGAAGCCAAAGACATTGAAATGTTCAGGCCCATGCACTGGCTCGCGCTGGCATGGAAAGACATGGAACGCTGCCCCACCGCAGGCGTGACACATGGCTTGATCCTCGCCATCATCGGTGGTGGGTTGTTTTGGTTTGCACGCCATGAGTTTTGGTGGATCGCAGCCATGCTGTCTGCCTGCATGATCGTGGCACCTTTATTGGCCATGGGCTTGTATGAGATCAGCCGCCGCTTAGAACGCAACGAAGAGGCGACCTTGACGGATGCCTTTCGCATTTGGACTTCTGGTGATAAACGCCTGATTCAATTTGGTTTACTGCTGGCTTTGTCGAGTGCGGGTTGGTTGGTGTGCTCAGCGGCCTTGATTCACTGGATGCTGCCCGCCAGCGTGCACACACCTGCCGACTTTGTGCGACTGGTCGTGCTGCAATCCAACTTTGGTCTGTTTGAAATTTGGGTGCTGATGAGCGCCCTGATTGCCGCACCCATGTTTGCCTCTACGCTGGTGACCATTCCTTTGTTGATGGATCACCCCACGCTCACCGTGCAACAAGCGGTGCTGACCAGCTGGCGCGTGGTAGCCCTGAACCCATTCGCCATGGCGTGCTGGGCGGGCATTTTGTGTTTGTTCACAGCGCTGGGCATAGGCTCAGCCTTTTTAGGCTTACTCGGTGTGGTGCCCATGTTGGGACACGCCAGTTGGCACGCGTACCGGGACCTGGTCGCTTACGACCCTTCGGCCCACTGAGTTTTTATGACAGAAGAACAATTCGCCCAATTTGGGCTGACCTTTGGCGTGGGCGGCTTCATGCTGTACATGCTGTTCATTATTTTTCAGCTCGCGCGTGAATCCAAAGCTGGCAAGTTCGGCACCTTCGTGTTGTTCTTGGTGCTGGCGTTTGGCATGCTCGGCTTTGTGGCCAAGCAAGTGCTAATCTGGATGATGGAGGGCTAAGCCCTCCTCTGCCACGCTTATTCGCCTAAATAAGCCTCGCGCACTTTCGGGTCATGCAGCATCTCGTGCGCATCACCACTCAAGGTGATCAAGCCCGACTCCATCACATAAGCACGGTCTGCAATTTGCAAGGCGCGGCTGGCGTTTTGTTCGACCAACAAAATCGTCACACCTTGGGCTGACACCTCTTGAATCACTTCAAAGATTTTGTCCACCATGATGGGTGACAAACCCATCGACGGCTCATCGAGCAACAACACTTTGGGACGGCTCATCAACGCACGGCCCATCGCCAACATTTGCTGCTCACCCCCAGACATGGTGCCGGCCAATTGGTCGCGGCGTTCTTTGAGGCGTGGGAAGGTGGTGAACACACGTTCGATGTCCTCCGCAATGGCAGCGTTGTCATTGCGAATGTAAGCACCCATTTGCAGGTTCTCCACGATGGTCATCCGGGTGAACACACCGCGACCTTCAGGCACCATCGCTAGGCCTTGTTGCACCAAATCCCAAGGACCTTGCCCGTCAATGGTTTTGCCAGCCAGCTGAATGTGACCGCCCCCCAAAGGCAACAGCCCTGTGATGGCTTTCATGGTGGTGGTTTTGCCTGCGCCGTTGGAACCGATGAGCGAAACCAACTCGCCCTCGCGCACCTCTAGGCTCACGCCCTTGACGGCTTGAATGCCGCCATACGCCACCTTCACATCGTGGACGCTCAACAGCACCGCTGCGTGGTCGTGTTTCATCTCAATGCCCTCCCGTGCCGAGATAGGCTTCAATCACTTGCGGGTCGCGCTGCACTTCGGCAGGTGTGCCATGAGCAATCACCTTGCCGTAGTCGAGCACGGTCACGCGGTCACACAAGCCCATGACCAACTTCACATCGTGCTCAATCAACAACACGGTGCGGTGGTCGCGGCGAATTTTGTCAATCAACTCGCGCAGCTGCACTTTCTCGGTGGCGTTCATGCCAGCGGCAGGTTCGTCCAGCGCAATGAGCTGCGGGTCGGTGGCCAAGGCCCGCGCAATTTCTAAGCGACGCTGGTCGCCATAGCTCAGCGTGCGGGCTTTGTAGTCGGCCAAGTTGGCAATACCCACGTAGTCCAGCAGTTCACGGGCGCGTTGCTCAATCGCCAACTCTTCGGCTTTGAATTTGCTCGTTCTGAAAATCGCACCGAGCAAGCCGGAACCCGTGCGCACATGGCGGCCCACCATCACGTTTTCCAACGCGGTCATTTCGGCAAACAAACGGATGTTTTGAAACGTGCGCGCAATGCCCGCCTGCGCCACCAAGTGCACCTCGGTGGGTTCATACGGTTTGCCTGCCAGCTCAAAGCTGCCACTGTCAGGCGTGTACAAGCCTGTGATGACGTTGAAGAAGGTGGTCTTGCCAGCACCGTTGGGGCCAATCAGACCATAGACCTGTCCGCGTTCAATTTGCATGCGCACATCGGTCAGGGCCTGCAAACCACCGAAGCGTTTGGAAATGCCTGAGACATTCAACACGAGGTCGCTCATCGCGCACCTCCTTGTGGGTTGAGGTTTTTGCCATGTTCAGGCGTGGGCCACAAACCGCGCGGTTTCCACAGCATGATGGTGACCATGGCCAAGGCAATCAGCAGTTGACGCAAGATGGCGGCGTCTAAACGGCCATCGGTCATGGCTTGCAAGGGGCTGGCCACATAGCGCAACACCTCAGGCAAAGCAGCCAACAACACCGCACCCAAGATGACGCCGGGCAAATGACCCAAGCCGCCCAGCACCACCATCGCCACAATCATCACCGACTCCATGAGGCTGAAGGACTCGGGCGACACAAAACCTTGGAAGGCCGCAAACATCGCACCCGAAATACCGCCAAACGTGGCGCCCATGCCAAAGGCCATGAGCTTCAAGTTGCGCGTGTTCAAGCCCATGGCTTTGGCGGCAATTTCGTCTTCACGAATCGCCATCCAAGCGCGGCCAATGCGCGAGTACTCAAGGCGATGGCAAATCACCACACTCACGACCACGAGCGTGAGAAACAGGTAGTAATACAAGGTGACCGAAGACAACTCGATGAAGCCCAAATCCAAACGCTTGGACAGCGGGTAGCCAAACACACTCACCGCATCAATCTGCCCCAAGCCCTTGGGGCCGTTGGTGATGTTGACGGGGTGGTCGAGGTTGTTCAAAAACACGCGGATGATTTCACCAAAGCCCAAGGTGACGATGGCCAAGTAGTCGCCGCGCAGCTTCAAGGTGGGCGCGCCCAACAGCACACCAAACAAACCAGCCAAGCCTGCGGCAAGAGGCAACACCAGCCATAAGCTGAGATGCAAACCATCGGGGAACATCACCGCAATCCACGGAAACACATCGGTCAAATGGGGCGAAGCCAAAAGCCCAAACAAATACGCGCCCACGGCGAAGAACGCCACATAGCCCAAATCGAGCAAGCCCGCGTAGCCCACCACGATGTTCAAGCCCAGCGCCAGCAACACGTACAGCAGTGACATGTCGGCAATACGCACCCACGCATTGCCAAAGCTTTGCAACACCAGTGGCAACACCAGCAGCACAGCGGCCATGAACCAACGATTAGAAAAGAGTTTGTGTGTCATGGTGATCAAGCCCTGTCTGCCACGCGCTCACCCAACAAGCCGGAAGGGCGCAATGTGAGCGTGACGATCAACACAATGAACGCCAAGATGTCGGTGTAGTGGCTGCCCAGCACACCACCGGTGAGCTCGCCCAAGTAGCCTGAGCCAATCGATTCAATCAAGCCCAGCAGCAAGCCGCCCACCACCGCGCCGCCCAAGTTGCCAATACCGCCAAACACCGCAGCGGTGAAGGCTTTGAGGCCCGGCAAGAATCCCATCGCATGGTGCGCGGTGCCGTAGTTCATAGCCCACATCACACCGGCAATGGTGGCCAACACCGCGCCGATGATGAAGGTGGCAGAAATCACCACATCGGGCTTGACGCCCATGAGGCTGGCCACGCGAGGGTTCTCAGCGGTGGCGCGCATGGCGCGGCCTAACTTGGTGCGATTGACCAACCACGACAACACGGCCAAGGCCACAGCTGTGAGGCCCAAAATCATCAACTGCGTGGGTGTGATGACGGCCTCGCCAATTTCAAACGGCGTGGTCGGCAAGAGCGTGGGGAAGGGTTTGTAGTTGGGCTTCCACACAATCATGGCCAGCGTTTGCAACAAGATCGACATGCCAATGGCGGTGATGAGCGGGGCCAGCTTGGGCGCATTGCGCAACGGGCGGTACGCAATTTTTTCAATCGCGTAATTCAATGCGGCGGCAGCGATAGACGCCAACACCATCGAGATGAGCAACAACACCCAACCCGGCGTATCGGGCATGAGCGGCTGCAAAAGGCCGATAACCGACCAGCTGCACAAGGCCCCAATCATCAACACCTCACCATGCGCGAAGTTGATGAGGTTGATGATGCCGTAGACCATGGTGTAGCCCAAAGCGACCAGTGCGTACATGCTGCCGAGCACCAAGCCGTTGATGACTTGTTGAAGCAAGACGTCCATGTGTTATTTACCTGCTTGTTGATTTTTGTCGCGCAAGTGGCGCAACTTGTCGGCGATTTTGATCTCTAAACCACGCTCGACAGGGCGGTAGAAGCCCGTAGTCTCTAGGCCTTCAGGCATGTAGTTTTCGCCCGCGGCAAAGCCGTCTTCTTCGTCGTGGGCGTAGCGGTAACCCTTACCCCAATCCATGTCTTTCATCATCTTGGTGGGGGCGTTGCGCAGGTGCATGGGTACGGGGCGCGTGCCGTCTTTTTTGATGAGGGCTTTGGCTTCGTTGTAGGCCTTGTACACCGCGTTTGACTTAGGCGCCACGGCCAAATACACCACGCATTCAGCCAGCGCCAGCTCGCCTTCGGGTGAACCCAAGCGTTCATACACCTCGGCTGCATCCAGCGCCAAACGCAAAGCGCGTGGGTCGGCCAAACCAATGTCTTCGGCGGCCATGCGAATCAAACGGCGCGCCATGTATTTGGGCTCGGCCCCGCCATCGAGCATGCGCACCAACCAATACAAAGCCGCATCGGGGTCTGAGCCACGCACCGATTTGTGCAGCGCACTGATGGTGTCGTAAAACTGTTCGCCACCTTTGTCGTAGCGGCGCATGCGCTCGCCCAGCACGCGCATCAGCCATGTGTCATTGATTTCTTCCAGTTTCTCGCGCTTGGCCGCGACCGATAAGGTCTCGAGCGTGTTGAGCAATCGGCGTGCGTCGCCGTCGGCATAGGCAATCAGTCGCTCTAGCGCTGCGTCTTCCAAAGCGGGTACGGCGCCAATGGCTTGCGCTTTGGCAATGATTTGCGTGAGGTCGTCCACGCTGAGCGACTGCAACACATACACCGCTGCACGCGACAACAAGGCCGAGTTCACCTCGAACGACGGGTTCTCGGTGGTGGCGCCAATGAAGGTGAACAGACCGGATTCGACATGCGGCAAAAACGCGTCTTGCTGACTTTTGTTGAAGCGGTGCACCTCGTCCACAAACATGATGGTGCGTTTGGGGTCGAGTGAGTCACGGGCCGCGATGGCCAGCTCCACCGATTCGCGAATTTCTTTCACACCGCCCAGCACGGCGCTGATAGACAAGAACTGGGCATCAAACGCATCGGCCATCAAACGGGCGATGGTGGTTTTGCCCACGCCGGGCGGGCCCCACAAAATGCAGCTGTGCGGCTGGCCCGACTCAAACGCCACCCGCAAGGCCATGCCTTCGCCCAGCAAATGCTGCTGACCAATGACGTCGCCGAGCGTCCGTGGACGCAGACGTTCGGCGAGAGGAATGTGGGTGGAGGACACGCTTAAAAAGGCTTTGATTTGTACAAGCTGTGAGTGTAGCGAAGGGCCAGCAACGCTGGACTTCAAGCGGGCGTTCAGCGCAGCAAGCCCGCCGCGTGAAACACCTCACGCCACGCCTCTAACTTGCGTGCCAACGTCCAGCTCGCATTCGCGGGGCTGGTGGACGGCAAACGATGCACGGGCAAGCCCAAAGCCCGGGTGAGCTTGGCGTGTTTGAAGCTTTCACCGCCGTTGTGCGCAATCGCCACCAACGCGGGGCAACGTACACGCAAGCTTTGCAAGTCATTGGGCTGTGCGTTTTGGATGTTGGCGTCTAGGCTGCCCTCGCGCTCGCAGGCGGCGTACACATCCCACAAGCCCACGCCTTGGCTGAGCAGCCACTGCGCACGTTCGGCATAGGGCGTGGCTAGCACGTCTACGGCATGGGGCGACAACAGCGTGCCCATGATTTTCCAAAACTGGTTTTGTGGGTGGCCGTAATACTGCTGCGCGCGCAGCGAGGCCACGCCAGGAAAACTACCCAACACCACCAAGCGTGTGTTGGCGTCCAGCAAAGGTGGTAAGCCTTGCAACACGGGCGCGGCCTGTGTCATATGGACGCTTAAGGACGAATGACGCTCACGCCTTTGGGCGTCACAAAGTTGAACTGCGCTGCGCCGAGGTTGGCAGGGTTCACTTCAAAACGCTCAAAGCTGAGCACTGAGCGTTGGCCCATGGCATCAAAAATTTCGAGCTTACTGAGGCTCACTTGCGCGCCATCGGCACGCAAGCCTATGCGCACCGATTGGATGGTGCTCTCGCGGTTTTTGGGCGTGGCTTGCACCCACTGCAAACCATCGACGTCCGCCTGCGCTTCTAAGCTGAACTCTTTTTGCAAGGTGCCCAAGTCCACCGCTGTGGCGACCAAGGCAGCAGGTGTGCTGCTTAAGGCTTGCGCTTGTTTGCGTGCGGTCACTTGCTCCAGGTCGGCGTCGTACAACCACAGGGTTTGACCATCGGCCACGATGACTTGCGGAAAAGGTTTGACGTAATCAAAACGAAAGCGCGTGGGGCGCACAAACGAAAACTGCCCCGTCGATGTTTTGCTACGCACCGTGGTCTGCCCTGCTTTGGCAGGCGGCGTGACCACTTGCGTGAAATCAGCTCGGCCACTTTTGGTGGATTTCAAAAACGTTTCCAGTGTGTCTAAGCTGCTGGCAGACGCAACACCTGCGCTCAGCGCTGCGATGGTCAAGCCAGCGCCAACTCCGCGCATGGCGCGATTCACAAAAGCTGAAACCTTGCTCAAACTCTGCGCAGTGTTTTTATTCATCACGCTTGGGCACCAAAATTTCGCGCTGGCCATTGCTGCTCATGGCACTGACCATGCCAGCTTTCTCCATGTCTTCCACCAAGCGTGCGGCGCGGTTGTAGCCAATCTTCAAGTGCCGTTGCACCAACGAGATGCTGGCCTTGCGGTTCTTCAAAACCACCTCAACGGCTTGGTCATACATCGGGTCTTTTTCAGCCGCGACTTCGCCAAACAAATCGGGGCCTGAGGCATTGCCATCGCCATCGACCGTGCCGCCTTCGAGCACGCCTTCGATGTAGTCGGGCTCGCCTTGGCTCTTCAAGTAGTTCACCACGCGGTGTACTTCTTCGTCGCTCACAAACGCACCGTGCACACGCACGGGAAAGCCTGTGCCGCTGGCCATGTAAAGCATGTCACCCATACCCAACAGCGCCTCAGCGCCCATTTGGTCAAGGATGGTGCGGCTGTCAATTTTGGAGCCCACCGAGAACGCGATACGCGTGGGAATGTTGGCTTTGATCAGGCCGGTGATGACGTCCACACTCGGACGCTGCGTGGCCAAAATCAAATGGATACCGGCTGCACGCGCCTTTTGCGCCAAACGTGCAATCAGCTCTTCAATCTTCTTGCCCACCACCATCATCAAGTCGGCCAACTCGTCAATCACCACCACGATGTGTGGCAAGCGTTGCAGTGGCTCGGGCTGCTCGGGGGTCAAGCTGAAGGGGTTGTAGATGAACTCTTCGCGCGACGCGGCTTCGTCAATCTTGGCGTTGTAACCCGCGAGGTTACGCACGCCCAGTTTGCTCATGAGCTTGTAGCGTTTTTCCATTTCGCCCACGCACCAGTTCAGGCCGTGTGCGGCTTGGCGCATGTCGGTCACCACAGGGGCCAGCAAATGCGGAATGCCTTCGTAGACCGACATTTCCAACATCTTGGGGTCGATCATCAGCAAGCGCACATCGCGGGCTTCGGCCTTGTAGAGCAAGGACAAAATCATGGCGTTGATACCCACCGATTTACCTGAACCGGTGGTACCCGCCACCAACACGTGAGGCATCTTGGCCAAGTCGGCCACGATGGGGTTGCCCACAATGTCTTTGCCCAAGCCCATGGTGAGCATGGACTTGGATTCGTTGTACACATCCGAGCCCAAAATTTCGCTCAAGCGAATGGACTGACGCTTGGCGTTGGGCAATTCCAGCGCCATGTAGTTTTTGCCGGGGATGGTTTCGACCACGCGAATCGACACCAGCGAGAGTGAACGCGCCAAGTCTTTGGCGAGGTTCAACACTTGTGAACCCTTCACGCCGGTGGCGGGCTCAATCTCGTAGCGGGTGATCACAGGGCCAGGCGATGCTGCCACCACACGCACTTCGACGCCGAAGTCTTTGAGTTTTTTCTCAATCATGCGGCTGGTCATTTCCAGCGTTTCGGGGGCCACGGTGTCTTGACGAATCAGCGGGTCGTCCAGCAAATCGACTTGCGGCAAGCGGGAATCCGTGGCTGCGTCGGTGAACAAGGTCTTTTGGCGCTCTTTGGCCACGCGTGCGCTCTTAGGCACTTCAATCACTTCGGGCTCGATGTGCACGGTGATGGGCGGATGCTCTTTGATTTCCACGCGCTCTTCAAACACCACTTCTTCGCGCTCGCGGGCGGCCACCAAGCCGTAGGCCACATCTTCTTCGCGCTCGCGGCGCTCGCGCCATTTCTCGTACATGCCGTCTAGCAAAGCACCCATGTTTTCAGCGGTTTGGCCCCATGAAAAGCGAAACACCCACGAGGCACCGACCACACCAAACACAATGAAAATCAAACCGGAGCCATTGAAACCCAACCAGTTCAAGCTGGATGGGCCCACCAAGTAACCCAACACACCGCCACTGCTGTGGCCGGGCAAACGGTCTTCAAAGCGGTACATGCGCGTCCACTCCAAACCCGTGCTGGAAATCAACAGCAAAGCCAAACCTGCCCAAAACGCAAAGCGCGTGTAGCGCCAGCCGGTATGTTCAGGCTGTGGCTCGTCTTCGTCGCGCAAACGGTTGGCCAACGCAGCCAACCAAGCCGCCAGGGCGGCGACATAGCACCACCACACCGAATAGCCGAGCAAGAAAAAGCTCAAATCGCCGAACAACGCGCCCAAGCGACCACCAAAGTTGCGCACGGTGGTGCCCGAACCCGACGTGGTCCACGCAGGGTCAAGCGGCGAATGGGTCAGCAGCGCCAGCAGCCAAAAAGTCATGAACACAAAGCCAGCCGTCAGCGCAATTTCTTGCGCGAAGCGGCGAAAACCTGTGGGCTTGTGGTCCGCGTCGGCAGCAGAGGCGCGCGGGTCATTCTTTAATGTATTGAGCGAGTAAGTCATGTCTAGAGGGAGAGCTTACCCGAGCGGCAACCACACGCCGTCAGGGGTAAAGGGAGAGGTTCTTACAATCTTGTCTTTATTGTCTCTTTGATTGCGTTGCTCAGATGTCTACCACCCAACACGCCCAAGTTTTGATTCTCGGCTCCGGCCCTGCTGGCTACACCGCCGCTGTTTATGCAGCCCGCGCGAACCTCAAGCCCCTGTTGATCACCGGCATGGCCCAAGGCGGCCAACTGATGACCACCACCGAAGTCGACAACTGGCCTGCCGACGTGAATGGCGTGCAAGGCCCAGAGTTGATGCAACGCTTCCAGCAACACGCAGAGCGCTTCAACACCCAAATCGTGTTTGACCACATCAACCAGGTCGATTTTTCCAAGCGCCCTTTCACTTTGACCGGCGACAGTGGCACTTACACCTGCGACACGCTCATCATCTGCACGGGCGCATCGGCCAAGTACTTGGGCCTGCCTTCTGAAGAAACCTTCATGGGCCGCGGCGTGTCGGGCTGTGCCACGTGCGACGGTTTCTTCTACCGCGACCAAGTGGTCAGCGTGGTCGGCGGCGGCAACACTGCGGTGGAAGAAGCCCTGTACCTCTCCAATATTGCTTCTAAAGTTCACTTGGTGCACCGCCGCGAGACCTTCAAGGCCGAGGCCATCATGATCGACAAGCTCATGGAAAAGGTCGCCGCAGGCAAGATCGTGCTCGAAACCAACAGCACTTTGGACGAAGTTTTGGGCGACGCCTCTGGCGTGACAGGCATCCGCTTGAAAAGCACCGCCGACGGCAGCACACGTGACATCGCCACCCAAGGCTGCTTCATCGCTATCGGCCACTCACCCAATACTGGCATTTTTGAAGGTCAACTGGCCATGAAAAACGGCTATTTGCTGACCAAGAGCGGCTCTGAGGGCTTTGCCACCATGACCAGCGTGCCCGGCGTCTTTGCGGCAGGCGACGTGCAAGACAACATCTACCGCCAAGCCATCACCAGCGCTGGCACGGGCTGCATGGCAGCTTTGGACGCCCAGCGCTTCTTGGAGCAAGGCGCCCACTAAAAGACGCTACAATCTCAGGCTTTGCTGAATTCAGCGAAGAAGATGGGTTACCGCCACCCTTTTTGGCGAGGTGAGGCGCTCGTGGGAACGACCGCCGTTGATATGGAGTGTCCACATGGCACGCGTATGTGAAGTAACGGGCAAAGGCCCAATGTCTGGGAACAATGTTTCCCACGCGAACAACAAAACAAAACGCCGTTTTTTGCCTAACCTGCAATACCGCCGTTTCTGGGTAGAGACTGAAAACCGTTGGGTTCGCTTGCGCGTCTCTAGCGCAGCTCTGCGTTTGATCGACAAAAACGGCATCGACGCCGTGTTGGCTGACTTGCGTTCGCGCGGTCAAGCTTAATTCCAGTTACTGAAAGGACACGATCATGGCATCCAAAGGCGGACGCGAAAAAATCAAGCTGGAATCGACAGCCGGCACAGGTCACTTCTACACGACCAGCAAAAACAAGAAAACAATGCCCGAGAAAATGTTGATCATGAAATTTGATCCCAAAGCTCGCAAGCACGTTGAATACAAGGAAACCAAACTGAAGTAATTCAGGCTGGACCTTATCAAGAACCCGCTCATCGCAAGATGGCGGGTTTTTTGTTGTCTGTACAAAGTTACCCAAAAGAAAAGGCACCCGAAGGTGCCTTTGTCGTATTGGCAGAAGCGTTTATACGCGTGCCGCACGCAAGTGCATCGAGAATTCTTGCAAAGCAGCAATACCGCTGGTCTCAGCGCGTTTGCACCAAGCTTGCAGGTCTAGCGCCAGTTGCGCACGGTTGTGGTTGGTGTTGAGCCACAACTGACGCAACTCTTCACGCATCTTCACCATGGTGTCCACGTCGGGCAAAACCGCACGGGCTTGGGCCAGTTCACCCACCACAGCAGCTGGCACTTTCTCAGCATCACGGTGCATCCAACGTTTGGCCGCCGCCAACACAGAGTCGGCAGGCAAGGTGGACATGCTGGACAACTCTTGGTTCATGGCCAACCGCAGTTGACGGGCGTAATTGGCCATCACTTCGTAACGGTTGGCAATGACAGCTTCCAAAGTCTTTTCATCCGCCACAGGCTTGATGTCGCCAAAGGCCAACTTCGGCACTGTTTTCTTCACAGTGGCCAAACCGCAAGTTTCCAAAATACGGATGTAGAGCCAGCCCAAGTCGAACTCGTAGGGCTTGACCGACAACTTGGCCGAGGTGGGGTACGTGTGGTGGTTGTTGTGCAACTCTTCGCCGCCAATGATGATGCCCCATGGCGAAATATTGGTGCTGGCGTCTGGCGCCTCAAAGTTGCGATAACCCCAGTAATGGGCTGCACCGTTGATGATGCCAGCGGCAGTGACGGGAATCCACATCATCTGCACGGCCCAAACGGTCAAACCCAAAGCGCCAAACAAAGCCAAGTCGATGACCAACATCAATGACACACCCAGCACAGAGTGCGGGGTGTAGACGTTGCGCTCGATCCAATCATTGGGTGTGCCGTGGCCAAAACGCTCGAGGGTTTCGAGGTTTTCAGCTTCTTTGCGGTAAAGCTCCGCGCCCGTGAACAACACGGTTTTGATGCCGTGAATGTGTGGGCTGTGTGGGTCTTCCGCTTGCTCGCACTTGGCGTGGTGCTTGCGGTGAATCGATGTCCACTCTTTGGTCACTTGGGCGGTGGTGAGCCACAGCCAAAAACGGAAGAAGTGGGCCGCAATCGGATGCAAGTCCAACGCGCGGTGCGCCGAGTGGCGGTGCAAATAAATGGTCACGCTGGCGATGGTGATGTGTGTGAGCACCATCGTAACGATGAAGACTTGCCAGCCAGAAAAGTGCAGCAAGCCATAGCTCAGCCAGTTCAACGTGGCATCAAGCCAAGCCCAATTGGGTAACAACATGTCTATCTTTCAGTTTTATGAAAATAACCTTCAATTTTAGGGTTTAGGTGCTTATTTGGCTACCCAAACCGCGGCGAAGAAGCCGTCGGTCGCATGTAGATGGGGCCAAAGGCGCAAATACAAGCCGTCGGTTGTACAAAGCGAAGCGGCATTGGCTACTTTCAACTCAGTCAAGGTGTCGGCTGCTGACAACGGCACAAAGTTGGGATGGGCTGCACTGAAGGCTTGGGCAATCGCCTCGTTCTCTTCAGGCAACACGCTGCACGTGGCATAAACCAAACGGCCACCCGACTTCACCAAGCGCGCGGCGCTGGCCAAGATGGAGGTTTGCTTTTCGGTGAGCTCTTGCACGGCCTTGGGCGATTGACGCCACTTCAGGTCGGGGTTGCGGCGCAAGGTGCCTAAGCCCGAACAAGGCGCATCCACCAACACGCGGTCAATCTTGCCGCTCAGGCGCTTGACGCGCTCGTCGCGCTCATGCGCAATGGCGGATGGGTGGACGTTGGACAACTTGCTGCGCGCCAAGCGTGGCTTGAGCGACTCCAAGCGATGGCCCGAGGTATCAAACGCATACAAACGGCCTGTGCTGCGCATGGACGCGCCAATGGCCAGCGTTTTGCCGCCCGCGCCCGCGCAAAAGTCGACCACCATCTCGCCGCGCTTGGCGTCGAGCAACAGGGCCAACAACTGCGAGCCTTCGTCTTGCACTTCAATCGCGCCACGCGAAAACGCGTCCAGGCCCGACAAGGCGGGCTTACCTTCAATGCGCAAGCCCCAAGGCGAAAACGGTGTGTCCACGGCCTTGATGCCCGCGAGCTTCAACTCGTGCTGCACATCGGCGCGTTTGTCGGTGAAGGTGTTCACGCGCAAGTCCAGCGGTGCGCCGCCGTTCAGGCGTTCGACCAAAGGCCAAAAGCCCTCGCCCACTTGGGCTTTGAGCGGCTCCACCAGCCACTCGGGCATGTTGTGGCGGTGGCGCTCCATCAGGTCAGCGGGGCTCACGGCTTCGCAGGCTTCGAGCCAGGCAGCTTCTTGTTTGTTGAGCGCGCTCATCAAAAAGTCGAGCGGGCTGTTGTTGGCGTGCTTGGCGCTTTTGGGGGCGTTGTTGGCAGGCGCTTGGTCTTTCAGATGCTGGGCAAAGCCGAGGATGGCCAAGCGGCGCTCTTTGGGGCCGGAGCCCGAAGGCGCAAAGTGGTCGAAGCGCAGTTTGTTGCGCAACACGTTGTAAGTGGTTTCGGCCAAGGCAGCACGCTCGCGCGGGCCGAAGGCATAGGTTTTACGGTAGTCACGGAAAAACTTAGACACCACTGCGTCGGCAGGGTGGTCAAACTTCAAAGTGAGGCGAACAAGCTCAGTACAAGCTTCAAGAAGGGCTTTTGGATGCATAGGGTGTATTGTCCCATCCTATGAACGACCAAGACCTCCCCCCATTACAAGAAACCCCCATCGGCCTGTATCGCCACTACAAAGGCGGCCAATACGAGGTGATTGGCACAGCCCGCCACAGCGAAACGCTAGAAGCCATGACCGTTTACCGAGCCTTGTACGGCGCGCACGGCCTGTGGGTGCGCCCTGCGGCGATGTTCAGCGAAACCATTGAAATTGATGGTGTTGTGCGTCCGCGCTTTGAAAAAGTGCAAGACACTTAAAAGTTAACCTGCGCGCGTGTATGCAGAAGCACATCCACACCCGCTGATAATTCGCGGCAATGAAAAACATCGTCATCTTGATTTCTGGCGGCGGCTCCAACATGGCCGCCATCGTGCGCACAGCGCAAGCCCAAAACTGGGCCAAGCAATTCAACGCGCAGGTCAGCGCTGTCATCAGCAACAAAGCCGATGCCAAAGGCTTGGCGTTTGCCAAAGAACACAACATCGCCACGGCGGTCATTGACCACAAAGCCTTCGCCGACCAGCCCCAACCCCGCGAAGCCTTTGACGCCGCGTTGATGGCAGAAATTGACAAACACCAGCCCCACCTTGTGGTGTTGGCAGGATTCATGCGCATCCTCACCCCAGGCTTTGTGGCGCACTACGAAGGCCGGTTGCTCAACATCCACCCCTCACTCCTGCCCGCCTTCCCCGGCCTGCACACCCACGAACGCGCCATCGAAGCCGGCTGCAAATTTGCCGGCGCCACCGTGCACAGCGTGACTGCTGAACTAGACCACGGCCCCATCCTCGCGCAAGCCGTCGTACCCGTGCTGCCCGACGACACGGCGGACACACTGGCTGCGCGGGTGTTGACGCAGGAGCATTTGATTTATCCGAAGGCGGTGGCGGAGCTACTGGCGAAGTAAACAGACGGAGTGAAGAACCTCGTAGCTGAGAAGGGAATGGCCAGCTGACGATTTCTGGTACTCCAGCATGAGGAAGATGGCCATTTCCTTCTCAGCGAAGCGCCAGAGCCCATCCCGAAAGAAGCAGACTCAAGCCAAGAGCCGAGAACTCTTAGGCACATGCGCCATCAAAAACTCCATCTGGTCCGCCAAGATACGACGGTTTCTCAGGATGAAGTCCTCCCACAGCGACGGCTCATACGGCGTGTAAAGCAACGGCATACGCGCCTGCTCGGGCGTGCGGTTGCCCTTGCGGTGGTTGCACGATTTACACGCCGTCACCACATTCATCCAAGTGTTCGGGCCACGTTGGCCAATCGGGCGAATGTGCTCACGGGTGAGTTCTGATTCATGGAAATGGTCGCCGCAGTACGCGCAGATGTTGCGGTCGCGGCTAAAGAGCTTGTCGTTGGTCAGGCCCGATTTCAAATCAAACGGGTTGATATTGGGCACGCCCTTGGTGCCGATGATGCTGTTGACCGTGATGATGGACTGCTGTCCTGTGATGGCATTGGTGCCGCCATGAAACACCGCCACTTCGCCGCCAGATTCCCAGCGCACTTCGTCAGCCGCGTAGTGAATGACCGCTTGTTCCAGCGATATCCACGACTGCGGTAGCCCTTGGGCAGACAGTTTCAAGACCTTCACACCTGACCTCCATTCGCTTTAAAAACGACCGTTGGGGAATGCACATCTATCGCTGACAATATACCTTTATTGAGTGACGGTTTTATAGCTGTCGCATTTCACCTAAGTTATGCAAATTTTCAGAGGCTTTCATCACCCGAAATTGGCCAAGGCCTGCGCTTTGACCATTGGCAACTTTGACGGCGTCCACCGTGGCCACCAAGCCATGCTGGCCTTGCTGAAGAACGAGGCGCGCCACCGTGGTGTGCCCAGTTGTGTGATGACGTTTGAACCGCACCCGCGCGACTTCTTCGCCGAGCAGCACCAACAGCCCGACCTCGCCCCTGCCCGCATCGCCACGTTGCGCGACAAGCTCAACGAGCTTCGGGCCTGCGGCATCGACCAATGCGTGGTGCTGCCGTTTGACCAAGCCTTTGCCGCGCAACAACCGCAGGCCTTCATCGAAGAGGTGTTGGTCAAAGGCCTGGGCGTGAAATACGTCTTGGTGGGTGACGACTTCCGCTTCGGGGCCAAACGCGCGGGCGACTACGCCATGCTCGACGCCGCAGGCACGGCCCACGGTTTTGACGTGGCCCGCATGAACAGCTACGAGGTGAAGAACCTGCGCGTCTCCAGTTCTGCCGTACGCGACGCCTTGGGCCGCGGAGCCATGCAAGAGGTGGCGCAGCTGCTGGGCCGACCTTATGCCATTTCGGGCCATGTGGTGCATGGCCGCAAGCTGGGCCGCGAACTGAACTGCCGCACGCTCAATTTACGCTTCAGCCACTGGAAGCCTGCTGCCAGCGGCATCTTCGTGGTGCAGGTACACGGCTTGACCGAGCAGCCCCTGGCGGGCGTGGCCAATTTGGGCATTCGCCCCTCGCTCGACCCTAGCGATGTGAACGGCGGCCGCGTGCTGCTGGAAACCCATTGCCTCGACTGGCCCACCAGCCTAGGCGCCGAGGGGGGCTACGGTAAAATCATCCGCGTGGAACTGCTGCACAAATTACACGACGAGCTGAAGTACGACGGTCTGGACGCCTTGATGCAAGGCATACACAAAGACTGCGACGACGCACGCGCCTGGCTCGCAGCCCGAATTTGACGGGGCGTGCAGCCCCACGTTCTGCACACGGCCCCGCACTTCTTTCTCTTCGTCTGCCTTGAAGCCCGCCCTTTAAACGCGGCTTTTGCAGCACCCACCCAAATTTAAGCCTACGACCTGAGATCGCCATGACCGACAAAGCCACCCCATCGTCCACCGATTACCGTGCCACCCTCAACATGATGGACACCCCGTTCCCCATGCGTGGTGACTTGCCCAAACGCGAACCCGCTTGGGCCAAGCAATGGAACGAGCACGGCTTGTACAAAAAACTGCGCGCGGCTCGCCAAGGCGCACCGCTCTTTGTGCTGCACGACGGCCCGCCCTACGCCAACGGCAAGCTGCACATCGGCCACGCGCTGAACAAAGTGCTGAAAGACATGATCGTCAAGTCCAAGCAATTGGGCGGATTTGACGCGCAATACATCCCCGGCTGGGACTGCCACGGTTTGCCCATCGAAAACGCCATCGAAAAACTGCATGGCCGCAAACTCAGCCGCGACGACATGCAGGCCAAGAGCCGCGCCTTCGCCACCGAGCAAATTGACCAACAACGCGAAGACTTCAAACGCTTGGGCGTGCTGGGCGACTGGGAGCGCCCCTACCGCACCATGGACCCCGCCAACGAAGCCGGCCAACTGCGCGCCTTCAAACGCGTGATGGAACGTGGCTTTGTCTACCGCGGCTTGAAGCCCGTGTACTGGTGCTTTGACTGCGGCTCGTCATTGGCCGAGTTTGAAATTGAATACGCCGACAAAAAGAGCGACACGCTCGACGTGGCCTTCTTGTGTGCCCAGCCCGAGAAACTGGCTGCTGCATTTGGTTTGCCCAAGCTCGACAAGCCAGCGTTCGCCGTCATCTGGACCACCACCGCGTGGACCATCCCTGCCAACCAAGCGCTCAACATGCACCCCGAGATTGACTACGCCTTGGTGGATACCGAGCGTGGCTTGTTCTTGTGCGCGGCTTCGTTGGTCGAGAAATGTTTGGCGCGTTGGAAGCTCGAAGGCCAAGTCGTTGCGACCGCCAAAGGCGACAAGCTCGGCCTCATTGAATTCAACCACCCACTGTCACACGTAGACGCTGGCTACCAACGCACAGCCTCCGTGTTCTTGGCCGACTACGTGGGCGAGAGCGACGGGACAGGCATCGTGCACAGCGCACCCGCCTACGGCGTGGATGACTTCAACTCATGCATGGCCAACGGCATGAAGTACACCGACATCTTGAACCCCGTGCAAGGCAACGGCGCATACGCCGCTGACTTCCCGTTGTTCGGTGGCCAACACATCTGGAAAGCTGTGCCCGTCATTCTGGAAGCGCTGCAAAACGCAGGCCGCTTGATGGCCACACAAACCATCACGCACAGCTACCCACATTGCTGGCGTCACAAAACGCCTGTCATCTACCGCGCGGCAGCGCAGTGGTTCATCCGCATGGATGCGTTTGACAGCACCACCGAAAAAACCACGGGCAAGTTCATCACCGACAAGTCGAGCAAGTCATTGCGCGAACTCGCATTGCACGCGATTGACCAAACCCACTTCTACCCAGAAAACGGCCGTGCACGTTTGCGCGACATGATTGCCAACCGCCCCGACTGGTGCATCTCGCGCCAACGCAGCTGGGGTGTGCCCGTGCCGTTCTTCTTGCACAAAGACAGCGGCGAGTTGCACCCACGCACCATGGCCATCATGGACCAAGCGGCCGACATCGTTGAAAAAGGCGGCATCGAAGCGTGGAGCCGCGTGACGGTGGAAGACATCCTCAACCAGCCCGGCGACGACGCAGCCAGCTACACCAAGAGCACCGACATCTTGGAAGTGTGGTTTGACTCAGGTTCCACCTTCCAACACGTGCTGCGCGGCAGCCACAAAGATGCCTACGACCGTGCGCCGCACCACGACCAAGGCCCAGAAGCCGACTTGTATTTAGAAGGTCACGACCAACACCGCGGCTGGTTCCACAGCTCGCTGTTGCTCGGCTGCGCCTTGTACGACCGCGCGCCCTACAAAGGTCTGCTGACCCACGGCTTTGCCACCGACGGCCAAGGCCGCAAGATGAGCAAGAGCTTGGGCAACACCGTCGCACCGCAAGAAGTGAGCGACAAGATGGGCGCCGAAATCGTGCGCTTGTGGGTGGCCAGCACTGACTACTCAGGCGACCTCAACATCGACGACAAAATCTTGGCCCGCGTGGTCGATGCCTATCGTCGCATCCGCAACACGCTGCGCTTCTTGCTCGCCAACGTGAGCGACTTCGACCCAGCCAAAGACGCCGTGGCGTTTGACGACCTGTTGGAAATCGACAAGTACGCGCTGTCTCGCGCTGCGCAAGTGCAGGCCGACATCTTGAGCCACTTCGACAAGTACGAGTTCCACCCCGTGGTGTCGAAGTTGCAGCTGTATTGCTCGGAAGATTTGGGCGCGTTTTATTTGGACGTGCTCAAAGACCGCCTGTACACCACAGCGCCTAAGTCACTCGCACGCCGCAGCGCGCAAACCGCGTTGCACCAAATCACCCACGCCATGCTGCGTTGGATGGCCCCGTTCCTCAGCTTCACCGCTGAAGAAGCGTGGACCACGTTTGGCAAGTCTGAGTCGATCTTCTTGGAAACTTTCACCAACCTCGGCGCAAGCAACGCAGCCTTGATGGACAAGTGGCATGCCGTGCAGCAAGTGCGCGAAATCGCCAACAAAGAAATCGAGAACAAACGCACCGAAGGTTTGGTGGGCGCATCATTGCAAGCAGAGTTGGTCATCCACTGCGATGGCGCAGCCTATGACGCCTTGGCTTCATTGGGCGACGACTTGAAGTTTGTGTTCATCACCTCCAAGGTCACTTTGGCAAAAGGCGAAGGCTTGACCGTCGACGTCAAAGCCAGCGCAGCCACAAAGTGCGAACGCTGCTGGCACTACAGCGACGATGTGGGCCACAACGCCGCTCACCCCACCCTGTGCGGCCGTTGCGACAGCAACTTGCACGGCGACGGTGAAGTGCGTCATTTCGCCTAACGCCTTCACGAAAGCACCCCATGGCACGCCACACTTTCATCCGCAACACCACCTCGTATTGGGTGTGGTTAGGGCTCGCTTTGGTGGTGCTGCTGGCCGACCAGTTCACCAAGGTGTTGATGGTCAGCGCGTATCAGTTGGGCGAAGGTTTTCCCGTCACCAGCTTTTTCAACATCGTGCGTGTGCACAACGAAGGCGCTGCGTTTTCGTTCCTCGCCACAGCGGGCGGTTGGCAGCGTTGGTTCTTCACGGGCCTCGGTGTGGTGGCCACCATCGCCATGGTGTGGATGCTCAAAAAACACCCTGGTCAAAAACTGTTTGGCTTTGCCATTGCCTGCATCTTGGGCGGCGCAGTGGGCAATGTGATTGACCGCGTCTTATACGGCTACGTGGTGGACTTCTTGGATTTTTATTACGCCGGCATTCACTTCCCCGCGTTCAACATTGCCGACAGCGGCATCACGGTAGGCGCAGCCTGCTTGATCTTGGACGAAGTGCTGCGCGTGCGTCGCGGAAACTGACCATGCAAATACTGTCACCCCAAACCATCACCGTTGCCGAGCTGAGCGCCACGGTTCAACACAAAGGCTACGGCATGCTCAGCGCCGCCAGCGTGGCCGAGTGGGCAGGTTGTGAATTGAACGCGCTGCAAGCCCTGTCGCCCAACTGGGACGACATGCCGCCAGACAACTATTTGAAAGACGGAGGCCGCTACCGTCGTCGCCGTCACAGCAGCTTTGTATTTGAAAACGGCGCCCTGCACCCAGTGCCCCACCGCGCCCATTGGCAGTCCCTCGACTACAACGCGCTGCACGGCGGCATGGAGCGTTGGTTTGAACCCATGCACGAAGCCACCGTGGCATCGACCGCGTGGACACAATTGCTCACCGCATTTGCGCGCACAGCAAGCGAAGTGCGCGGCACACCCAACACCAAGTGGTGCATCGAAGCGCATCAGTTCCGCATTGACACCACCGACGGCATTGGCCGGCCCACGCCCGAGGGTGCGCATCGCGATGGCGTAGATTTTGTGGCGGTGTTCATGGTCAACCGCACCCACATCAAAGGCGGCGAAACCCGCGTGTTTGAAGCCAACGGCCCACAAGGCGAGCGCTTCACGCTGAGCGAGCCTTGGTCGTTGATGCTGTTAGACGACACCCGCGTGATTCACGAAAGCACGCCCATTCAGCCCTTGGCTGAGGGCGGCCATCGCGATACGCTGGTGCTCACCTGCCGCGCAGACAAGTTTCAGGACGCCGAACCCAGCGTCTGAAACCTCTGCGCTGTCATCACAAAGTGATGATGGTGCAACCCGTGGTTTTGCGGGCTTCCAAGTCGCGGTGCGCTTGGGCGATGTCGGCCAATGGGTAGGTTTGGTCGATGTGAATCTTCACCTTGCCGCTGGTCACCGCGTCAAACAAATCGTCGGCCATTTCTTGCGTGCTTTCGCGCGTGACGATGTGGCTGAACAAAGTTTGGCGGGTGAGATAGATGGAACCTTTAGGGCCCAAGATGCCGGGAGCAATCGGTGCAGGAGCGCCTGATGCGTTACCAAAACTGGCCATCAAACCAAACGGGGCCAAGCAGTCGAGTGACTTGTCCCAGGTATCTTTGCCCACCGAGTCGTAGACCACTTTCACGCCCTTGCCGCCTGTGATGTCTTTCACGCGGGCCAAGAAGTCTTCCGTGTTGTAGTTGATGACGTGGGCGGCACCGTTGGCCTTGGCCAAAGCGCACTTGGCATCGCTGCCTGCCGTGCCAATGAGTTGGTAGCCCAAGGCCTTGGCCCATTGGCAAGCGATCAAGCCCACACCGCCAGCGGCTGCGTGGAACAAGATGAAGTCACCGGCTTTCAAACCGCCTTGAGGCAGCGTGCGCTTGAGCAAATACTGCGCGGTCAAACCTTTGAGCATCATGGCGGCGCCAGTTTCAAACGAAATCGCGTCTGGCAATTTGCACACGCACTTGGCGGGCATCACACGCTCTTCGCAGTAGCTGCCGGGGGGTTGGCTAGCGTAAGCAGCGCGGTCGCCCACTTTCAAATGGGTCACGCCTTCGCCCACGGCTTCGATGATGCCGGAGGCTTCCATGCCCAAATGCAAAGGCATGGGCAGTTGGTACACGCCACTGCGTTGGTACACATCAATGAAGTTCAGGCCAATGGCTTTGTGGCGAATGCGAATCTCGCCTGGGCCGGGTTGGCCCACGGTCACGTCAACGAGCTTGAGCTCTTCGGGGCCGCCGTGTTGTTCGATGATGACTGCTTTGGTCATGGGGTGATGCTCCAGATGTGGGTGAATTTTTTAAGACGCTGAATCCTGCCATGAAACTGGTGGCTCGGGTGTCGCCTGGGTTATTCAAGCCCTCAGGTAAAGTCTCGCCCTTATGTCTGCTGTTCCTCACACCCTGACGCCGCGCAATGCGGCGCTTTTATTGATACCGCCCCTGCTGTGGGCGGGCAACGCCGTGGTGGGACGCATGATTGCGGACCTGATCCCACCACTCACTCTGAACTTCATTCGCTGGGCCTTGGCCTTTGTGCTGCTGCTGCCACTGGCGCACCGCATGTTGCGCCGCACCAGCCCCTTGTGGGCGCACTGGAAGCACTATGCCGTGCTGGGTCTGTTGGGCGTGGGCTGCTACAACAGCTTGCTCTATTTGGCGCTACAAACCTCCACGCCCATCAACGTGACCTTGGTGGGGTCGAGCATGCCCGTGTTCATGCTGCTGGTGGGGGCACTGTTCTTCAAACAGACCGTGCGCAAGCGCCAAATGGCGGGCGCGTTGCTGTCTATCTTGGGCGTGTTGGTGGTGCTGTGCCGTGGCGACTGGCAAGCGCTGGCCAATGTGCATCTGGTCGTGGGCGATGTGTTTGTGTTGATTGCCACCGCGTGTTGGTCTTGGTACAGCTGGCTGCTGGCCCGCACACAAGAGCCCACGGAGGCGCGCAGCAACTGGGCCAATTTTCTGATGTCGCAGATGGTGTTTGGTCTATTTTGGTCAGCCGCATTCAGCGGAGCCGAGTGGTCGGGCTTCACAGGCTTGAGTGATAGACACATCAGCTTGGGCTGGCCCTTGGTGGCCGCGCTGGTGTATGTGGCGGTAGGCCCGTCGCTCTTGGCTTACCGCTGCTGGGGGTTGGGCGTTCAGCGGGTGGGGCCGAACATTGCTGGCTTTTTTGTCAACCTCATTCCCGTGTTCACCGCCACCTTGT
Source organism: Limnohabitans sp. INBF002 (assembly GCF_027924905.1). Taxonomy (NCBI): domain Bacteria; kingdom Pseudomonadati; phylum Pseudomonadota; class Betaproteobacteria; order Burkholderiales; family Comamonadaceae; genus Limnohabitans; species Limnohabitans sp. INBF002. The sequence continues at coordinate 2,095,941 of NZ_AP027055.1, forward strand.
CAGCCTTGGTGCTGGGCGAAATGCCGCAGGTGTATCACGCTGCGGCGTTTGCGCTCATCATTGGCGGCATTGTGGTGTCGTCACGCAAGTAACTTAGAAAGTACCTGCGTAAGCCCCGCCATCGGTCAAGATGTTTTGACCCGTCATGTAGCCCGCTTGCGCTGAGCACAAAAACGCGCAGGTGTCGCCAAACTCTTGCGGGTTACCAAAGCGTTGCGCAGGAATGGTTTTTTTGCGCGCTTCGGCAATCGCCTCGATGGGCTGGCCAGTTTTGTCTGCCGCGCCTTTCATCGTGCCTTTTAGTCGATCGGTGTCGTACGCACCGGGCAGCAAGTTGTTGATGGTCACATTGTTGGCTGCCAGTTTTTGCGTGCGTGCCACGCCCGCCACAAAACCCGTCAATCCTGAACGTGCGCCATTGGACAAGCCCAAGATGTCGATGGGCGCTTTCACGGCGCTAGAGGTGATGTTGATGATGCGGCCAAAGCCGCGCTCGGCCATGCCATCCACGGTGGCTTTGATGAGTTCAATCGGCGTGAGCATGTTGGCGTCAACAGCCTTGATCCAATCGTCGCGTTCCCAGTTGCGAAAGTCGCCGGGTGGCGGACCGCCGGCATTGGTCACCACGATGTCAAAGTTCTTGCCGGGGCCACCGGCCACCGACCAAATGGCTTCGCGACCTTGCGCGGTGGTGATGTCCACCGCCACCGCGAGGATGGTGGTGCCCAGCTTGCGCAGCTCGGCGGCCGCAGCGTCTAGCGCCTCAGCACCACGCGCCACGATGACCACGTTGACGCCTTCGCGTGCGAGTGACTGCGCACAGCCAAAACCCAAGCCCTTGCTTGCGCCACCCACCAATGCCCATTTACCTTTGAGACCTAAATCCATCACTTCGCTCCGTACTTAGAAACAATAAACACGCCACTCAACACCAGCAGGGTACCCACCCCAATCCACATGTTCAACGGCTCATTCAAGACCCACACGCCCATCGCGATGGTGGCCATGGGGCCAATCATGCCCGTTTGTGCGGTCAAAGCAGCACCGATGCGCTCAATGGCCATCATCACCATGAGGACAGGTGCCACCGTGCACGCCAAGGCATTGAGCAAGGCCAGCCACAACACGTCTACGGGAACATGGGCCGCCGACAGTGGGCGTAGCAACACAAACTGTGCAATGCAGCACACGCACGCCACACTGGTGGCCCACCCCACCAATCGCAAAGAGCCAATGCGGTTCACCATCTGGCCGCTGAAAATCAAATACAAGGCGTAGGTCACAGCGCTCGCAAAAATCAATCCGCTGCCCAAGGCCACGTCGGCACCTGACAGCGTGAGCTCATGCGCGAACACCAGCAACACCCCGCTGTAGCTCACCCCCATCGCCAACATGCGAATCGGTTGAATGGGTTTCTTGTAGAGCGCCCAACCCAGCACCACCACCAGCGTGGGGTTGAGGTACAGAATCAGCCGCTCTAAGCTGGCCGTGATGTATTGCAAGCCTAAAAAGTCGAGGTAGCTTGACAGGTAGTAGCCCACAAAACCAAGCCCCATGATGTTCAACACATCACGGCGTGTCAGCGGGTTCGCACGCGCGATGGCTTGACGCTCAGCCCACAAGCCCATGGCAATGAAAAACGGCAGCGCAAACAACATGCGGTACATGATGACGGTGACGGCATCCACGCCATACACATAAGACAGCTTGACGATGATGGCCTTGCCGCTGAACGCAATGGCACCCGCAGCCGCTAAAAGAAGCCCCGACAAAGCAGGACGTTGGACAGAATTCATTCGTGAAAATAACCAGTAAGTCTTGAGTTTATGTGAGCCTTAGGCGCGGGCGTGTCACAAACGCTCGGTACCATTGGGGGGTATGTCATCCCTCGAACTCACCCTGCTGTATTTGTGCGCTGCCGTGGTCAGCGTGGTGGCGTGTCGACTGCTGCAACTGCCCGCCATGTTGGGCTATTTGTTTGCAGGCGTGGTGATTGGTCCCAACGCGCTGGCCTTGGCCAAAGACTCCGCAGCGATTGAACACCTGGCCGAATTTGGCGTGGTGTTTTTGATGTTCGTCATCGGCCTTGAATTCAATTTACCCAAACTCATGCGCATGCGCAAGCTGGTGTTTGGGTTGGGCTTGGGGCAAGTGCTGTTCACGCTTGTGGGCGCATTGCTGTTCAACCTCGCCGTCGGCTTTGCGCTCAAAGAGCTGGGCTACCTCTGGCGCTTGAGCTGGCAAGCGGCTTTGGCTTTGGGCAGTGCCTTGGCCATGTCGAGCACGGCCATCGTGGTCAAGCTCATGGCGGACCGTGTGGAGCTGGAGTCACCCCACGGCCAACGCGTGATGGGCGTGTTGCTGTTCCAAGATTTGGCCGTGGTGCCGCTGCTGGTGCTCATCCCCGCGTTGGCGGATATGGGCGAGCACAACATTTGGAAAGTGCTGGCCATCGCCATGCTCAAGGCAACCGCGCTGGTGGGCTTGTTGCTGTGGGGCGGTCAGCGCGTGATGCGCAGTTGGCTGCATTTGGTGGCACGTCGCAAGAGCGATGAACTGTTCATGCTCAACCTGTTGTTCATGACCTTGGGCTTGGCCTGGCTCACCGAACTCGCAGGTTTGTCGTTGGCCATGGGTGCTTTCTTGGCCGGCATGTTGATTGCCGAAACCAATTTCAAACACAAGGTGGAAGAAGACATTCGCCCCTTCCACGATGTGCTGCTAGGTTTGTTCTTTATCACCATCGGCATGAAGCTGGATTGGGAAGTGTTGATCGACAGCTGGGGCTGGGTGCTGCTGCTGTCGTTCATTCCTGTGTTCTTCAAAGCGGGCTTGGTGTTTGTCTTGGCGCGCATCACCGGCGCGCCTGCCGGTGTGAGCCTGCGCACCAGTTTGTACCTCGCACAAGCGGGTGAATTCGGTTTTGTGCTGTTGTCACTGGGCTTGCAAAACTCGCTCATCCCTGCGGCTTGGATGAGCCCCATCTTGGCGTCCATGGTGTTATCAATGATTGCCACGCCCTTCTTGGTGATGAATGCAGACCGCATCGTCAACCGATTCATCAGCACCGATTGGTTGCTGCAATCGCTGGCCCTCACCGGCATGGCCCAGCGCACCCTCAAAATTGAAAACCACGTCATCGTGTGCGGCTACGGGCGCAGCGGCCACAACTTGGTCGATTTGCTCAAGCTTGAAAACATTCCGTATGTCGCCCTCGACTCCGACCCCGACCGAGTACAAATGGGCCGCGACCATGACCACCATGTCGAGCTGGGCGATGCCACTCGTTTCTCGAGTCTCATGTCGGCGGGTTTGGTGCGCGCCGCCGCCGTGGCCGTGACCTACCCCGACTTGCCCTCTGCACTGAAGGTGTTGGCGTGGGTCAAAGAGCACGCGCCCAACGTGCCCGTGATTGTGCGCACCCACGACGACGAACACTTAGAAGACCTGCGCGCCGCAGGTGCTGCCGAAGTGGTGCCCGAAGTGATTGAAGGCAGCTTGATGCTCGCCAGCCAAACTTTGGCACACATCGGCATTCCCCTCAAACGTGTGATTCGTTTGGTGCAAGGCCAGCGTATGACGCGCTACGCGTTGATGCGCGACACAAACAAATACAAAGAAGGCTTGGACGACACCGCCACGCTGTGAGCGTCAGTCAAGGCGAAGCGGCTTGCCCTAAGAAGTCTCGCCACAACCCAAGCAGCGCGTTCACATCGGCCAGCTTGAAACGCCCCTCAGACGGGTTCCACCAAGCGGTGTCTTCTGGCCCCACATTGCTTTGGTTGAACTGCACACCGCTTGCAGAAAAGTCCACGCCAAACGCATCGCCATCTGCAAACCATGGCGTTCGCTGGCCTGCCTCAATTTGTGCGATGGCATCCAACACCTCTTGGCAACGTTCGACGGTGTTCACGTCGCTGGTCAGCCAGCTGCACACAAAACGATTCAGCGGATGCTGTGGGTCTGCTGCGCCATCGTCATCCACCCATTCGCACGCGGGATAACGCACAGGCTGCGCCCCGCTGCCGGGGATAGGCGCTTGTGTTTGGATGAAACAACGAAGTGACATGAATCAGCGGCGTTTGCTGTACACGGGATACGCGGTGACGCGCGGCTCTAAGTAGCCTTCCACGCGCACACCGCTGGGCGTGAGTGCGCTCCACTTGTCACCGCGAATGGTTTTGGTCGGGCTGAACCAGGCGGCGTTCACCTCGCTCACCACTTGCGCTGCCGTCCAGTCTTTGGGAAACATGGTGTTGGGCATGGGGTTGCCATTGCGGTCGGTTTTGGTGAGCCACTGGCCTGGGTGATTGGGGTCCATCATTTGCACTTGCGCGCGGTACACGCCGGTGGCATCTGGTGCGGATGCTGTGCCTTCCATCACACGCACATCGCCGTTGAGCAAGGTGTGTCCGCCTGTAGGCTCGCCGGTGTGGCGCTTGTAGTCGGCACCGATGATGTGTTTGAAATCAATGGGTGAATTGCTGGCGGGCAGCGCAGCTTCGGCGGTGCGTGTGGCTTGAGGTGCAGACTCTTGCACCACCGCCACCGACTTGGCTTTTTCATGCGACGTCGTGTTCGATGAACTGTGCGGCGCTTTGTACGAAAAGAACGCCGACAGCGCGACGATCACCAAAGCCAATCCAACACGAATCAATTTATTCACCCATCACCTCGCCTTCACGTCGTGGATCAGCGCCGCTCACCCACACGAATTTTTCATTTCTATTTTGTTTGACCACGGCTTGCAAGCCGCTCGTCAATGCAAGTTCGCGCACCTCGTGGCCGCGCTCGCGCAAGGCCGCAAGGGTAGCAGGCGCAAAGCGCCCGCCTTCCAACACGAGTGGGCCGCCCACGCTGCCAAAGTTGGGAAGTGCGATGGCTTGCTGCGGGCTCAAGCCCCAGTTCAACACACCCACCAAAGTTTTGGCGGTGAAGTGAATGATCATCGCGCCGCCGGGGCTGCCCACGCTCATCACCAACTGGCCCGTGGCCTTGTCAAACACCAAGGTGGGTGACATCGACGAACGTGGGCGCTTGTTGGGCTGCACGCGGTTGACCACGAGGCGACCCTGTGCATCGCGCGGGGCAAAACTGAAATCGGTCAACTCGTTGTTGAGCAAAAAACCTTTGACCATTTGGCGCGAACCAAATGCGTCTTCAATGGTGGTGGTCATAGCCAGTGCATTGCCCTGCCCGTCCACGATGCTGATGTGCGAGGTGCCGTACTCCGGCTGTTCAGCCATGGGCGCAAAGCTGCTGCGCTGCGCATGCACAGGCACACCGGGCAAGGCCTGCGGCATGGCCGTGGGGCGAATAAGTTTGGCACGCTCACGCAAATACGCAGGGGCCAACAAGCTTTGCCATTCGCCGCTGGGTGCCGGTGCAAAGTCAGGATCGGCCACATACAAGGCACGGTCGGCAAAGGCCAAACGCGAAGCCTCGGTGTACAGATGCAACCACCGTGGGTCGGGTGTGCCATCCACCACCTCTGTCGGTGACGACATCAATGACGCGGGCGTGTGCTGCAACATGCCCAGTATTTGGCCGATGGCAATCGCGCCTGAGCTGGGCGGTGGAAAGCCACACACGCGATACACACGGCTCGCGGCGCCATGGTCAAAACACACAGGCGTGCGCTCTTTGGCTTGGTAGTTGGCCAAGTCGCTCAATGCCAAACGTCCTGGATTGCTGGGGTGTTGCTGCACTTTGCGCACCACGGCCTCGGCCACCTCGCCGCTGTAAAACGCTTGCACGCCCTCGTTGGCGATGCGTTGCAACACAGCGGCTAACTCTGGGTTGCGCAACACATGGCCGATCGCGTGCGGCTCGCCATTGGCTTGGTAAAAGTAAGCGCGTGCTGATGCGTCTAAACGCAAATACGCATCTGCCTTGAGCTGCGCGTGCAAACGAGGGCTGATGGCAAAGCCTTGGGTTGCCAATGCAATGGCAGGCTCAAACAACTTGGTCCATGGCAGTTTGCCGTGTTGCGCATGCGCTTGCGCCAACATGCGCAACACGCCGGGTGTGCCCACCGAACGACCGCCCACCACAGCATCGTGGAAGACAAGCGGCTTGCCATCGGCATGGAGCAACATGTCTTCAGTGGCAGCTGCAGGTGCTGTTTCGCGGCCATCGAACGCTTGCACCTTTGCGCGCCCCCCTTGGGTGGCCGTGCTGTGTAACAAAAAAGCACCGCCGCCAATGCCACTCGACTGAGGCTCTACCAAACCCAGCACCATTTGCACGGCGATCGCTGCATCCACAGCCGAGCCGCCCGCCTTCAACATCTCAAAACCTGCTTGTGTGGCCAAGGGGTTGGCCGCAGCCACCGCAAATGTTTGCGTCACCACATCGGCTTTGCGTGTGAAGCCTGTGGCGATTTCGGGTTGCAGCGGTGCACCGCTGACCGTGGTGGGCGATGTCAATCCACCAGGCGGCACAGCGCATGCTGCCAACAAGGCCAACACCACCGCCAGCACACCGACGCGTTTCAAACGCACGTTGTTTTGCGCATCCACGCTTTAAAAGCCTGCGGCTAAACCATCGCGCCGCGCATCGCTAGCGACCACATAGCCTTCGACCTTGGGATTACCTGCACGCCAGATGAATTGACCCGCGCCAAAGTCTTGGTAGCTGTCGTTGATGACCCCCACTTGGTGGCCACGCGCCTGCAAGCCCTGGGCCGTGTCGTGGTTGAGCGACGCCTCGACGTTGATCTCCAAGCCCGCGTTGTAACGCCAACGCGGGGCATCGCAGGCAGCTTGCGGGTTTTGTTGGTAATCCAGCATGCGCACCAGTGTTTGCATGTGGCCTTGCGGCTGCATGTTGGCGCCCATCACGCCGTAGCTCATCACGGGCTGACCGTCTTTGCTGAGGAAGGCTGGGATGATGGTGTGGAAGGGGCGCTTGCCAGGTGCTACCAAATTGGCGGGGTTCAAACCCTGCGCGTTCAAGCTGAAACCGTGGCCACGGTTTTGCAAGCTGATGCCAAAGTTGGGTTCGACACAGCCCGAGCCAAAGCCCATGTAATTGCTTTGGATGAAGCTGACCATCATGCCGTTTTCATCCGCCGTGCTGAGATAAATTGTGCCGCCCTTCACTGGGTTGCCTGCACCAAAGTCTTGGGCACGGTTCATATCGATCAATCGAGCGCGGCTCTTGAGATAAGACGGGTCCAGCATTTGCGCTGGCGTGACTTCCATCGCGCTGGGCTCAGCGACGTAGCGGTACACATCGGCAAATGCCAACTTCATGGCTTCGATTTGCAAATGTTGTGAATCCACGCCATCGACCTGCAAGCTGGCGATGTCAAAGTTCTCCAGAATGCCCAAAGCGATAAGTGCCGCGATGCCTTGCCCGTTGGGTGGAATTTCGTGCAGCGTATAGCCACGGTAGTTTTGCGCAATCGGTGTGACCCATTCGGCTTTGTAGTTGGCAAAGTCGCGGGCAGTGATGCTGCCACCGTGTTTGGTAGAGAACTGTTCAATCGCGTGCGCAATCTCACCACCATAAAACGCTTGGCCTTTGCTTTTTGCAATGGCACGCAAGCCCTTGGCTGCGGCAGGGAACGTGAACAATTCCCCCACATTGGGTGCGCGACCCCATGGCAAAAAGTTTTGGGCAAAACCGGGCTGGTTTTGTAACTCTGGTGTGGCAGCGGCCCACTTTTGTTGCACCACCACGGGCAACAAATAACCGCGCTCCGCAATTTCAATGGCGGGCTGCAACAAGTTTTCAAACGGCAACTTGCCAAACCGCTCACTCATCGCCACCCACGAGGCCACCGCACCGGGTACGGTGACCGAATCTATGCCGCGCTTGGGCGGCGTCTTGGCGTCGTCACCGTATTTGCGTTTGAAGTACTCGGGCGTCCAGGTTTGCGGTGCGTGGCCCGAGGCGTTCAGCCCATGGAGTTCTTTGCCATCCCACAAGATGCAAAACGCGTCTGAGCCCAAGCCACAACTCACGGGCTCCGTCAGTGTGATAGCCGCTGCAGCCGCAATGGCTGCGTCCACGGCATTGCCGCCTTGCCACAGCATGCGCAAGCCCGCTTGCGCTGCAAGCGGGTGCGAGGTGGACACCACATTGCGTGCAAAAACAGGTAAGCGCGTCGAGGTGTAGGGGTTGCTGTAGTTGAACTGCATACGGTTTTAAAAGGCTCGGAATGATGAATTGATTGAACCATAAAGAATTCAAAACTGAGTCATTATTTGGGGTTCATAAATACAATAAATTAACACTATAGAATTAACTTAATTTAGATGATTTGACGATTTACGTGTCAAACCGTTTTTCTTGTTACTCACCCAATTAAGCCTAAAAGCAGCATCACCATGTCAAACGTTTACACCTTCAAAGTTATCAAGCACGGTCAAGTGATTCTGCGTAAACAGATCAGCAATGGCACACGCAAAGGTATGGCAGCAACGGTGCTGCAAGCCGAGCCAGATGTGACGTATACCTTTCAGTCACAAGACGGCGCAAGTCCCATCAAAAAAATCATCACCAAAAAAGTCGGTAAAGATTTGCATGTGGCCGCTGAAGATGGCGACATCAATGCACCTGAAATCATCATCGAGAACTATGCAGCGTTTGAACAAAACACAGCCTTTGCCACCACCCTGAGATCGGGTGGCTTGAGCTTCTTTGATGCGCAAAGCAACGGCCTCTTTACATCCAGTTTATTTGGCGCAGAGACTGGCATCACCAGCTTGGTGGCAAGCGGCGCGGAGACCACAAGTTTTCTGTCGCCTTGGGTTTTGGCGGGTGCGGGGGCTGCTGCATTGATCGCCGCCAAGTCATCTTCAAAATCAGACACAGCCGCTGCGCCTGATACCAATGCAACCGCCTTGGCCAAAATCACCAGCTATGGGACAACGGGGACCACCGCTACACCCACAGTCAACGACTACACCGAAGCCGGCTTCAAAGACGTCACGAGCGGCAACCTCAGCGCCATCAACAACGCCATCGCCAGCGTCAAAGCCGACAGCAACGCCAAAGTGTCGGAGGTGGTCACCGCCTATCTCAAAATATTGGCAGAAGCCAATGGCACCAACACCGATGCCACACCCACTGCTGACCCATTGCTCAGCGACTACGCAGCACTTGGTGTGCAGCCGCTCAACACCCTGACGGATGCACAAAAACCCAACTACCTCAGTTTGCTCAACGACATTGTGAAAAATCGGTTGGTGGCGGACATCATCACAGTCGCCAAACTGAGCGCGTTGTCGGCGATGGCCGAAAAAATCATCCTCATCGCGGCAGGCAACACTGGAACGACCGCCACCACACTCACCGCAGCAGATTTTCAAACCATGGGACTCACCGTCACCATCCCCAACAGCATGTTGATGAACGCGATGGAGGCCAGTGCCAACGATGGCTCAAGCATCAACAGCTTGGCCGCGATCAAAGCCATCGACGCCAGTTACTCGAAAATCTTGGCGCAAGCAGATGGCATCAAAGCCAACACATCGACCGCAGCCAAATTGACCGTTGCCGACCTGACGAGCTTGGGCCTGTTGAGTCACTACGATGCCACGGGCACTACCAACACGGGAGGTGCCATCAACGGCAAAGCCATCGGGACAGGTGCACAAAATGCATCAGCACTGAATCTGTTGAACGATGTAATGGATGGAAAAACTAGCACCCTAGTGGACACAACAGCAGAAATCAACCAACTCAGCATCTTGGTTGACAAAGTCATGGACATTGCCAGTGGTGCAACGGCGGCATCTGCACTGACGGCTACAGACTTAAGCAGCCTGGGTCTAACTGGGGTGACTGCCAACAATCTGCAGAAAATTGCAAACCAAATTTCTTCAACCCACAGTGCCGACGGTTCAGCCGTTGACAGTTTGGCGGAACTCCAAACCATGGTCGCGAAAGCGGTGATCCAAACCTATGCAGAAGACCAATCGGTCACGTCGCCAGCACCCACGCTTCAAGACTACAAAGACTCAGGCCTGACCTTGGCGACCAGCCCCAGCGTCACGTGGACGGAGAACTTGAAAACCGGCGTCAACTCGGTCTTAGCAACCAAGCACACCTACGCACTCGTGCCTGATATCGCGCTCAGCTTTCAAGCCGTCTTGGACGAAGCCAGCAATGGTGCATCGAATACCCATGCCGACCCGACGGCTGCGCAGTACACCATGTTGCTCACCACCTCACATGTTTTGCAAGGCGGCACGCTCGGTGCCACAACACTGGCCAGTGACAACGCCTTGTCACTCATGAATGACGTGGTAGCGCACAAGAGCCAACTCGGCGTGGACACCGTCAGCGAGCTAGAAGCTTATGCCACCGCCATTGATCACATCATGAACACCGCAGCGGCAATCAGCACCACCAACCCCGTCACACTCGCGGAACTCAGCACCCTGGGATTGACCAACACGGCCAGTGCCAACCAAGCCACGTTCAACACCAACCTGCGCGCAACGCTTGACTCAGGCGCCGACGTGCACACCTGGGCGCAACTTCAAGCGCTGATCAACAGCAGCATTTCATAACGGACGCGTCGCGCAGCACAAACTCAAACTTTGAACACCTTGTTGTGCAAGCGACGCATAGACCACCACACCACCAACCCGACAAACGGCAAAGCACACGCGGCGGTGATGTCTGACGAAAAAGGCCAACCCAGCTTCTCAGCCCCTTTGGCCAGATAACTCACCAAGCCGGTGAAGTAATAGGTGATCGCTGCGACAGACAAGCCTTCGACCGTCGATTGCAACTTCAGCTGCAAGTCTTGGCGCTGATTCATCGTCGTGAGCAACTGTTGGCTGCTTTGTTGCTGCTCAAAGTCCACACGGGTACGCAACAAATTACTCATGCGTGAGACACGCTCAGACAAAGCGTTCTGACGACGTGATGCCCAATCGCAGGTGCTGCGTGCGGGTGATAAACGACGCTCCATGAATTCCGCAATGGTTTGCATGCCAGGCATGCGCGATTCGGCAATGTCACGGATGCGGCGATCCACCAACTCAAAGTAAGCCCGTGTGGCCGAGAAGCGTGAGTGAGTAGCCGCGTACTGTCCTTCGACCTCGCCTGCCAAACGGGTGAGCCGATCCAGCAAGCCCGCTTCATCGGCACGCTCGGCATGGCGAATGGCATTGGCCAGTTCAGCCAATTCACGCTCAGCGTCGGCCAACACGTGCGAGGCCTCGCGCGCTGCAGGCACCCCCAGCAAGGCGGCCATTCGGTAGGTTTCAATCTCCAACAGTTGCTGCACCAAGCGGCCTTGGCGACGTGGCGTGAGCGAGCCCGTCAACAACACGATGCGCGAAAAGCCATCGGGGTGCAGTTGAAAGTCGGTGTACACCTCACCATGACCTTCGGCCACGGTAGAGGCCACCAAGGTGTCATCGTGCAGGACCTTAGGCATGTCTTGATGAATATTCATCGTCGAAGACGACAGCAACCACAGATGCAAACGCGCCAAGCATTCTCCAGGCAGCTGGGCCAACCATTTTTGTGGCACAGCTTGAATCGCCGTCATGGGATCCACATGCGCAAACACATCTGCCCCAACAGGACGCATGAAGGTCCACGAGACAAACTCGGTGTGCAGCTCCCAGCGCATGCGAAACGAGCCCAAGTCCACGCGCACATGGTTGGTATGGGCATCGGGCGCGGGCAAATGGTGGTCGTGCAGCAGTTGAGCCAAGTGGTCACGGCTGGCTTGGGCGCTGGCACGGTCCACCCACATGACCACACGCGAAATCACCTGTGGCGCTTGCATGGGTTCTGGCGGTCGCGCATGCACTTCGTTATGCAGGGCCAGGCGTTGGGGGTGATCCATCATTGCTGTCTTTCCAAGAAAACTCGTTTCAGCCTTCAATATAAGCGAAGCCGAATCAAGACCTAATGAAAAACGGCACCCGAAGGTGCCGTTTGAAGGTGAAACAGTTTTAACTGAATTAATCTTCCACGAAGGCTTCTTCGCGTTTGGACTTGATGGACGGCAACAGCACGATCACCAAGAGCAACGCAGCAGCAGCCAACAAACCCGCAGACAAAGGACGTGTACCGAACACGGTCCAGTCACCACGCGACAGCAACAAGGCGCGACGCAGGTTCTCTTCCATCATCGGGCCCAAGATGAAACCCAGCAACAAAGGCGCAGGTTCCACACCGAGCTTCACAAAGGTGTAGCCCACCAAACCGAAGGCGGCGACCATCCAGATGTCGAAGGTGTTGTTGTTGGTCGAGTACACACCGATCGCGCAGAACAGCACGATGGCGGGGAACAAGAATCGGTAAGGCACAGACAACAACTTGATCCACATGCCAATCAAAGGCAAGTTCAAGATCACGAGCATCAAGTTACCAATCCACATGGAGGCAATCAGACCCCAGAACAACTCGGGGTTGCTGGTCATCACCTGTGGGCCGGGCTGGATGTTGTGAATGGTCATCGCACCCACCATCAAAGCCATCACGGCGTTGGGTGGAATACCCAAGGTGAGCAAGGGAATGAAGGAGGTTTGTGCACCGGCGTTGTTGGCCGACTCAGGCGCAGCCACACCGCGGATGTTGCCTTGACCGAATGGCACTTCGCCTGGACGCAGCTTGGTTTTCTTCTCGATGGTGTATGCAGCAAACGCAGCCAACAAAGCACCGCCACCAGGCAACACGCCGAGCAACGAACCCAACGCTGTACCGCGAATGACCGCAGGCAACATGTTCTTGAAGTCTTCCTTGGTGGGGAACAAACCTTCCACCTTGGCCGTGAACACTTCGCGTTCGTCTTCGGGTTGCGACAAGTTCGAAATGATCTCGCCGTAACCGAACACGCCCATCGCCACCACCACAAAGCCCACACCGTCGGTGAGTTCAGGGATGTCAAAGCTGAAACGTGCCACACCAGAGTTGACGTCGGTACCGATCAAGCCCATCAAGAGGCCCAACACGATCATGGCGATCGCCTTGAGCAAAGAGCCCGAAGCCAACACCACCGCGCCAACCAAGCCCAAGATCATGAGCGAGAAGTATTCGGCAGGGCCGAACTTAAAAGCGAGTTCGGTCAAAGGAGGCGCGAAGGCCGCCAAGATCAAGGTACCCACAGAACCGGCGAAGAACGAACCCAAACCAGCAGCCGCCAAAGCGGGGCCTGCTCGGCCTTTGCGGGCCATTTGGTAACCGTCAATGGTGGTCACCACCGACGACGATTCACCCGGCAAGTTCACCAAAATCGCGGTGGTGGAGCCACCGTATTGGGCGCCGTAATAAATACCGGCCAACATGATCAGCGCCGACACAGGGGGCAGCGCGTAAGTGGCAGGCAACAACATGGCGATGGTGGCCACAGGGCCAATGCCTGGCAACACGCCAATCAGCGTGCCCAAGATACAACCGACCAAGGCGTACATGAGGTTGATGGGCGTGAACGCCACACCAAAACCCAATGAGAGGTTTGCAATCAAATCCATTTTTTATTTCTCCCGGCTCAACCAGTGATGAAGGTGGGCCACACAGGCATCTGCAATTTCAGCAGCACGATGAAAGCCAAGTAGCTACCAGCAGACAAGATGGTGGCCAAGATGAGGACGTCTTTCAACACAAACGTCTCGCCGGCTTTGCTTGCAATGATGACCAAGGCGTAGATCGCAGCGATCAAGCCCATGGCTGGAACGCCCAAGCTGGGCAAGCCAGCCAACAAGATACCGAACACCACGTTGGCACCCAAGATGAACACAATGGGGCGCCAAGCAAACTTACCAATCGGCTCGCCGTCTTCGGTGTGCTCGACCAATGAGTAAAACATGATGAAGGCACCCAACACGGCCAAGAAAATACCCAACAGCATGGGGAAGTAGCCAGGGCCCATGCGCGCGCCTGTGCCAATCGTGTAGTTGGTTGCACCCCACGCGAAGCCACCACCGACCAATGTGAACATCAGGCCGGAGAAAAAGTCTTTTTGACTTTTGATCATTTCATCTCCTCTATTCAAAAGCAAATATGCAGTGAATTATGGAGTTGCACCTAGGGGTCACCCGATGTGGGTTCCACCTACTTTTTCGAGGTCAAAAATCAGGGGTAAACCCTTATCTCACAAGGCTTGCAGCGGTTTGAACACGCGCAACCATTTGGTCGCAGGCAGGGGCCAGCGCGCTTGAATGGCCTCGGCACGCGCCATCAATTCGGCACGCTTGGGATGACTGGGCGTGCGTTGCGCCAGCACCACCGTGTTGCCCTCGCGCGTGGGCTTGAAAGCCCACAGCGCATCTTCGCCAAAAGCCTTGGCCATCTTCTCCACACTTTGGGCAAAGCTGGAGCTGCGGCCAAACAGATTGACGGTCATGCAGCCTTCGTCGGTCAACAAGCTGCGGCAGTCGGCATAAAACTCGGCGCTGTCCAGCACAGGCGAAGCAGCCTCGTGGTCGTACAAATCCACTTGCAGCGCGTCGATCTGGCCACGCCAGTGGTCGTGTTTGGCCACTTCGGCTGCGTCGCCCAACACCACTTGCAGCTTGGCGCTGTCGGCGGGCAGCTTGAACCACAGGCGGCAGGCAGCCACCACTTGGGGGTTCAGTTCAATCGCGGTGGTTTTCATGCGCAGATGCTTGAATGAAAACTTGGTGAGCGACGCCGCCCCCAAACCCAACTGCATGGCGTGCAGCTTGCCCACTTGGTCGATGTCCACAAACAAGAGCCACGCCATCATGCGTTGCACGTATTCCAAGTCGATGTCAAAGGGCTTGTCGATGTTCATCGAGCCTTGCACCCACGGTGTGCCGAGGTGCAGGTAGCGGGTGTCGCCGTAGTCAGAGAAATTGACTTCAGGAAGTTCGATTTTTTTCTTGGTTGCCATTGCGTTGTTTTCTTTTTTATCCAGCCATGCCTTCGACCACAAAGCGCACGCGCTTGTTGCCCTGCCATTCATCGGCCTCTAAGCGAAACGCCAGATGCGCCAGCGGCGGTAAGGGGTCCACACGACCAAACCAAATGCCATCCACAGGTTGGCCATGGTGGCGCAGTTTGAGGGCCAAATGTTTTTCGCCCACCAAGCGCTGGCCGAGTACCTCGATCTCTTCACTGAACGTGGGCGGCGCAAAGCCTTGGCCCCACACTTCGCGGGCCAAGGTGTCGGCCAGCTCGGGGCGGCGGTATTCGGGCAGCAAGGGGCCGTCGGTTTCTAAGCGGCGTTGCAAGGTGGCTTCATCGAGCCACTCTTGCGCGACTTGTTGCAAGGCTTCTTCAAAGGTGGCGAGGTTGTCCTCTTCCAAGGTGCAACCCGCAGCCATGGCGTGACCGCCAAAGCGCAGCAACACACCGGGGTGGCGCTTGGCCACGAGGTCGAGTGCATCACGCAAATGAAAACCGGGAATGGAGCGGCCTGAGCCTTTGAGCTCGTGCCCCTTGCCTGCGGCTTGGCTGGGCGCGAACACAAACGTGGGGCGGTGGTGCAAGTCTTTGAGCTTGGCGGCCACGATGCCCACCACGCCTTCGTGGAAGTCGGGGTCGAACACGCACAAAGCTGAAGGCGGTTCTTCTTCGGGGTCAAACATTTCTTGCGCCAGCTCCAACGCTTGCTCCCGCATGTCGCCTTCAATCTCGCGGCGCTCGCGGTTGATGCGATCAAGCTGCGTAGCCAGTTCGGTCGCACGGCCCACGTCATCCGTCGTCAAGCATTCAATGCCCAAGGTCATGTCCGACAAACGGCCTGCGGCGTTGATGCGCGGCCCCACTGCAAAACCAAAATCTTGCGAGGTGCATTTCTCGCTGGTGCGACCAGCGGCTGCAAACAAAGCGGTCATGCCCGCAGGCATTTGGCCCTTGCGCACACGCACCAAGCCTTGAGCCACCAAGCGACGGTTGTTGGCGTCGAGCTTGACCACGTCGGCCACTGTGCCCAGCGCCACCAGTGGCAGCAAGATGTCGAGCTTGGGCTGTTGTTCCGCAGTGAACACACCGCGCTTGCGCAGCTCCGCACGCAAAACCAACAGCACATAAAACATCACGCCCACGCCCGCGAGCGCTTTGCTCTCGAACGTGCAACCGGGTTGGTTGGGGTTGACCATCGCATCGGCCTCGGGCAACACCGCAGCCGGTAAATGATGGTCGGTCACCAAGACTTGCAAGCCCAGCTTGCGCGCCGTGGCCACGCCCTCGACACTGGCAATGCCGTTGTCCACGGTGATGAGCACATCGGCGCCGCTGGCTTTGACACGCTCAGCAATGGGGGGCGTGAGGCCATACCCATCCACCACACGGTCGGGGACGATGTAGCTCACGTGCTTCGCGCCCAGCAAGCGCAGGCCACGCAGGGCCACAGCACAGGCGGTGGCGCCGTCGCAGTCGTAGTCGGCAACCACGCAAAGTTTTTTGTTCGCGGCCATGGCATCGGCCAACAACACGGCTGCTGCTTCAATGCCCTTCAAACCTGTGGGTGGCAACAGTTGCGCGAGCGAAGCGTCGAGCGTGGCCGCATCTTGAATGCCGCGTGCGGCATACAGGCGCGCCAACAGCGGATGCACGCCCGCTTGCTCCAGCGCCCAAATGCTGCGCGGTGGCATGTCGCGTGGGATGAATTGCATGGGCTTAATCTTTCAAAGGCGCAACGGCCAACACGGTGTCTAAAGAAGTCGGGGCCAACTGCGTGCGCAGGCGTTGCCACAGCGACGGGGCTGCGCTGTCGTACACATGAAACTCATGCTCACCGCACAACACCAATCGCTGCGGCTCGCCTGCAGCCACGCGCGCCAACATGGGCGCAATGACATGGGCATCAACGTGTTGCCACGCTTCTAGCCAGCCGATGAGGTCTTGTTGCAACGCGCTTTGGCGCAAGGTGTGAATGACGGCGGGCTCTTGCTGTGCGGGCTTGTTCGCTTCGGCCGTGTTGCCGGCTGTTGCATCACTAGGCAAAGCGCCCGTGCCATGCACCCAAAACGAATTAATGGTCAGGCTGCGACCGTCGTTGACAGCGTGGGTGTAGAGCAACATTTGCATTTCGTTTTGCAACCGGCGCAGCAGTTTGGCGGCGGGGCTTAACGCATCAGCGGCCACATGGCTGCCCACCAACCACGGATCAATGTTGCGGCCAATCACGCGGTCTACCGAGGCGGTGAGCAAGTCAGCCAACAAAGGCGACTGCGCCAGCCACTGACCGGGCTTGTGGGGGTGCAAGGCAATGCCGTCTTCGGCAAAAAAACTTTGCATGGCGTTGAACAGCGCGCTGTCTGTGGCTTCGTCGATTTGCAAATAAGCGGGGTCGCCCAGCGTGACTTGGCCGTTGCTCACATGCCAGTTGCACAGGGTGATGAAGGCCCAGCCCTCTGTTGCGCCATCAGCAACCAAGCCTTGCGCCACAGCCGCACGCGCAGCCCATGGCAAACCACCATCCGTCGCTCGCCAACCCACAGCTTGCGCCCAAGCGCGTTCATGCGGGGGCGACAAAGTGGCCAGCAACGGTTCTTGCACGGGATCGACTTGCACATCCACACGTCGGGCCTGCGTTAGCCACGCGCGCAGATGGGGCAGCTCGGCCTTGGCCAACACCGATGCCTCGGGGCCGTGGGTGGTCCACAGCGAAAACGGAATCAGGGTGGTATCGCGCACATCATCAGACGGCACAGAGGTCAGCGCAGAAGTCATAGCCTTGATTGTCCGTGATGCCGCCAAACACTTTGAAAAGGCATTCTTTTCACTACGGGATAATCCAACCCACATGCAAACCACTTCCTCCAAACTTCCCTACGAACTGCTCATTGGCTGGCGTTACACACGCGCGGGCCGTGTGGCGGGTCGCAACGGTTTTATTTCGTTCATCTCGGGCGTGTCCATGTTGGGCATTGCGTTGGGCGTGGCTGCGCTCATCATCGTGTTGAGCGTGATGAACGGTTTTCAAAAGGAAGTGCGCGACCGCATGTTGGCCGTGGTGTCGCACATCGAGCTGCTCGCCCCCGGCGGCGAAGGCTTTGCCGATGTGAATGCACTCATCGCCCAAGCCAAACAAAACACCGAGGTCGTGGCAGCCGCCCCCTTTGTGTCACAACAAGCGTTGATGGCGCGTGGCGAAGACATGCGCGGCGCCATGGTGCGCGGCATTGACCCCGAACCCGAAACACAGGTGAGCGACTTCACCCTACAAATCCCCCCCGCGGTGCGCGCCACCTTGCAGCCCGGCAGCTTCAATGTGGTGTTGGGCGGCGAGCTGGCCATGTCCATAGGTGTGCGCGTGGGCGACCAAATTACCCTCATCGCGCCCGGCGGGCAAGTCACACCTGCAGGTGTGATGCCACGCTTGAAGCAGTTGCATGTGTCGGGCGTGTTTGATTCGGGCCATTATGAATACGACGCCTCGCTCGCGCTGCTGCACATGGAAGACGCGCAACGCATCTTCCGCCTGGAAGCGCCCACGGGGGTGCGCCTGAAAATCAAAGACAGCCAGCAAGCCCGCAGCGTGGCTTATGACTTGGCGATGCAACTTGGCCCCGATGTCATCGTGCGCGATTGGACACGCCAAAACCGCACTTGGTTTGCGGCGGTGCAAGTCGAAAAACGCATGATGTTCATCATCCTCACGCTCATCGTGGCGGTGGCGGCGTTCAACCTGGTCACCACGCTGGTGATGACCGTGACTGACAAACGCGCTGACATTGCCATTTTGCGCACACTGGGTGCGAGCCCCAAAAGCATCATGGCCATCTTTGTGGTGCAAGGCGCCACGGTAGGCGTGCTTGGCACGCTGGGTGGTTTGCTGTTGGGCCTGAGCGTGGCATTCAACATTGACGTCATCGTGCCCGCCATTGAACACCTGTTGGGTGCGAGCTTCTTACCGCGTGACATCTACCTCATCAGCCGCATGCCCAGCGACCCGCAAGCCGCCGACATTTGGCCGATTGCCATCATCTCGTTGGTGTTGGCCTTCTTGGCCACCATTTACCCCAGTTGGCGCGCCAGCCGCGTCAACCCGGCTCAAGCCTTGCGCTACGAATGAGGCTTGCTATGACCAATACACCTGTTCTCACCGCCCACCACATCAGCCGCCGCTTCACCGAAGGGCCGCTGGATGTGACGGTGTTGCAAAACGTTGACCTCTCGGTGAATGCCGGCGAAACCTTGGCCATCGTTGGCTCATCGGGCTCTGGCAAAAGCACATTGCTGCATGTACTGGGCGGCTTGGACGAGCCCAGCTCTGGCAGCGTGTCGCTGATGGGGCAACCCTTGGCTGGCCTCAGCGCTGCGGCCTTGGGCAATTTGCGCAACCAGCATTTGGGCTTTGTGTATCAGTTCCACCACTTGCTGCCCGAGTTCAGCGCGCTCGACAACGTGGCCATGCCCTTGTGGATTCGCCGCATGGACCGTGCCGCTGCCAGCGCGCAAGCGCAGGCCATGCTCGAAGCCGTGGGCTTGGGCCCACGCATGCACCACCGCCCGGCCGAGCTGTCAGGCGGCGAACGCCAACGCGTGGCGATTGCCCGTGCTTTGGTGACACGCCCTGCGTGTGTGCTGGCCGACGAGCCCACCGGCAACCTCGACCGCAACACGGCAGACAACGTGTTTGCCTTGATGTTGCAACTGGCCCGTGAGCACAACACCGCGTTTGTGTTGGTGACGCACGACAACGCCTTGGCGGCGCGCTGCGACCGCCAGCTGCACCTGAACGCAGGCGTGCTGCAAAACACGTGAAGAAGTAGGCACTGCTTGGCCAAGCGGCCCTTCTTCGAATGAATCGTTGCATCAACCGCTGAACAAGCGACCACGCGCGTTTTGCGTGATGGCTGCCACACACGGGTGCGAAATGCGGCGCTCCACCGACACCGCAAAAAACTCTTCCACCAGCTCGTCACTGCGGCCAATCACTTCCACACCGTACTGCGCCACCGTTTCTGTTTCCAAGATGCCGGGCGACATGAACACACCCCGCCCTTCGCGACCAAACGCCGTCATCAACGCACCATCGTCAAACTCGCCCACCACGCGCGGTTGAATTTTGTGGCGCACCAGCCAGCCATCGAGCTGTTGCCGCACCGAAGACGATGAGCCCTGAATCAGCATGGGCGCATCGTGCAAGCATTGCGGAAACTTACCTTTCAACGTGGCGCGCAAAGTAGGCGTGCAAAAAAAGCTCATGGGCGTGGTGCCCAGCGCGTGGTTAAAGGCCTTCACGCTGATGCGCTTGGACAGCGGCTCGTCAGCTATGACCAAATCGAGTCGATGCAAAGCCAGCTGCGCCAGCAGGTCTGGAAACTTGCCCTCGCTGCCAATCAAACGCACAGGCTCAGCAATCGACAAAGCGGGCTCTAGCAGCCGATAGGCCACCGACTTGGCCACCGAATCGGCCACGCCCACCCGAAATTCCAAGGTACGCACGCCCGCTTTCGTGTTGGCCATGGCGGCTTGCAGCTCTGAGCCCAAGGCAAAAATATCGTCGGCGTAGCTCAGCGCCTTGCGCCCGTCTTCGGTCAGCTCGAGCTGGCGGCCACTTTTGCGGAACAGCTGACGGCCCAAGCTTTCTTCCAACAATTTGATTTGCCCAGACAGCGTTTGCGGCGTGGTGTGTAACTGCTCACCTGCGCGCATGATGCCGCCAGCACGTGCAGTGACCCAGAAATAGTAAAGATGCTTGAAATTCATAACCCGTATTAAACTTCGGTTTTTTCGAATAAATAAAAGAATAAATACGAATTTACACGAAGTGATTTTCTGCTTAAAGTTCACCGCAGTCTGGCAAACAGCCAGAAGAAACCCGAAAGGAGCACACCATGCGTTTGAGTACCAAAAGCCGTTTTGCCGTCACCGCCATGATTGACATGGGCATGCGTCAGCACCAAGGTCCCGTGTCGTTGGCCGCCATCAGCCAACGCCAACACATCTCGATCTCTTACCTTGAGCAGCTCTTTAGCAAAATGCGCCAACACGGTTTGGTGGAAAGCACACGCGGCCCCGGCGGCGGCTACACCTTGAACCGCGACGCCAACCAGATCAGCGTGGCCGACATCATTGATGCGGTCAACAGCCCCGACGAGAAGGAGCAAGTGTCTGCAGATGCCCAACAAAATGGCTACGTGTCCACCGAAGAGTTGTGGTCACACCTGAACCAAAAAATGGAAGACCACATGCAGTCCATCAGCTTGCACAGTTTGATTGCGGCACAACTCTCGAAAGCGAGAGACTTGCCAAACAACAACTCCCCCAAGCGCGGCGTATTCGCTCAAAAACCACAAACCACGGTCACCACCAGAGCGCCCAACTCGGTGTTCGCGCTAGGCAGCGTTTGAGTCGCGCCACACACGATGTGGATTGACACACATGGTCATTTAGACGCCGCCGAGTTTGACGCTGACCGCGCTGCGGTGCATCTGCGTGCACGCGCCGTAGGCGTCACGACCTGTGTGATTCCCGCGGTTGCAGCCGCTAACTTTGACACCGTGCGCTTGCTGGCCCATGCCCAGCAAGACGCTTACGCGCTGGGCATTCACCCGCTCTACACACCGCAAGCCACCGATGTCCATTTGGCACAACTTGATGCCGCGCTGCACACCCACCGTCATGACATGCGTTTGGTTGCCGTGGGTGAAATTGGCATTGATGGTTTTGTGCCCGAGCTGAATAACTCGAAAGCGCTGGCCCAGCAGCAACGCTTTTACACAGCCCAGCTCAAACTCGCGCAACAACACCAACTGCCGGTCATCTTGCACGTGCGCCGCAGTGCCGACCTGTTGCTCAAAGGTTTGCGCGACACACCCGTGGTGGGCGGCATTGCCCATGCGTTCAATGGCAGCTTGCAACAAGCGCAGGCCTTCATCGCCTTAGGCTTCAAGCTCGGCTTTGGCGGCGCACTCACCTATGACCGCGCTTTGCAGCTGCGCCGCTTGGCCACCGAGCTGCCACTCTCGGCCATCGTGCTGGAGACCGATGCGCCCGACATTCCGCCGCATTGGCTGTACGCCACAGCCGAGCAACGCGCCGCTGGCCATCCCCAAGGCCGCAACGAACCCGCCGAGCTGCCGCGCATCGCCCAAGTGCTGGCCGAGCTGCGCGGCATTTCCCTAGACGCGCTGGCCGCAGCCACCAGCGCGAACGCTCGAGTTGCCTTGCCACGCCTACAATGAAGGCGTGACTTCATCCATCCTCAACGCCGACCTGCACTGCCACTCCGTGGTCTCGGATGGCACGCTCACACCTGAGCAATTGGCCGCTCGCGCCAAAGCCAACGGTGTCGAGCTGTGGGCCTTGACCGACCACGACGAAGTGGGCGGCCAAGACCGCGCCCTCGCCGCAGCCCACGCCAACGGCATGAAGTACCTCACAGGCACTGAAATTTCGGTCACCTTCGCCAACAAGACCGTCCACATCGTCGGTCTGGGCTTTGATGCCCATGACGAACAACTGAAAACCGGCTTGCAGCGCACACGTGGTGGCCGCAGTGAGCGCGCCCAAGAAATGTCAGATGGCTTAGCCAAAGTGGGCATTCACGGCGCATATACAGGCGCTCTGAAATACGCCGGTAACCCAGAGTTGGTATCACGCACCCACTTCGCGCGCTTTCTCGTCGAAACCGGCGTGTGCCAAGACACCAACGAGGTGTTTCGTCGCTTCTTGACCGAAGGCAATCCCGGCTTTGTGCCGCACCGCTGGGCCTCGCTCAAGGACGCGGTGCAGTGGATCGTGCAAGCCAAGGGCATGGCGGTCATCGCTCATCCTGCGCGCTACGGCTTCACGCCCAACGAAGAATTTGCGCTCTTCACCGAATTCAAAAACCACGGCGGCCAAGGCGTAGAAGTGGTGACCGGCAGCCACACGCCCGCGGAGTACGTCACCTACGCCGACATGGCCCAAGAGTTTGACTTCTTTGCCTCACGCGGCAGCGATTTCCACAGCCCACTTGAGAGCCGCATTGACCTAGGCACCCTGCCTTGGTTGCCCGGTCAACTCACCCCCGTGTGGGAAGCGCTCGCGGACCGAGTTCAATAAAAAATTTAGTGGTGTGAGGCCACCACACCTGCTTACTTTTCGGCGTACACGTTCATGGCTCAGTTTCTTCAAGTTCACCCCGACAACCCCCAACCCCGTTTGCTCAAGCAAGCCGTTCAGCTGTTGGAGCGCGGCGGTATCGTGGCCGTGCCCACCGACTCCAGCTATGCCTTGGTCTGCCACCTGGACGACAAAGCGGCGGTGGAGCAGATGCGTCGCATTCGCCAAGTGGACGACAAACATCACCTCACCTTGATGTGCCGCGATTTGTCCGAGCTGGCCAACTACGCCCGCGTGGACAACCGCCAATACCGTTTGCTCAAAGCCGCCACGCCCGGGGCCTACACCTTCATCTTGGAAGCCACCAAAGAAGTGCCCCGCCGCGTCAGCCACCCACAGCGCAAAACCATTGGCCTGCGCGTGCCGCTGAACAAAACCCTGCTCGATTTGCTTGAACTGCATGGCGCACCGCTGCTCGCCACCACCCTCATCGCCCCCGGCGAGACCGACCCGATGAACGATGCCGAAGAAATTCGCGACCGTTTTGAGCACGAACTGGCCGCCGTGATTGATGCCGGCGCTTGCCCGCTCGAACCCACCACCGTCGTGGACCTCACACCCATGGACGGCGGGGGTGACCCCGAGGTGATCCGCCAAGGACGGGGGCCTCTGAGCACTTTGGGCCTGTGAGCCGCCGCACAACTAGACCCAAAGTGTTGAATGCGACAATTGCACCGTGAATTTCCCTGACCTGATTCAAACCATTCTGATTTACGGCCTGCCCGTGGTGTTTGCCATCACGCTGCACGAGGCCGCCCACGGCTACGTCGCGCACTTACGCGGCGACAACACGGCCTGGATGATGGGGCGCGTGACGCTCAACCCCATGCCGCACATCGACCCCATGGGCACGCTGGTCATGCCCATCGTGTTGTTCTTGGCGACGGGCGGCAACTTTTTATTTGGCTATGCGCGACCTGTGCCCGTGAACTTCAGCCGCTTGCACCATCCCAAGCGCGACATGGTTTGGGTGGCCCTTGCAGGCCCGGCTGTCAACTTCATCCAAGCCTTTGTGTGGGCCTTCGCCATGTACGGGCTGATCGCCGCAGGCGTAGAAGAACGCTATTTCATCGAGGTCTGCAAAGCTGGCGTCAAAGTGAATGCCGTGATGTTTGCCTTCAATTTATTTCCGCTGCCGCCGCTCGACGGGGGACGCATCTTGGTGGGCTTGCTGCCTTGGAAGCAAGCCGTGTGGCTGTCGCGCGTTGAGCCTTATGGCTTTTACATCGTGATGGCCTTGGTCATTTTGAAAGTCGTCGACACCTTGTGGATGGCGCCCATCATGTCGCTCACCTTTGAGTTGCTGAGCCTCATGCTCAGTCCGTTTGAATTTTTACTGAAGCCTTGAACATGAAAGAACGCGTTCTCTCCGGCATGCGCCCCACGGGTGCCTTGCATTTGGGTCACTACCACGGTGCTTTGAAAAACTGGGTGCGTTTGCAGTCCGAGATGGATTGCTTCTACTTCGTGGCCGACTGGCACGCCCTCACCACGCACTACGAAAACCGCGAAGTGATTGAGAAGAACGTGTATGAGATGGTGATTGACTGGCTCGCTGCTGGCCTTGATCCCAACGCTTGCACCATCTTTTTGCAAAGCCGTATTCCTGAACACGCTGAGTTGTTCACGCTCTTGGCCATGGGCACACCGCTGGGTTGGTTGGAGCGCGTGCCCACCTACAAAGACCAGCAAGAAAAGCTCAAGGACAAAGACTTGGCCACCTACGGCTTCTTGGGCTACCCGCTGCTGCAAGCAGCCGACATCTTGATCTACAAAGCCAAGCACGTGCCTGTGGGCGAAGACCAAGCCAGCCACGTCGAGCTGACGCGTGAAGCCGCGCGCCGCTTCAACCACTTGTATGGCCGCGAAATCAACGCGGAAGAAAAAGTGCAAGCCTCGCTGGCCAAACTGCCCAAAGACAGCGTCAAGCGCTTCGAGAAAGCACGCAAGGCCTACCAAGAAACAGGCGATGCCAAGGCCATGGAAGGCGCGTTGGGCTATATCGCATCAGCGCCTGAATTGGACGAGCAAGACCGCGAGCGCTTGGGCGGCTACTTCAAGGGCACAGGCAAAGTCATCTTGACCGAACCACACGCGCTGTACACCCAAGCCAGCAAACTGCCAGGCTTGGATGGTGCCAAGATGAGCAAGAGTTACAACAACTCGATTGCCATTCGCGAAGACCGCGCCACGCTGGAGCACAAGGTCAAGCGCATGCCCACCGACCCCGCGCGCCAAAAGCGCACCGACGTGGGCGACCCCGACAAGTGCCCCGTGTGGCAATTTCACCTGGTCTACAGCGACGAAGGCCAACGCCAGTGGGTCTCCCAAGGCTGCAAAACCGCAGGCATTGGCTGCTTGGACTGCAAACAACCCATCATTGAAGCCATCTTGCGTGAGCAACAGCCCATGCTCGAACGTGCGGAACCGTACATCACCAACCCCAAAATTGTCCGCGACATCGTCGATGCAGGTACTGAAAAAGCACGCATCACAGCTCGGGAAACCATGCAGGATGTCCGATCTGCAATGGGGCTAAACTACTAATATTGATTCAGGAGTAATAAAAATGAGTATGTACATCATTGACGACCATCCTTTGGTTCGCCAAGCCATTGCCATGTTGTTGCGCCGTATGCGTCCCGCATCGAAAGTGATCGAATTAGAGAAATTCAGCGAATTGCAAGCTGCCATCATCAAAAACGGTGAGCCAGAGTTGTTTGTGCTCGACTTGTTGCTGCCTGGCGTGAAAGGCACGTCAGCTGTCAAAGAAATCAAAACCATGTACGCCACCGTGCCCTTGGCCGTGATTTCTTCGATGCCTGCTGGCGAAGCGGAAGAAACATGCATCGAAGCCGGTGCCGACATTTACATCGAGAAGTCCACGGCGGCCAACGAAATCTCCTCTGCCATCCAAGGTTTGTTTGCCGCTGAGAACGGTGACGAAGAAGTAGTGGCTGTGGGCGAGACCAAATTGTCTAAGCGCCAAAAGCAACTCATCGTCATGTTGGACCGTGGTTTGAGCAACCGCGACATTGCCGCCGAGCTGGACATCAGCGAACACACGGTGAAGGTTCACCTGTGGCGCTTGTTCCGTCGCTTGGACGTGAAAAGCCGCACGCAAACGCTGCACTTCGCACGCATGAACGGCTTGCTGTAACCAGCACCCCGCCCAACAAAAAGCCCCGCAGTTTTCAAAACTGCGGGGCTTTTTGTTGGCCTGTGCCGCGTGTGATTAAGGCGTGGCTTGCAAGGTGTCACGCACCATCAAGTTCAAACCTTTGCTGCCCGGCTTCACAGGCGTGAGGCTCACGCCGTAGTCACCCGGTTGCGCAGTGGCTTGCCCGCTCTTGGAGATGCGCACGCGCACCGTGACCTCGTCCATGCTCGAGAGCTTGACGCTGGGGTTCATCGCAGTGCTGTCGTCGAGCACAAAGTCCAAAGGCAGTTTGTCTGCCGTGGTGCGCACGATGGCCACAGGCATGCGTGAACCCGTCACAGGCGTGGCATACACAAACACGGTGTCCGTGGGGGCCACCAAGCCTTTGAGTTCTTTCACCAAGGTCACGCGGCCGCTGATGCTGGTCGCTGCGAGGGTCGCCTGACTGGCTTGCAAGTTAGCCGCTGGCTCTGCCGCACGTGGCGGAATAGCAGGCAGGCCCAATTTGTTGCGCGCCTCTGCAATGGCACGGTCTAGCTCTGGCGCATCAGGTGAATCAGCAGGCACAACCTCACGGGCACGCTCCCAATAACGCAAGGCGGTGGTGAAATTCATCTCCGCATAAGACGCACTGCCCGCCAAGAACAAGGCGTTGAGGTGATGCGGGTCTGCGGTGAGCACGCGCTGGATGATGGACCAAGGCTCGCCTGCGAAACTGCCGCCGTTCTTTTGCGCCAACACTTCAGCACGTTCAATCGACAAGTTGTCATCGCGGCTCAAGGCCAAGGCTTTGGCAAAGGCCTCAGCAGACTCTTCAAAATGGCCACGCGCGCGTTGAACGCGACCGAGCATGACCCAGCCTTCCATGCTGTTGGGTTCGTCTTGCAAACGGCGGGTCAAGGCCGTGGCCATTTCGGTCAATTTCTCGGGTGTGACTTCAGCGGATGAATCCACACCTTGCTTCAAAGCCATCGGGTCCAAGGCGGCGGGCTCGCCCAACACGCTGTACATCAGCATGGACGACACAGGCACCACAAACACCAGCACCGCAATACTGAGCCAAGGCTTTTGCCACACCACGGTAGACGTAGGGGGTGCAGGCTGGACAGTTTCATCAAGGCCAGCGACATCGGCCAACAAACGTTCAGACAACTCATCACGCGCGGCTTTGAGTTCTTCGTAGTTCAAGTTGCCCATCACGTATTCGCGGTCCAACTCGGCCAGTTGGTCGCGGTACACCGCGGCGTTGGCTTTGGCGGGGTCATTGATGGCATCGGCTTGATGTGCGGCCAAGCGCGCGCCTTGTTGCGAACCACGCCAAAGCGCCACACTCAACACGACCAACACCACGGCCATCATGGCCACGGCGACATAAATAAAAGCGAGTGCGGGATTCACATCAACCTTTCAACAGTTGTTTGGCGCGTTCGCGCGCTTCATCGCTCAAAGCGGCAGGTGCGGCCAAGGCGCGGCGCTGGCGCAAATAGACACCGAGGAAGATGGCAGCGATGACCAGCAACAAAAACGGGCCAAACCACAACACCCATGTCAAAGGCTTGACCTCGGGGCGGTACAACACAAAGTCACCATAACGTGCCACCAAGAAGTCTTTGATTTCTTGGTCAGACTTACCCGCACGAATCAGCTCGCGCACTTCTTGACGCAAGTCGTCCGCCAACTCGGCATGCGAGGAAGCCAAAGATTCGTTTTGACACACCAAACAACGCAGCTCTTGCGAGATGTCCACCAAGCGGGCTTCGAGCTTGGGGTCGTCCGCCATGGGTACCGCCTCGCGGCCTGTGCTGACAGATGCAAACAACACAAGGCTCATCGCCATCGCGACACGAACAACAATGCGCTTCATGACTTGTTCAACTCCGCAATCAAAGGCAAGACTTTGTCAGCCAACAACGCGGGGGTGACAGCGCCCACAAACTTGTAGCGAATCACACCGGCCTTGTCGATGACGTAGGTCTCGGGCACGCCGTACACGCCGTAATTAATGCCCACGCGGCCATCCAGGTCCATGACCGACGTCACATACGGGTTGCCATGGCGTTTGAGCCAGACTTGGCTGCGCTCGCGTGCGAGCTTGAGCTTTTCGTCAAACGGCGATTTGTAGGCGGGGTCTTGCGGCTGAATTTCTTTGTAGCTCAGGCCCACGATAGGAACTTGGTTTTTTTCTGAAAACGCCACAAGCACAGGGTGCTCTTCGCGGCACGCCACACACCAGGTGGCCCATACATTGAGCATCCACACTTGGCCCTGCATGTCCACGGGTGAGAACTTGGCATCGCCCGGCTCGAGTGTGAACAAGGTGAAATGTGGCGCTGGCTTGCCAATCAAGGGCGACGGGATTTCACGCGGGTCGCGCTTCAAGCCCACGGCCAAAAACACCACCAAGCCGATGAACAACACCAGCGGAATCAAAACTTTTTTCATTTGCGGTATCTCCGGTCCAGTGCAGCCAACACGCCACCCAACACCATCAGCAACACACCGCCCCACAGCCACGGCACAAACGGTTTGTAGTACACCCGCATGCTCCACTCGGTGCGTGCGTCATCCAGCGGCTCGCCCAACGACACATACAAATCGCGCATGAAGCCCGAGTCAATGCCCGCTTCGGTCATCGCCATGGCCGATGAGAAATAGCGGCGCTTTTCAGGCTGCAAAATTTCAATGACCTTGTCGTCGCGCAGCACTTGCACATCGGCACGCACGGCCTTGTAGTTGGGGCCACGCACTTCGTCGAGCGAATTCAAGCGGAAGGTGTAAGGCGCGATGGTGACCACGTCACCAATTTGCATGCGCACATCGCGCTCGACCTCGTAACACTTCACACCCGTGATGCCAATCACCAACACCGCCATGCCCAAGTGCGCGATGTGTTGCCCCCAGAAAGATGCGCCAATACGCCCCGGCTTACCCACACGCTCAATCACTTGTTGCGCTGTACCCAAAGCCACCCAGCAACCGAGGAACAAACCAAACGCCGCACCGATGGACCAACCACCCAACACAAACGGCAAGAGCACGGCCAGCGCAACCGCGCCAGCAAAGGTCCAACGCAACTTGTGGGCAATCTCACGCACATTGGCATCACGCCAACGCGCCACCGAACCCGGAACCATCAAAAACACAGTCGGCACGAGCAACGGTGCAAACACCGCATTGAAGTAAGGCGGCCCCACCGACAACTTACCCATATTGAGTGCATCAATGATGAGCGGGTAAATCGTGCCCAGCAACACCGCCGCAGTGGCCACCACCAACAACACGCTGTTGGCCAACAAGAACGATTCACGCGACACCAACTCCATGCGGCCACCCAAGGCCACGCGTGGCGCACGCCAAGCAAACAGCGTGAGCGACGCGCCCACCACCACCGCCAAGAACACCAAAATAAACACACCGCGCTTGGGGTCAGACGCAAACGCGTGCACCGAGGTGAGCACGCCTGAACGAACCAAGAACGTCCCTAGCAGCGACAGCGAAAAAGCGGCAATGGCCAGCAACACCGTCCATGCTTTGAAGCTGCCGCGTTTCTCGGTCACCATCAACGAGTGAATGAGTGCCGTGCCAACCAACCAAGGCATGAGTGAGGCGTTTTCAACGGGGTCCCAAAACCACCAGCCGCCCCAGCCGAGTTCGTAATACGCCCACCAAGAACCGAGGCCAATGCCAAAGGTGAGGAAGGTCCAAGCCACCACCGTCCATGGGCGCGACCAACGCGCCCACGCCGCATCTAAGCGACCACTCATCAAAGCAGACACCGCAAACGCAAATGCCACGGCCATGCCCACATAGCCCATGTAGAGCATGGGCGGGTGAATGACCAAGCCTGGGTCTTGCAGCAAGGGATTCAAATCTTTGCCATCCATGGCCGCTGGCAACAAACGCTCAAACGGGTTGGAGGTGGTCAAGATGAACAGCAAGAAGCCCACCGAAATCAAACCCAACACGCCAATCACACGGGCCACCATGTCGAGTGGCAAGCTGCGCGAGAACACCGCCACAGCCACGGTCCACAGCGACAACAACAACACCCACAGCAAGAGCGAACCTTCATGGCCACCCCATACCGCCGCAAATTGGTAGGGCTTGGGTAGCAAGGAATTGGAATGCTGCGACACATACAACACCGAAAAATCGTTGTTCAAAAACGAAGCAGCCAATGCACCAAACGCAAACGCCACCAACACGAATTGCAAAGCAGCCGTGGGGCGAGCCAACGATTGCAACGTGATTTGTGTTTGCGAGTTCCGCACCAAGGTGCCTGCAATGGGCAACACGCCTTGCATCACGGCCACCACAGCAGCGAGCATGAGCGCGAAATTACCGAGTTCTGGAATCATGGATTGCCTTTGATGGGGGCTGGCGTTTGCACAGACTTGGCCGCTTTGGCAGCAGCCGCTTCGTCCATCGCGTGTTGGGCCTCAGGAGGCATGTAGTTTTCGTCATGCTTGGCCAACACTTCACTGGCTACAAATATGCCGTCTTCACCCAGTTTGCCCTGCGACACGACGCCTTTGCCCTCTTTGAACAAATCGGGCAACAGGCCTACATAGGTCACGGGCATTTCGTGCACGGTGTCGGTGATCACAAAGCGGACGGTGTTGCCATCGCGCACCAAGCTGCCTTCTTTCACCATACCGCCCGCGCGAAAGGTGCGGCCCTTGGGTGCTTCGCCCTTGCTCACTTGCGTGGGTGTGAAGAAAAACACCAAATTGCTTTGGAAGGCGTTCAGCACAAAAGCCGCTGCCGCGCACAACACCACGATGCCAGCGGCAATGAGTGCAAATCGTTTGGTTCTGGGTTTCATCACATCAACTCTTCAACAGGTAATTGAGCCACGGCCTGCTCGGCTTTCAATTGATTCAGCACCACGCGGTGCGCCCAACGCGCTTGCAGCACTTCCAGCGCCAGCAGCAAAGCGGTCACGCCCACGCTGCCCCACACATACACGGCATAGCCGCCCATGGCCCAAAACTGGCTCCAGCTTTCCCATCTCATGGCTTCACCTCATCGAGTTCGTGTACCCAACTGGCATGGCTCTCACGCTGCAAGATGAGGGTACGTACGCGGTACAGCACCAGGGCCACGGTGTAAAACCAAAATGCCAAGGCCATCAGCAACATGCTCCACAACATGATTTCAGCCATGCTGGGGGCTTTGGTGAGCGACACCGAGGCACCTTGGTGCAAGGTGTTCCACCACTTCACTGAAAAATAAATGATGGGCACGTTGATCGCGCCCACGATGGCAATGAGTGCACCCGCGCGGTCGCTGCGACGCGTGTCGTCAATGGCCGACGTCAAAGCGATGTAGCCGAGGTACAAGAAAAACAAAATCAACTCAGACGTGAGGCGCGCATCCCACACCCACCAAGCGCCCCACATGGGCTTGCCCCAGAGTGCGCCGGTCCACAAGGACAGAAACGCAAACATGGCACCCGTCGGTGCCAAAGCGCGGGTCATCATGCCCGACAGGCGGGTGTTGAAGGTCAGGCCCAACACACTCCAAAACGCCATGGCCAAGTAAATGACCATCGACATCCAGCTCGCAGGCACATGCACGAAGATGATGCGGTAGCCCTCGCCTTGCTGGAAGTCGGTGGGCGCCACGGCAAAGCCTAGCCATAGGCCCGCCGCCATCAGCAAGATGGCCAGCACCGCAAACCAAGGCCACGCCTTGCCCGCTAAACCATAAAAGGTTTGCGGTGCGGCGTAGTGAAACAAGTTTGTTTTTTTCATTCCAACGCGATCCGTAAAGCCGCTGCACATGCAAACGGGCTGAAAAAGGCTGCGGGCAAAAGCATGGCCATCAAAATTGAAAAATGCGCCTGTGCGCCCAACCCACTGGCTTGCGCCTCAACTGCGCCAGCACCAAACACCAGCACAGGGATGAACAAAGGCAAGACCAACAGCGACAACAACACCCCACCGCCACGCACACCCAAGGTCAATGCGGCACCAATGCCGCCCACCAAAGACAAAATTGGCGTGCCCAACAACAGCGCCAAAGTGAGGGTGACCAAGGCATCTGCCGACAGGTCAAATTGCAGCCCTAAAACTGGCGCCAATAATACCAACGGCACCCCTGAGACGAGCCAGTGCGCCAAGAGTTTGGCACTGATCAGTAAGGGCATTGGCGTGGGCGACAAGGCCATTTGTTCCAGCGTGCCGTCGCGGTAATCGGCCTCAAACAAACGCTGCAAAGCCAACATGCTCGACAACAGCGCGCCCACCCACAACACACCCGGGGCCACCAAGCGCAAGGTGTTCAGCTCTGGACCAATGCCAAGTGGAAACAAAGCGGCCACCACCACAAAGAAAAACACCGCGGTCAGCACCTCGCTCTTGCGACGCATCGCCAACAGCAAATCGCGCCGCAACACGGCCATGAACGCGCCGCCACTCATGCCACGCCTCTCAATCGGTAAGTTTGCACATCGACCGACGAGCCGTTGGCACGGGTCAGCGTCACAGGCTGATGGCTGGTAAAGAGCACCATGCCGCCGTTGGCCACATGCTCGGCCAACAGGCCACGCAGGCCATCCACTGCTTTCACATCCAAGGCCACAAAAGGTTCGTCCAACACCCACAGCGGGGCTTGACTGGCCAGCAAACGGGCCAGCGCTGTGCGGCGCTTTTGGCCTTGCGACATCACGCGCAGCGGCAAATGCTCGCGCCCGCGCAAACCCATGCGGGCCAGAGCCACCATGGCTTGTGGTTCGCTCAAGGTGCGGCCCGACACTGCGGCATCAGACATGAGGTTTTCTAAAGCCGACAGCTCTTCTTTGAGCGACAAACCGTGGCCCAAATAAAACAAGGATGAATGAAACGCGACGGCATTTTGCTGAATGGTTTTGTCTTGCCAACACACCTCACCCGCATCGGCGGGTGACAAGCCACAGATGATGCGCAGCAAGCTGGTTTTACCCACGCCGTTGTCGCCTTCGAGGTGCAAGGCTTGGCCCGCTTGCAGGGCAAAGCTGACGTCGGCAAACAGTGGCTTGTTGCCACGGCTGCAGACAAGGTGTGAGACGCGCAGCATGGTTTAAATGAACGTCCCTGCGCAGGTGAGCACTTGGCCGCCCGTGCTCATTTTGAAACGCGCAATGCCTGCACTGCGTGTGGTGTTGACACCGCCGAGGTCGAGTTTGCGCACACCGCGCTCGCGCAACTCTTCGATGCCTTTCCACAAAATCAAATTGTGGGCATGCAAGTCACGGCCCGCATCGCTGGTCCAACCCACTTGGTAGGTGGCGGCTTCGCCGTGAATCAAAAACATCATGCCCGCCACGCGGTCGCGGCCCACGTCGGCGCGCATCGTCAAAATGGTTTTGGTGGGCTGTTGGCGCGAGGGCACGTACAAGTCAAAGAAGTGCAGCGGCAAACCGTGCAAACCACGTTGCTCGCGTTGCTGCATTTCGGCGTCCAACAGCCAACGGTATTGGCCGGCATTGGTACCCACGCGATGGATGGTGAGCTCAGAGTTTTCTGCACCGCCCAAGCGGTGACGCCAGCGTTTGTCCAGCTGCGCACGCAGCTCATCCATCGACAGGGTGAGGTCCAGCATCACGGTGCTGTGCCCTGTCATCACACGACGCCAGCGCGAGAGGCCCAGTTCAGAGCTTTGCGCTTCCAGCGGCGTGAACGCGACCACGCGCAAATTTTTCAAAGGAATGGTTTGCTTCAACGCTTTGTAAACACGGGCCTTCTCAGCACCCGACAGCGGTTGCAACCACACCGGCCCCAGCGAGCACAGCGCCATGTTGGCCAAACCGCTGGCCAAACGGCGCACGATGAATTGAGCCAAGGCCACGGGCGCGCCATCTTGTTCGACATAGGCGCGCAACACGCCCACGCCCAGCGTTTTCATGCATGAGCCATAGGCCCAGTCTTGCTGCAAGGGGGCAGCAGAAGCGGCATGGTGTGCGTCCCACTCGGGATGGGTCAAGGTGTCCCAGTTGACTTTCATACGCCTAGAATCCTCACACCATGTTGAACAAACTTCGCCTTCGCCGACAAGCCGAGACCGTGATGGGTCATCGCTTGGAAGAACCCCGCCTGACACTGGTGTTTGTGCTGTGGGTGTTTGTGTACGTGGGTTTGCCCCTGCTGGTCGTCAGCAGCTTGATTGACTTGCTCATTCAGCAAATCACGGGCAACTGCACCGGTTTTTGGTGCTGGTTTTAAACAGAGAGCCATCGTTGTTTGCACGGCCTTAACGGGGCACGCTGCAAGGCCCTGTGATGTTGATACGCACTTTTTTACCCATGTAGGTGGTGTCGGTGTAAGCGGTCACCACGATGGTGGCTTGCTCGATGCGAATCTCTGACTCGGCCCCTGTCACCTTGTGCTTGCGAAACGCGCCCATTTCTTTGGGCGTCGTTAAGTTCTTCCCTGTGAACTCTTCGGTCGCCAAGCTGTTGGCCATCACCAAATAAGGCTCAGGGCCATTCATCTTGAGGAAGATATTTTTGCCCATGGATTGAATTTCAATCACCACTTTTTGCGGCTTGATCTTCACGTCTTCCATCGCCGGGATACTGGCTTCCACCTCGCAAGGCATTTTGAAGGTCTGCGCAAAAGCTGGACTGGCAAACAAGGCTGCGGCAAACAGCGTGGCAGGTACCAAACGGGCGGGATTCATCGTCATAGTTCCCATTCTAAGAAGGCTGAGACGGCGCATCCGTCTTGCGATGCGCCACCCTTTGCGCGCGGTAAATGCCCGATTGACCCGAGCATACATAGCTCATCACACAGGCCAGCGCGGCAAACACGCCGATCTCTGCACCGAACAACTCCATCGCCATCAAAGTCGACGCGATGGGCGTGTTGGCAGCCCCTGCAAACACGGCCACAAAACCCACCGCAGCCAACAGTGCAAACGGCACATCCAGCAACGGCGCCAAGGCATTGCCCAGTGTGGCGCCAATGTAGAACAAAGGCGTCACTTCGCCACCCTTAAAGCCTGAACCCAGCGACGCAATGGTGAACATCATCTTGCCTAAAAAGTCGGTGGGTGCAAGGGGATGGCCGAAAGCCTCCACCATCACCGGAATGCCCAAACCGATGTAACGGTCAAAGCTACCCCACATCACAACAGCGGCAATCACCGTGCCGCCCAACAAAGGGCGCAGCGGTGCATAGGCAATGCGCTTTTTCATCACCCCACTCAACGCGTGGGTGCCATCGGCAAACACCTTGCCAGCCAAGCCAAACACGGCACCGGCCACCACCATGGCTACCAGCAGCCATGCCGTGATTTGTGGCACCAAGCCCACTTCGTATAGCGTGTGTTGCACGCCCCACAGCAAGCCCACTTGGTCAGCCACCACCGCAGCGATCACACAGGGCAGCAAAGCATCGAGGCGCAGGCGACCAATGGCCAGCACTTCTAGCGCAAACACAGCACCGGCCAAGGGCGTACCAAAGACGGAGGCAAAACCGGCACTGATACCGGCCATCAACACCATGCGACGGTCCGTGTGGTTGAGCTTGAAAAAGTGGGTGAGCTGGTCGGCCAGTGCGCCGCCCATTTGCACCGCCGTGCCTTCACGGCCCACCGATGCGCCAAACAAATGAGAAATCACCGTACCGCCCAACACAAACGGAGCCATGCGCAAAGGCACTACTTTTTGAGGGTCGTGAATTTCGTCAATCAACAAGTTGTTACCCGCCTCGACGTGCTGACCAAACTTGAGGTACAACCAGCCCACACAGAAGCCCGCGACGGGCAAGCCCCAAATCAGCCAACGGTTGGCTTCACGGGTCTGGGTCGCCCAATCAAGCGAGAAAAGAAACAGGGCTGAGGCAGAGCCTGCCAATCCAGCAACCACCGTCGCCAAAGCCACCCACTTCGCCACGTAGCGCAGGAGGTCTAGCTTGGAAGATTGCTCAAGATGCGGCATCTGTCGCCCTGTAAGACTGACAGCCGAATATGAAAAAAGCCGTTCGATGACGAACGGCTTTTTAAGGTGCTTGTTAGGCTTGGCGGAGAAGGAGGGATTCGAACCCTCGGTAGGGTCGCCCCTACGCTTGATTTCGAGTCAAGTACATTCGACCACTCTGCCACTTCTCCTGATTCGGTGTCGTTTGTCGAAGCCGCAATTCTATCAGGGGCGACGTGCGCCAGCGCCGCCCAAAGGCTGCACCACCACACCCGCACCTGCAGATGCACCGCCTGTGCTGCCCACGGGGCTGACGGTCATGGATGCGAGCGAACCAGAAAACAAACCACTGTCTTCAATCTCAATCGTGGCGGCACGGTCAGCGCGTGTGAACACGAGCAGGCTTTTCTTACCGCGTACAGAAGCGATCATGGTCCAACCTTGACGAGGCAGCTGTTCAGCAAAGAAGTTGTAGCTCGCGTTGGCGTCATTTGGCAGCTCAAACACTGCACGGCCTAACCAGCCCTCACCCACACCAAAGATCAAAGACTCTGGTGTGCGCAGCTTGGTGCCCACGGGCATTGGCATGCGCCCAAATTGGTCCATGCTGGGGCGCTGGCCATTGTCCGCATTGGTTTGCGATTCATTGGTGCTCGCGCAAGCGCTCAGCAACGCTGTGACCAGCAAAAGAAATAATTTTTTCACAGCGTTCATTCCTAAAGTTTTGCGAACTGTATCAGCCGCGTAGCTCTGTCACGCCACCCATGTAAGGGCGCAGCGCTTCAGGCACGCGGATGCTGCCATCGGCTTGTTGGTAGTTTTCCAACACGGCCACCAAGGTGCGGCCCACGGCCAGGCCTGAACCGTTCAAGGTATGCACAAGTTCGTTCTTGCCTTGGGCGTTTTTGAAACGCGCTTGCAAGCGACGGGCTTGGAAGGCTTCGCAGTTCGACACCGAGCTGATTTCGCGGTAGGTGTTTTGCGCAGGCAGCCACACTTCGAGGTCGTGTGTTTTGGTGGCACCAAAGCCCATGTCGCCCGTGCAGAGCAACATCACGCGGTAAGGCAAGCCCAGTTTTTGCAACACAGCCTCGGCATGGCCTGTCATTTCATCCAAGGTCTCGTAGCTCTTGTCGGGGTGCACGATTTGCACCATCTCGACTTTGTCGAACTGGTGTTGGCGAATCAAACCACGTGTGTCGCGGCCAGCACTGCCAGCTTCAGAACGGAAGCAAGGTGTGTGTGCGGTGAGCTTGATAGGCAACTCGTTTTCGGCCAAAACCACATCGCGCACGAAGTTGGTCAGCGGCACTTCGCTGGTGGGAATGAGGTAAAGCGCCGCGCTTTCGCTGGTGGCTTCGCCCTCTTGGCCGCCCTTCTTGGCGGCAAACAAGTCTTCTTCAAACTTGGGCAACTGGCCGGTGCCTTTGAGGCTGTCGGCGTTCACGATGTAGGGCGTGTAGCACTCGGTGTAACCGTGCTCTTGGGTTTGCACGTCGAGCATGAACTGCGCGAGCGCACGGTGCATGCGGG
This sequence comes from Limnohabitans sp. INBF002, assembly GCF_027924905.1. Lineage (NCBI taxonomy): Bacteria > Pseudomonadati > Pseudomonadota > Betaproteobacteria > Burkholderiales > Comamonadaceae > Limnohabitans > Limnohabitans sp. INBF002. The sequence continues at coordinate 2,133,539 of NZ_AP027055.1, forward strand.
CAATTTGGCCCTTCATCACGGTGAAGCGTGAGCCAGAGAGCTTGACGCCCATTTCAAAGTCGAGGCCCAAAGGCTCACCCAAGTCCACATGGTCTTTGGGTTCGAAGCCCAAAGGTGCGGGTTCGGTGCCTGTGGGGCTCCAGCTGCGCAGCACCACGTTGCCGTGTTCGTCTTCGCCTGCGGGCACGCTGTCGTGCGGCAAGTTAGGCACGGCCAACAACAAGGTTTGCAACTCGGCTTGCAGGGCGTCTAAGCGCACGGCCGAGGTATCGAGTTCGGTTTTGATGTCGGCCACTTGCGCCATCACACCGTCAGCGCTTTCGCCTTTGGCTTTGAGCATGCCGATTTGTTTAGACAGCGCATTGCGGCTGGCTTGCAATTCTTCGGTGCGGGTCTGCAATGTTTTGCGCTCAGCCTCTAAAGCTTGGTACGCATCCACATTCAAGAATGCTTGTGGGTTCTTGCGCTTTTCGAGTTTGGCAATGACGCTGGGCAGGTCGCGGCGCAGTTGGTTGATGTCGAGCATTGAGTTTCAGTCCTTTTACTTCAGCCCTTTGGGCAGAGGGAATTTGATGGTTTCTTCCACACCATCGAGGGTTCGTACAGACACGGCGCCCAAGGCGCGCATGCGGGCAATGACTTGTTGCACCAAGATGTCAGGCGCTGAGGCTCCGGCGGTCAGGCCCACACGGGTCACGCCAGCGAACCATTCTTCTTTGAGTTCGTCGGCGTTGTCGACCATGTAGCTTTGAGCGCCCGAGCGCTGCGCCACATCGCGCAAACGGTTGCTGTTGGAGCTGGTGGGGCTGCCCACCACGATGACCAACTCGACCTCGTTGCTCAACACTTTCACCGCGTCTTGGCGGTTTTGGGTGGCGTAGCAAATGTCTTGCATCTTGGGCTTGCGAATGTTGGGAAAGCGCGCCACCACGGCTTCGGTGATGAGGGCCGCATCGTCCACGCTGAGCGTGGTTTGCGTGACCACGGCCAAGCGCTCGGTTTGCTTCGGGCTGACGTGCGCCACATCGGCCACGTCTTCCACCAAGTAAATGCCATCGAGCAACTGGCCCATCGTGCCTTCCACTTCGGGGTGGCCTTTGTGGCCAATCATGATGAACTCGAAGCCTTCTTTGTGCAGCTTGGCCACTTCCACATGCACCTTGGTCACCAGGGGACAAGTGGCATCAAACACGGTGAAACCGCGTCGTGCAGCCTCTTCTTCCACAGCCTTGGGCACACCGTGAGCGCTGAACACCAACGTGGCGCCTGCGGGCACATCGGCCAAGTCTTCGATGAAGATGGCGCCACGGTTTTTGAGGTCGGCCACCACAAAGGTGTTATGCACGATCTCGTGGCGCACATACACGGGCGCACCAAACTTTTCGAGGGCACGGTCCACGATGTCGATGGCGCGGTCCACGCCTGCGCAAAAGCCACGGGGTGCGGCGAGTACGATTTCTTGCAAGCTGTTGTTGCTCATGGCGATTTACAAAATACCAATGACGTGAACTTCAAACGTCACGGGCTGATTGGCCAAAGGATGGTTGAAGTCAAACAGCACTTGGTCGTCGGTCACTTGTTGTACCGCGCCCGCAAACGAGCCTTGGCCGGTGGGCGCAGGAAACTGCACCACATCGCCCACGTTGTATTGCTCATCGGGGTCGCCAAATTCTTTGAGCAAACTCTTGCTCACCCATTGCTGCATGTCGGGGTTGCGCTCACCAAAGGCCAAGCCAGCGGCTAGCTCAAACGTGGTACGCGTGCCTTCTTCGAGCCCCATCAAACGCTGCTCCAACGCGGGCGACAACTCACCCGAACCCAGCGAGAGCGTGGCGGGTTTGTCATTGAACGTATTGATGACGTCGCCTTGCGGTCCCGAAAGCCGATAGTGCAGCGTTAAAAAAGAGGCGGGGCCGATGGTAGGGTGAGCGTTGGATGCAGTCATAGGACTCTCTGTGTTGAACCGTCTATTGTAGAAAGCTCTCGCTATGGACCGAATGCCCGAACCAATGACCATTGCGCAGCTCCCTGCCGAGATGCGCCCCCGCGAAAAGCTGCTCAAACACGGGGCCTCGGCGCTGACCGACACCGAGCTGCTGGCCTTGTTTTTACGCACGGGCATCAAAGGGAAAAACGTGTTTGTGATGGCCCAAGAACTGCTAGAGCGCTTCAAGGGCTTTGCCGGGCTGATCCACGCCAGCGCCGCTGAACTCAAAACCTTCAAAGGCATGGGCGGCGACGCCAAACGCTCGCAACTGGTGGCCGTGCTGGAAATGGCCCGCCGCGCCCTGACCCAACAATTAACTGAAACCACGGTGATGAATTCACCCAATGCGGTGAAACAATACCTCCAACTCGAACTCGCCCAACTCAAACACGAGGTCTTTGCCGTTTTGTTTCTTGACGCTCACAACCGCCTGCTGTCGTACCAGCCCATGTTTCGCGGCTCGCTGTCGCAAACCATGGTCTACCCGCGCGAAGTCGCCAAGACCGCCTTGGCCTTGGGCGCCGATGGCGTGGTGTTGGCCCACAACCACCCAGGCGGCACCGTCAAACCCTCGCAAGCTGACATGAAACTCACCCGCACCCTGCAAGAAGCACTGGCCCTGATTGACGTGACCGTGCGCGACCACATCATCGTGGCTCAGGGCAAATATTTGTCGATGGCCGAAGAGGGGTTGCTGTGAAAGCCAAATCGCTGCAAGACTTGGGCGCTATCCGCAAACAGGTGAACGACGCAGCGTTGGCTGCCGCCGCGGCCGAAGAAGCACGCCGTGAAGCGGCACGTCGCGCCGAAGCTGAGCGCAATTTATTCACCACCGCAATTGGCAACGTGAACCCGATTGCCGCCAAAGCGCGCGTATTCATCACACCACAACGCCCAGCAGCCCGCCCTCTGCAGCAAGAGCTAGACGACCAAGCCGCGCTGCTGGAAAGCATGAGCGACGAGTTCGATGTGAGCACATTGCTGGATGTGGATGACCAACTGAGTTTCCGACGGCCCGGCATCGGCACGGACGTGACACGCAAACTTCGCAAAGGCGAGTGGAGCCTGCAGGGCCAGCTTGACCTGCATGGCCTACGCACTGACGAAGCACGCGAAGCCCTCGGCCAATTTGTGCGCGACGCCAAACGCATGGGCTGGCGATGCGTGCGCGTGGTGCACGGCAAAGGCTTGGGCTCACCCGGCAAAGAACCCGTGCTCAAGAGCAAAGTGCAGCGCTGGTTGGTGCAAAAAAACGAGGTACTGGCCTTTGTGCAGGCCAAGCCTTCGGATGGGGGCGCGGGGGCGTTGGTGGTGTTGCTGGGACCGAGCAACGTTTAAAGAAACAAGGGCTTAAACGCCTTTGTTACGCATCCAATCCGCTGTTTGGAAAAAACTATTTTTCAAACGTGTACGCAACCCCTCAGGCACATCGGTCTCACCCATGGCTTGGTCCATGCACGCCACCCATTGGTCGCGTTCTTTGATGCCAATGGCAAAAGGCATGTGACGCATGCGCAAGCGCGGGTGGCCATGTTGCTCGACATAGTAATTAGGCCCGCCCAACCAGCCGCACAAAAACATGAACAAGCGTTCGCGTGCATTGGCCAAGTCGGGGCCGTGCGTGGCGCGCAGCTCTAGGTAAGCGGGCTCTAAATCCATGAGGTCATAAAAACGGTCAACCAAAACACGCACGCGCGCTTCGCCGCCTAGCCATTCAAACGGGGTATCAAAAGGTGATTTTTCTTCGATTTGCATCTGTCAATTCTCAATCAATGGCTGGCTTGTCTGAGGGTCTGCACCACCGGGCGGCGCAGCACATCGCGCAAGCCCCACCAACCTGCAGCTAGCGCCAGCAATGCGCCAGCAGCGGCACCGAGCACAGGCACCCACAGGCTGGCGGTCCATTCAAACTCAAATGCAAAGTGGGCCAAGCCCCAACCCATGGCCATCGCAACGCCACTGGCCAAGAAACCGGCGAGTGCGCCCACCCCTGCCAACTCCGCACGTTGCACATTGGCCAGCAATTGGTTGGATGCACCTAGCGCTCGGAGCACCGCGTATTCACGCGCGCGCTCTTCCCGTGTCGCAGTGACAGCGGCAAACAACACCACCAAACCAGCAGCGAGCGTGAACAAGAACAAAAACTCCACGGCGCTCACCACTTGGTCAAGCACCGTTTGGACTTGGTTCAAAGTCGCGCCCATGTCCACACTGGTGACATTGGGAAAGCGGTTAATAAGTTGGTTATCAAAATTGATTTTGCTGGACGCTGCCGCAGGCACTTGCTGCGGCGCACGGAAAGCAGCGATGTACGTGGTGGGCACATCAAAGCCTGCCACGGTGGTCATGCGGCTGACGGGATACATCACAAAGAAATTGGCGCGCATGGAAGTCCAGTCCACACGCCGGATTGAGGTGATACGAGCCTCATGCAACAGACCCGCCATATCAAAACTCAAGCTGTCACCCAACTTGAGCTTCAATGTTTTGGCGATGCCTTCTTCGATGCTCAAACCACCGACCTCTTCGGCCTGCCAAGCACCAGCCACCAAGGTGTTGTGTTCGGGCGGTGTGGCGTTGAACGACACATTGAATTCACGGTCTACCAAACGCTGCGCACGCTCTTCGGTGTAGCTGTCGGGTGTAACGGTAGTGCCGTTCACCGCCACCAAACGCGCACGAATCATGGGATACCAATCAGGTTTGCTCACGCCCGCTTCACGCAAGGTTTGCAAAAACGGTTCAGCCTGAATGGGCTGAATGTTGATCACGAAACGGTTCGGCGCGTTGGCGGGTGTGGCATTGCGCCAGCTACTGATGAGGTCGGTACGCAGCAACACCAGCAAGGCCAAGGCCAACAAGCCGACGGCCAGAGCACTCACTTGCACCATCGCATAAATAGGGCGTGCGCTCACCTGTCGCGTGGCCAGCATCAGCCACGGTGGTGCCGCGCCTTCCACCACGCTGCGGCGCAACACCTGCACAGCCAACCAAGCCATGCCCGCAAACAACAGCACCGCTCCTGCAAAGCCGCCCACCACCATGAGACCGAGTTTCAAATCACGGCTGACGGCAATCAACAACACAGAAAAACCGGTGAGGCCCAAGACCCACACGCTGAGCGTGGTGGCTTTGAGTTCCCCCACATCGCGACGCATCACGCGCAATGCAGGCACGCTGGCCAGCTGCAACACAGGTGGCAAGCCAAACGCCAGCAACAAGGTCAAACCTGTGCCCAAGCCATACACCACCGGCCACACACTGGGTGCAGGCAAGGCCGTGTCAACCAAGCCTTTGAGCAAGGCCACGAACACCAAGTGCACGGCATAGCCAAGGGCCAACCCCAACACGCTGGCAAAGGTGCCCACCCACACAAATTCTGCGCTGTACGACAGGGCAATGTGGCGTTGGCTCAAACCCAATACGCGCAGCATGGCGCAGTCATCCAAATGACGTGCAGCAAAAGCGCGTGCAGCCAAGGCCACCGCCACGGCACTGAGCAATGCAGCCAGCAAGGCCACAAGGTTCAAAAACTTACCCGCGCGGTCCAAGGTTTGACGCATTTCGGGGCGGCCCGCTTCGAGAGACTCCACGCGCACACCGCGCACCTCGGGCTTCTTACTCTCAGCTTCAGCCCAGGCTAAAAAGTTTTTAGCAGCATCGTCGCTGCCCCCTACAGCGTAGCGCCACGTCACCCGACTGGCGGGTTGAACCAGCGCGGTGGCGGCTAAATCGCCGCTATTCATCAACACACGGGGTGCAAAGTTCATGAAGCCTGCACCACGGTCTGGCTCGTGCACCAGCACGCGACTGATGCGTAAGCGGCTGTTGCCCAGCAACACACTGTCGCCCACGTCAAGGCCCAAGGCTTCTAAGCCAGCGGGCTCGATCCAGACCTCGCCACGGGTTGGGATGGCGCTGATTTTCTCAACGTTTGACTGGCTGATGCGCTTGGCGCCTTCGCTGGCAGTGCTGTCATGGTTCAATGCAAGTTGCGCTTGCGCCAAGCTGCTTGCCACTTTAAGTTCGCCGCGCAAAGGGTAACCTGCCTCGACAGCTTTGAGCGCCACCAAACGGCTATTGCTCTCCGCACCGCTTTGCGATTGCCCACGCGCCATGGTGGGGAAGCTCAATGTGGTCACACCTTGCAAGCCAGCATCTTTGGCGTGTTGCACGATGTGCGCAGGCGTGGCCTGGTCGCTCACGACGACCACATCGCCGCCTAAGAGTTGGCGGGCATCGCGTTGCAAACCACCGTTCAAGCGGTCGGCCAAAAAGCTGACTGAGCTGAGCGCTGCCACACCCAAAGCTACGGCCACCACCAACAAACGGAGTTCACCTGCGCGGGCATCACGCCAGAGCGTACGCCAAGCTTGTGTCCACCATGTCACGCCTGAATAGACCAACGCTTGCTGCGCTGTACCCGATGGACTTGCACCTTGTTGCACATGCGTGTTCATGTCATGGCCACCTTGTGCACGCCGCCCACGGCCAGCGTGGGGTCCAATTGCAAACGCTCAGGTGCGGTATAGCAAAGAAAGTGTTTGTTCGTCGCGCGACCAATCGTGCACAGCTGCAAACGCGTGGCCACGTCGTAGCCCATTTGCGTGATGCCGCTGCGCGAAACCACCACGGCCACGCCCATTTGGGCGGACTTCATCACCATCTCACTGGTCAAGCGGCCGGTGGTGTAAAAAATCGAATCGGCATCGGCAGACACGCCTTGCATCCACATCCAGCCTGCGATGGTGTCGATGGCGTTGTGACGGCCCACATCTTCGACAAAGATTTGCATCAACTCGCCGCTGAACAAGGCGCAACCATGCACCGAGCCCGCTGATTTGTAAGTGGTTTCTTGCAAACGAATGGCAGTGAGCACGCCATACAAACGCGCTTGGCTGATGCGCGCGTCAGGCAGCACCAAGTGGTCGATTTCGCCCATCAAGTCGCCAAACACACTGCCTTGACCGCAGCCCGTGGTGACCACGCGTTTTTCGGTGCGTGCCTGAATGTCGGCTATGCCGTGACAGGTTTTGACAGCCGCCACGCCTGCACCGTCTTCGCCCGCGTCCCAATCGACGGTGATGGATTCGACCTCGCTCACAGTCGCCACCAAACGTTGGTTACGCAAATAACCTAACACCAGCAGTTCAGGGTGTGCACCCAAGGTCATCAGTGTGACGATTTCACGCTTGTCCACATAGACCGTCAATGCACGCTCGGCGGGAATGGACACCTGTTCACGCACACCATGTTCGTTCACGACGTCAATCTGTCGGGTCAGTTCAGCTTGCGCTTGGGTCAGGCGTGGCAACACAGGAGAAGTAGAAGATGCAATAGACATAAGCCGACAAGGCTACAACAAAAAGGGCCGCCACCTTTCGGTGCGGCCCAATGAACAGCAAGGCTGTATGGATTACTTCTTAGCTGGTGCAGCAGGTGCGGCGGCTTTCGCTGGGGCGGCAGCCACAGCAGGGGCCGATGCAGCGGCAGCCGGCGCAGAAGCGGCGGCCTCTGGTGGCGTGTAAACAAACTTGCCTGGGTCAGCACAAGGCGGTGTGGCCTCGGGCTTGCCTGCTTTGGCTTTGTTGGTCTTTTGCACGTGGGCTGCTACTTTGTCTTGCGACTTGCACAACAAGTAGGCGTCAGTTTTACCGGCGTGCGCTGTCTTAGCGGCAGCTTCAGCAGCTTTGGCTTTCGCTTCGTCGTTGGGTGCGGGCAATTTGGCAAAGGCCGTGGCGCTGACAGCAGCCAAGATCAGTGCGAAGAGTGCTTTGTTCATTTTGTTCTCCTGTTCAGCGCATCAAACGTGCGCTGTGGTGCCCGAGGTTTCTTCGGAGCGATGGGCTGGAATCTTGCCAGCCTTGATGTCGTCGTGCCAGAGCTCGTGGTGCTCTTTGGCCCATGTCTCGTCCACATAGCCGGTCTTCATGGCTTTGTAAGCGCCTTCCATGCCGATGGTGCCCATGTAGATGTGGCCGATGAACATGGCCATCATCAACAGCGTGGCAACAGCGTGAATCATGTGCGCCATTTGCATGGTGCTGCGCTCGTACACAAGGAAGGGGATGATTTTGTCGAGCACGAAGCCCGAAGCCACCACGACCAAACCAAGGGCAAACACACCACCCCAGAACACGATCTTCTCGCCCGCGTTGAAGCGATGCGATGGCACCTCGTGGCCGCTGAGCAAACCGCCGCCTTTGATGATCCACACAAAGTCTTCTTTGCTTGGCAAGTTATCTTTCAAGAATGTCACAAAGACCACAGTCAAAGACACCGCGAACAGAGGGCCTGCAAAGTTGTGCGCATTCTTTAGCAAGTAAGTGATCCAACCAAACAGCGTGTCGCCAATGATCGGTTGCATGAAGAACTTGCCGAAAGCCATGGTGACGCCAGACAAGGCCAACACCACAAACGCAATGGCATTGGTCCAGTGGGCTGAGCGCTCGAACGGTGTGAAGCGTTCAATCTCGACACCCGTCGGTTTGCCATGCAACTTGATCATGCCTTTGCGCCAGTAGAAAACACCCACCGCGCCCAACACGATCAACAGCAGCGAACCGCCGTAAGGAATGATCCAGTTGTTGCGCACTTGACGCCACGCTTCACCACCATTGGTGAGGCGTGAGCCTGGGTATTGCACAAAGGGTTGAATCAACACGCCAGCCTCTGGGGCTTCTGACTTGGGCAGGCTGCTGTAGCCTTCCACGCCAGCACCCACCGCACGCCACATGGGCGCGTTGTTGCCGGGTTGGACCTTGCCGCGTTCACCATTGGTTTGCTCGGCGTAGCCGGGCGAATCGCTGGCGTCAGGCTTGACGTCTTGGATGTTGACGCTCTGCACAGCCATAGCCGTCGCAGGCGCTTTGTCTTGCGCGACAGCAGACAGTGCAAACACCGTCAACGCTGCACACAACACCGATTGAAAAGAGCGGTACATGATGTGCCCCTTTGTTTACGGTGCGCGACTGTTGTCGTTCTGACCGTACTGGCCACGAGCACGCAGGTGCTGCTCCCAGCTGTTTTTATCACCGGCTGTCCAGCCTGATTCGACAAAACTATTGGCTGCGCCGCTGTAGGCGGTGGCGTCGTTTTTAGTGCCGAGGGTTTGAGCCTTCTCACCGCAAGCGGTGAGAGCGGCCACGCTCAACACAAGGAGTGACATGCGTTTCATCATTTCTTCACTCCTTCGACTTTGGCGGGTGCTTGGCCAGCTTGCTTAGAGCCGTAAGCCGTGCCCCAGCCCCACACTTCAGCGCCTTTGTTGCGCTTGACCACGCGGCTGCGGAAGATGTCGGCCACCATGTCGCCGTCACCGGCGAGCAAGGCTTTGGTCGAACACATTTCGGCACAAGCAGGCAACTTGCCTTCGGCCAAACGGTTGCGACCATATTTTTCAAACTCGGCTTGGCTGCCGTTGGCTTCTGGGCCACCGGCGCAGAAGGTGCACTTGTCCATCTTGCCGCGCACACCGAAGGTGCCTTGGCTTGGGAACTGAGGTGCGCCGAACGGGCAAGCGTATGAGCAATAGCCGCAGCCAATGCAAATGTCTTTGTCGTGCAAGACCACACCTTCGTCGGTCTTGTAGAAGCAGTTCACAGGGCAAACTGCCATACAAGGCGCATCGGAACAATGCATACAGGCGACAGAGATGGATTTCTCGCCGGGGACGCCATCGTTCAAGGTGACCACACGGCGGCGGTTCACACCCCATGGGACTTCGTGTTCGTTTTTACAAGCGGTGACGCAACCGTTGCACTCGATGCAACGCTCAGCGTCACAGATAAATTTCATGCGTGCCATTTAATTCTCCTTAGGCGCGTTCGATGTTGCAAACGGTGGTTTTGGTTTCTTGCATCATGGTGACGCTGTCGTAACCATACGTGGTGGCTGTGTTGACTGCTTCACCACGCACCACAGGCGCTGCGCCTTTGGGGTAGTACTTGAGCATGTCTTCACCTTGCCAGCGACCTGAGAAGTGGAAGGGCATCCAAACGGTGCCTGTGTCCACACGCTCGGTCACCAACGCTTGCACGTTCAAACGTGCGCCGGTGGGGCTCTTCAACCACACGCGCTCGCCGTTGCGAATGCCACGGTCTGCTGCGGTCTTGGGGTTGATTTCCACATAGGCTTCTTGTTGCAACTCGGCCAACCAGGGGTTGGAACGGGTTTCTTCGCCGCCACCTTCGTACTCGACCAAACGGCCCGAGGTGAGGATGAGCGGGAATTTCTCGTGCACTTTGTCGGCGACGTTCTTGTCTTGGATCGTCTTGTACAAAGTGGGCAGACGCCAGAACGCTTTTTTGTCAGCGTGCGTGGGGTACTTTTCCACCAAGTCAGGACGCGTGCCATACAAGGGCTCGCGGTGTTGTGGGATGGGGTCTGGGAAGTTCCACACCACGGCACGCGCTTTGGCGTTACCGAAGGGGTGGCAACCGTGGTTTTGCATGAACACACGCATCATGCCGCCCGAGTTGTCGGTCTTCCAGTTCTTGCCTTCGGCCAATGCTTTTTCAGCATCGGTGAGTTCGTCCCACCAGCCGAGTTTCTTGAGCAACACGTGGTCGAGTTCGGGATAGCCCGTGGTGATGTCCGCGCCTTTGGAGTGCGAGCCATCTTCGGCCAACAGGTTTTTGCCGTCTTTCTCGACGCCGAAGTTGGCGCGGAAGTTACCGCCGCCTTCCATGACGTGTTTGGAAGTGTCGTACAGGTTGGATGTGCCTGGGTGCTTGAGTTCGGGCGTGCCGTAGCAAGGCCAAGGCAAGCCGAAGTAGTCACCACCAAAGTCGTAACCGGTTTCTTTGTCTTTGCCGCCTTTGGACTTGAGGGTCTTGACGTCAAAGAGATGCATGTTGCGCATGTGCGCTTTCAAGCGCTCTGGGCTTTGGCCGGTGTAGCCAATGGTCCAAACCGACTTGTTGATTTCACGCAAGATGTCTTCGACCATGGGTTCGTCCATGCCTTTGACTTTTTGCAGCTTGTAGTTCTTGACCAGCTCTTTGCCAAAGCCGAGTTTTTCGGCCAATTGGTACATGATCATGTGGTCAGAGCGGCTTTCCCACAAAGGCTCAATCACCTTTTCACGCCATTGCAGCGAACGGTTCGAGGCCGTGGCCGAGCCACTGGTTTCAAACTGCGTGGCAGCGGGCAACAGGTAAACGGCGCGGTTGGGGTTGAGGTCTTCAGCCTTGCCTGGCATGGCGGCCATCGCCGCAGTGGCCGATGGGTAGGGGTCAACCACCACCAACAAGTCCAGCTTGTCCATGGCACGCTTCATCTCCAAACCACGGGTTTGTGAGTTGGGTGCATGGCCCCAATAGAACACGCCTTTGAGGTTGCTGTCTTGGTCGATGAGCTCGTTCTTTTCCAACACACCGTCGATCCAACGCGAGACGGTGATGCCAGGCTTGGTCATCATCGCGGGCGATGCGAAACGGCCTTTGAGCCAATCGAATTCCACACCCCACGCTTTGGCGAAATGCTTCCATGAGCCTTCGACGATGCCGTAGTAGCCGGGCAAGGAGTCAGGGTTAGGACCGACGTCGGTCGCGCCTTGCACGTTGTCGTGGCCGCGGAAAATGTTGGTGCCGCCGCCGGCCTTGCCGACGTTGCCCAAAGCCAACTGCAAGATGCAAGAGGCACGCACGATGGCGTTACCAATGCTGTGCTGAGTTTGACCCATACACCACACGATGGTGCCGGGGTTGTTTTCGTGCAGCATGGTGGCCACTTTGAGCAACTGCTCAGGCGTCACACCGCAAACCTCTTCCACTTTGTCTGGCGTCCACTTGGCCATGACTTCTTCTTTGACCTTGTCCATACCGAACACACGGTCGTTGATGTACTTTTTGTCTTCCCAGCCGTTCTTGAAGATGATGTGCAAGAGGCCGAACAAGAAAGCAATATCAGAGCCAGAGCGAATACGCACGTACTCGTCAGCCTTTGCTGCAGTGCGTGTGAAACGTGGATCCACCACGATCATCTTGCAGCCGTTTTCTTTGGCGTGCAGCATGTGCAACATGGACACAGGGTGGGCTTCAGCCGCGTTGGAACCAATGTACAAAGCGACCTTGCTGTTTTGCATGTCGTTGTACGAGTTGGTCATCGCACCGTAGCCCCACGTGTTGGCCACACCGGCCACCGTGGTGGAGTGACAAATACGGGCTTGGTGGTCACAGTTGTTGCTACCGAAGTAGCTCACAAACTTGCGCAGCAAATAGGCTTGTTCGTTGTTGTGCTTCGAAGAGCCGATCCAATACACGCTGTCGGGGCCTGCGGTTTTGCGCAGATCCAGCAGCTTGGCGCTGATTTCTTCGAGGGCTGTGTCCCAGCTGATGCGCTCGTATTTGCCGTTGACCAGCTTCATCGGGTAACGCAAACGGAACTCACCGTGGCCATGCTCGCGCAGGGCCGCACCTTTGGCGCAATGGGCACCGAGGTTGATGGGGGAATCAAACACCGCTTCTTGGCGCACCCACACGCCGTTTTCAACCACGGCATCCACCGCACAGCCCACAGAGCAGTGGGTACACACCGTGCGTTTGACTTCAATCTTGCCACCGCCGTTGTTCGACATGGCGCCAGAAGCGTTGGCTTTTTTCACCAAGCTCAGCTGCGTGGCAGCCAAACCCACGCCAATGCCCAAACCTGAGCGGCGCAAAAAGCCACGACGGTCGAGCGTCGGCAAAGCCTGCGACAAGCCACGTTGCAAGCGGCCAACGAAGGCAGAACTGCCAGCAGTGTGGGCAGTTGAATCTGTTTTACGGGTCAACAACATGTGCAACTCCTTCAGACGCGAGCGGTCTGGTAGTAACGCTTGACGTGTTCGCTCAAGCTGTAGCCGCCACCGTTTTCAGGCGCGGGGGGAAGTTTGTTCAATTCAGCGGAGGGGGTGTTGAGGCCTGGCATAGCTGTCACTGCAGCGGCAGCGGCACCTGCAGCGGCGGCACCCATAAAAAATCCACGACGCGACGGAGTCGCTTGTTCGGTGGCTTGTTCTTTTTTCATTTCTAGCTCCTCGTGATGTCGCGGGTATGCACGACTTTGCATAAATGTACCAATGATGTGAGTTTGTCCTATACGTACTTACGTCAGTAACCCTTGAAATTTCTAGGATGCTGACGCCTCTTGTCGCCTAGGCGTCAAATACGCTCATCAAAACACAAACAAAGCAGCACAGCCAGCGATCAAGCCAGCATGTCAAAACCCTGCGCTTCAACGCTCACAAACGCACGGGTCAAGTCGGCCAGCGCCGCATAGAAGCGCGCACGAGGCGTCGCTTGCAAAGCATCACAGAATGCAGGCAACCAGGTTTGCACATGGGCCGCAAAAAATTTGGCTTGCTGTGTGAGGTTGGACACCGACACATCCTCACCCGCCACCAAAAAACGCATGACCTCAAACACATAAGACACATGGTCTTCGGTTTCGAACATGGTGGTGTCGTCGCGACCCAAGCCGAGTGCAGCCAGGTCGGTGCGCAATTGCGCTAAGGGTTTTTCGTTCAAAAAACCAGTCAAAAAATGCGAGGCGTAGACATAGACCTCAGGCTTGCCAACGCCACCAAACAAGGCGTTGTGTTCGTTTTGGATGCTCTGGTCATCCATCTCGCGAGCGACGCCCACCAACTGACGCCAAGGCTCCTCCAGAAAACCACCTGAAGTGGGCGCATCGGTGGCAGCAACGCGCAACTGCGCCAACAGCTCGGGACGTGCGGGCGCGTAGAACAACTCAGAAATCAAACCGTACAGCTCGGCGCGTGCGGTTTCTTCGTCAAGGGCGGAAGACAAATGTGGTTCAGTCATACAAATATTTAAACGATTTTTTGCTCGTCACCAGCAGAGTAAATGTCAATCACGCGGCAGTCGCCACACATCTTGAGACGCTCCAAAGCATCGCCTTGGAACATCGAGTGCCCAGTCAATTTGCCAATCATGGCTTCGATGCCTTTGAGCGTGCCAAACGGTTTGCCGCAACGCACACAACCGTAAGGTTGCGTTTCGTTGAGCACACGCACTTCTTTGCGTTGTGGTGTGAGCAACAAGCGCGGCACAAGGTTGAGGGCTTTTTCGGGGCAGGTGCTGACGCACAAGCCGCATTGGACGCAGTTTTTTTCAAAGAAGCGCAGTTGAGGCGCTTGCTGGTTGTCTTGCAGCGCGTTGGCGGGGCAGGCGCTGACGCAGCTCATGCACAAGGTGCAGCTGTCTTTGTTGACTTCGACTGAGCCGAATGGCGAGCCGTCTTTGGGCAAAGCCAAGGCTTCAGGTGCAGCTGCAGTTTTCAAAACCGGTGCATGTTCAAGCAAATGGTCAATCACCATACTCAGGGTGCTGCGTTTCTCAGCCATCACCGCAAACGTGGCAGCGGGCACGGTGGTGCTCAAGCGTTGCTGGCCCGTGGTGAGACGCTGCAATTCAGCATCCAATTCAAGAGCTTGTGTGGCGTGCAGCAACTGCACAGGCATGCGACCAGGCTTCGCGTAGCCCAAGCCTTCAAGCATCGCCTGTGCTTGCGCCATTTGCGCTTGCAAGCCCTCAGCGTATTGCGGCGCTTCTTCAGCGGTATTCAGCACCAACACTTGGGCTGCGCCATACGCCAAGGCAGTAAGCCACACATCCAACCCAAGGCTGGCGGTGTGCCACAGCGCCACAGGAATCACATGCGCAGGTAGTCCTTTGGCCACTTTGAGCTGTGCCGCACGACCCAGCTCATTGACCAAGGCTTGGCCTGCGTCTTGGCTGTGCAACAAGATGACAGCGTCTTTGCCGCCCGCTTTTTGGTAGGTGTTCAGCAAAGTTTTGAGCTTGACGCCTTGCTCGCTGGCACGCGGATATGCGTAAGTCAGTGCGCCTGTGGGGCACGCCGTGGTGCACGCACCGCAGCCCACACACAGGTTGGGGTTGACCTTGATCTGTTGGCGCGACTTGTCGGAGCTGACCGCCTCAGCAGAGCAAATGTCCACGCAGGCGTTACAACCCACTTTTTCGTTGCGGCTGTGCGCGCAGAGCTTTTGTTTGTAGTCAAAAAACTTGGGCTTTTCAAACTCACCCACCAGCTCACGCAAGCGCAACAAGTTGGCCGCCGTTGCACCGCGAAAATAGCCTTGGGGCAACGCGTGGCGGGTGAAGGCGCTTTGCTCGCGCAGGTCAAGCACGAGGTCGAACTCGGTGGTTTCTTCTTGCGCTTCGCGTTGAAAGTTAATCGCGCCCACGGCGCCGCAAGCGGTCACGCAATCGCGGTGCGAGCTGCACTTGCTCAAATCAATTTGGTAATCCAGACCAATCGCTTGCTCGGGGCAAACGGCCACACAGGCGTTGCAGCGTGTGCACAGGTCAAGGTCAATGGGGTTGTTGTTTTGCCAGGTGAGCTTGAACGCGCCCAGCCAACCATCCACACGCACCACTTGACCACCCAACACGGGGTAGCGGCGGTTTTGTGCGCCACCCGCTTCGCCAGCGCCTTGGGTGAAGAGGGTCACATTCAGGTTGTCAGCCAACAGCGCTGCGGCTTGTTCGGCCTGATCGAGTTCGCCGATGATGAGTAAACGCCCTGCACTCTTGAACGTGACGGTGGGCACAGGCTCGGGTTCGGGCAAATGCGCAGCGGCTAACAGTGCAGCAATTTTGGGTGAGGCGTTTTTGGCGTCACTGCTCCAACCACCGGTCTCGCGAATATTCACGAATTTGATGACCGAGGTTTTGGCTTGCGCCTCGACGGCCAAGTCACCAAACAAGCGTTGCTCTTGGGTGCAGGCCACCACCACGTCGTCGGTGCCTTGCACGGCTTGCACAAAAGCACCCGCCTCGCGGCGGCACAAAGCCGTGTGCAGCGTGAGGGGTTCAGACAGGCTTTGGCTCAGTGCCTTCGGGTCTAGCGGTTGGGTCTGGTTGCAGTCGCAAATCAGCGTGGTCATGCGTAGTGGGCTCGATGTTGGAATGGTTGTCAGCAGGGTCGGACTGTGCCACGACTTTGGGTTCTTCCAATGCGGGTTTGTCACCCACGTTGGCCTCGACCGTTTTTTCAGGCTCGTCGTCGAACAAGTTCAAGGTCTTGGCACTGGTCATCTGACGCAGCATCGCCATGGGCAAGGGATCGGGTTGACTGTAGTCGTCGATGTAGATATCCATACGGTCCATCACATTGAAGTGCGGGTCGCTGAACAGCTTTTTCATGGCCACATTTTTCACATCGGGCGCCACACCGCGCGCCATGAAGCCCGTGAAATCAGATTCAGGGGTGAGTTGCTGCGCATCAGCCAGCGTGGGCACGGGACGAGCTGCGGGTGCGTGGGTCTGAGCAGGTGATGTCGCACTGGGAGTGGCAGCCTGGGAAGCATGCGCCACAGGCGATGCAGCACCGGCAGAAACAGGTGCATTTGACTCACGGGTTGGCAGGTTGGCAGGCTCAGCAGCACTCGGCGCAGGCGTCAGCTCGGCCAACGGCCGGCCTTCGCGCACATCGGCTTTGCGGCGTGACCAGCGACTTAAAAAACCAGCAGGCGTGTCGTCATTGGCCATGACCGCCTCCATGGTTTTGGCCACCGCCACGCATTTTTTCGGTGCTGACCGACGCTGGGTTGCCAAAGCGATCTTGTAAAGGGCGGAAACTATCGGGGCGTTTGCGGCGCTTGGCCTCAACCACCAAATGCGCATCCATGAACTCAGTCATCCATGCCACCACCTCGGGTGGTGCGGGCACTTGGTCCACGTTTTCTTGGGCATCGAGCCAACGACCTGCGTCGTGGTAGCTCAGGCTCACCATGGCGGGCACGGCCATCACCTCGTCGCTGAGGCTGGGCTCTTCTTCCATGCGCCACAACACAAACCAGCACGGCGCAGGCGAGGCGGCGTTGAGGTAGTAGCCCTCGGCATCGTCGCGAAACAGCTCAACTGTGAAGCCTGGATGCAGCCAAATTTGTTCGTCGTCGGTTTGGCGCAAACAGCGCGGCTCGGTGCCAAAGTGCTCGGCGTGCGGCACCAAGTCGTGCCCCGTCACATCGTGCAACACCCAGCGCCAAGGTTGCCAACGGCTCATGGCGCCCGGCACGCGCTCACGGCGCATGACAACGGCGACTTGGAGGCTGGGGCGTTGCGACATGGCGTGAATCAAGTTTCTTTAGAAATCTTGATGCTCGGGAATTTGCTCGAAAAGTCCTTGGCCTTGGCCGCGATCTTCACCGCCACTTGGCGGGCCACGGCCTTGTAAATGCCCGCCACGTCGCCGTCAGGGTCGGCCACCACGGTGGGCTTGCCGCTGTCGGCTTGCAGGCGGATTTGCATGTTCAGGGGCAAGGCGCCCAAGTAGTCCATGTTGTATTGCTCGGCCATCTTCTTGCCACCGTCAGCGCCAAAGATGTGCTCGATGTGGCCGCAGTTGGTACAAACATGCACGGCCATGTTCTCGACCAAACCGAGGATGGGCACGCCCACCTTCTCAAACATCTTGATGCCTTTTTTGGCATCCAACAACGCGATGTCTTGCGGCGTGGTGACGATGACCGCACCGGTCATGGGCACGCGCTGGCTCAGCGTGAGCTGGATGTCGCCGGTGCCGGGGGGCATGTCGACGATCAAATAGTCCAGCGCCTTCCAGTTGGTTTGACGCAACAGCTGCTCCAGCGCTTGGGTGGCCATGGGACCGCGCCAAATCATGGCTTCGTCTTGGTCCACCAAGAAACCGATGGACATGACTTGCACGCCGTAGTTTTCCAGCGGGTCCATGGTTTGGCCGTCCGTGCTTTCGGGGCGGCCTTCGATGCCCATCATCATGGGCTGGCTGGGGCCGTAAATGTCGGCGTCCAGCAAACCCACGCTCGCGCCTTCAGCGGCCAAGGCCAAGGCCAAGTTGGCGGCGGTGGTGCTTTTGCCCACACCGCCCTTGCCCGAAGCCACGGCGATGATGTTTTTCACTTGGGGCAACAAAGCCACACCGCGCTGCGCGGCGTGCGCCACGATGTTCATGGTGATGTTGGCCGACACGTTCTCGACACCCGCTACGCCCTTGGCGGCAGCGATCAATTCTTTGCGAAAGCCTGCGATTTGGCTCTTGGCGGGGTAGCCCAGCACCACGTCAAACGACACATCGCCGCCTTGAATTTGCAGGTTCTTCAGCGCTTTGGTGGTGACAAAGTCTTTGCCCGTGTTGGGGTCAATCACGGTTTGGAGAGCCGCGGTCAGGGCTTGTTCGTTCAGGGCCATAAAACTTCTTTGTTCTTGAAATAGGTATTGCGCGCAAGTCTAGCGCGGCGCGTTTGACCGCACGCAACGCAGGTCATCCGTGCGACTGAGCGCACGTTGCAGCAGTAAATCAGCGCAAGCGAGCGCAGATCAAGCGTTTTTACGCGCCACCCAATACGCCGCACCTTCAGCGCCATAGCGCTCGTCATGCGGCACATTGGGGTCCAGCTCAAAAATAGAGCCGGGCAGCAGATGCTGGGTTTGGCCATGCATGGTCAGCCACATCTCACCGCGCGTGAGGATGGCGTGCACGCCAAATGCGTGGGTGTGGGTGTCCAGCACGGTGTTGGGCGCCCATTCGCGTTCAATCACTTCATCAAAGCCGGCGGCCATGGCTTTTTGGCGGAATTCGTCAAAGCTAGGTAAGTTCATGCTCGCATTCTGTAGGAACTAAAATCGCCCCCTTCGCCCTAAGGTCTTGCTCCCAAATGTCCCAGCGCCAGCTTTTCGTCACCACCGCCCTGCCCTACGCCAACGGCAATTTCCACATCGGCCACATCATGGAGTACATCCAGGCTGACATCTGGGTGCGTTTCCAGCGAATGCAGGGCCACAAGGTCGATTTCGTGGGCGCGGACGACACGCACGGCGCGCCCATCATGATTGCGGCCGAGAAGGCCGGCATCACCCCGCAGCAGTTTGTGGCCAACATCGCTGCGGGCCGCAAGCCCTACTTGGACGGGTTCCACATTCAGTTTGACAACTGGCACAGCACTGACGCGCCTGAAAACCACGAACTGGCCCGCCAGATTTACCGTGACTTGCGCGACATTCCTGAATCACAAGGCGGCTCACTGATCGAACGCCGCACGATTGACCAGTTCTTCGACCCCGAGAAGAACATGTTTTTGCCCGACCGCTTCATCAAAGGCGAGTGCCCCAAGTGCCACGCCCACGACCAGTACGGCGACAACTGCGAGGTGTGCGGTGCGGTCTACGCCCCCACCGACCTGATCAACCCCTTCTCCGCTTTGTCGGGTGCCAAGCCTGAACTGAAAAGCTCAGAGCATTTCTTCTTCAAGCTGTCTGACCCACGCTGCGTGGCGTTCTTGGAAAAGTGGACCCAAGACGGCAAGCTGCAACCCGAAGTGGCCAACAAGGTCAAAGAGTGGTTCACCGTGCGCACCAACCCCGATGGCACGACCAGCGAAGGCTTGGGCGACTGGGACATCTCGCGTGACGCGCCTTACTTCGGCATCGAAATTCCAGATGCGCCAGGCAAATACTTCTACGTGTGGCTCGACGCGCCCGTGGGCTACTTGGCCTCGCTGAAAAACTTGCTCGACAAGCGCGGCGAGAACTACGACGCCTACATGGCCAACGAGCAGCTGGAGCAATACCACTTCATCGGCAAAGACATCGTCACCTTCCACACGCTGTTCTGGCCCGCCATGCTGCACTTCAGCGGCCGCAAGACGCCCAACAACGTGTTTGTGCACGGCTTCCTCACCGTCAACAACGGCGAGAAGATGAGCAAGAGCCGTGGCACGGGCCTAGACCCGCTCAAGTATTTGAGCTTGGGCATGAACCCCGAGTGGCTGCGCTACTACTTGGCCACCAAACTCAACAACCGCAACGAAGACATCGACTTCAACGCCGAAGACTTCATGCTGCGCGTGAACAGCGATTTGATTGGCAAGTTCGTCAACATCGCTTCGCGTGCCGCGGGCTTCTTGACCAAGCGTTTTGAAGGCAAGCTCACACAAAGCTTTGGCGAACAAGGCACTGCGCTGTTGAGCGACATTCATGCCGCCAAAGAAAGCATCGCCCAAGCCTATGACGCCCGCGAGTACGGCAAAGCTGCCCGTGAAATCATGTTGCTGGCCGACAAGGTCAACTCGTATGTGGACCAACACAAACCTTGGGACTTGGCCAAAGACGCCGCCAACAACGAAGCCTTGCACCAAGTGTGCTCGTTGCTCATCAACGCCTTTGCTGAGCTGAGCCGCTACTTGGCACCTGTGCTGCCTTCATTGGCCCACGCTGTGGAAAGTTTCACCGGCACCTCCATGCAAAACTGGAACGCCACAGGCTACGTGGCGACCATCCAACCCTACCAACACCTCATGCAACGCGTCACCCCCGAACAACTCGAAGCCTTGTTTGAGCCACCAGCCGTGGTGGAAGAAAAAGTCACGCCAGGCGGCGAAGAAATTGCCCCCACCATCAGCATCGACGACTTTGCCAAGGTCGATTTGCGCATTGCCGAAATCGTCAACTGCGAAGCGGTGGAAGGCTCGACCAAACTGTTGCGCCTCACACTCGATGTGGGCGAGGGTAAAACACGCAACGTGTTCAGTGGCGTCGCCAGCATGTACAAACCTGAAGACCTCAAAGGCAAGCTCACCGTGATGGTGGCCAACTTGGCCCCACGCAAAATGAAGTTTGGCGTGAGTGAAGGCATGGTGCTCGCCGCCAGCCACGCGGACGACAAAACCGATGCGGGCATTTACGTGCTGCACCCATGGCCAGGCGCGAAGCCTGGCATGCGTATTCACTGACATGTTCAAACCCAAATTACTCGACGCGCTGCAAGGCTACACGCGCCAACGTTTTTACCAAGACGTGGGCGCGGGCATCACGGTGGGCGTGGTGGCTTTGCCGCTGGCCATGGCGTTTGCCATTGCGTCGGGACTCAAACCTGAGGCGGGTTTGTTCACCGCCATCATTGCGGGCTTTTTAATTTCCGCTTTGGGTGGCAGCCGCGTACAAATTGGCGGGCCTGCAGGCGCGTTCATCGTCATCGTTTACGGTATTTTGGAGCGCTATGGCTTGGCCAATTTGATGATTGCCACCGCCATGTCGGGCGTCATGCTGCTGGCCATGGGCTTGTTGCGTTTGGGTTCACTCATTCGTTTCATCCCGGTGGCGGTGGTGATTGGTTTCACCAACGGCATTGCCGTGCTCATCATGGTGTCGCAGCTCAAAGACTTCTTGGGGCTGCAAGTCAAAGCCATGCCGGCTGATTTCTTCGGCATCTTGCACACGCTCAGCGCCAACATCGGCACGTTCAATGGTGAAGCCTTGGGCCTTGCGGTGGTGTGTTTGGCCGTGTTGGCGTTTTGGCAACTGGCTTTGCCGCGCTTGGCCAATGCCATGCCCAGCACCAAAAACTTCGCGACCATCCCTGGCTCCATCGTGGTGCTGGTAGGGGCCACCATGGCCAGCAAGATGATGGGACTGGATGTCGAAACCATCGCCTCGCGTTTTGGCAGCATCCCCAACAGCTTGCCCGCGTTTGCATGGCCCGACTTCAGCTGGGAAACCGCCAAGTTCTTACTGATTCCCGCCACCACGCTGGCCTTGCTCGGTTCGATTGAGTCGCTCTTGTGCGCCCGCATTGCCGACCAAATGATGGCCGACGGCCCCTACGGTGACCGCCACGATGCCAACCAAGAGCTGATGGCCCAAGGCGTTGCCAACCTCGTCACACCGTTCTTTGGTGGCATGCCCGCCACCGGCACGATTGCCCGCACCGTGACCAACGTCAAAAACGGCGGCAACAGCCCCGTGGCTGGCATCGTGCATGCCTTTACTTTGTTGGTGGTCATGCTGGTGGCTGCGCCGCTGGCGGGCGATGTGCCGCTGGCCGCGCTGTCAGCTATTCTGATGTTTGTGGCTTGGAACATGGGCGAGTGGCACGAGTTTGTGCACCTGCGCCAGTTCCGCATGACCTACCGCGTCACCTTGTTGCTGGTGTTCTTGCTCACCGTCATCGTCGATTTGACGGTGGCCGTGGAAGTGGGTCTGATCGCCGCGTGTCTGACCTTTATCTACCGCATCTCTAGCCTCACCCGTGCTGAGCATGTGCTGGCGGACAGCCACCCCGAGCTGACAGGCCAAGAAGCCCACGTGCAAGCCCACCGCCTGTATGGCGCGTTGTTCTTTGGCGCGGTCAAACTGGTGGAAGCCATGGAAGAAAACCTGCCATCCAAAGCCGTGGTGGTGGATCTGAAAAACCTGATTTACATCGACACGTCTGGTGCGGATGCACTGATGTCTTTGGTGCGCAGCTGCCGCAAAAAGAAGGTCCGCCTGATCGTCTGTGGTTTGGCCCACCAACCGCTGGAAATGGCGCAACGCTGCGGCCTGCTTCAAGCCCTGCCGGACACCGACTTGGCACCCGATTTGAACCAAGGCTTGGCCTTGGCCCTCGGTCGCTAAAATCTTCTCAATTTCAAGATATCCCATTTAGGAAACCACCATGTCGATTTTCCAGCGTGACAACTACACCTCCGAAGCCACTCAGTTCATCGAGTCGCTCAAAGCGAAGAAGCCCACCCTCGAAAAAGAACAGCGCGAAGGCCGCGCTTTGTTGTGGGACAAGCAAGTCAACCGCGACATCCAACAAGACATCGAAGCTGGCCGCGTGGCGCAAAAGCCCTACGTGTACCAAACGAACGCTTAAAGACCTTCGGTCTTGGCCTAAGCCCTTCCGATTAAGCGCCCACCGTGCAACCTGCTGACACCACCCTGCCCAACGACGAGGCAACCCCTGCCTCGGTCATGCCCGAGGTGGTTGACCACGTGGCCGTGGCCCGCCTGTATGGCGAGCCGCTGTTTGCCATGCCGCAGGATTTGTACATCCCGCCTGATGCGCTCGAAGTTTTCCTTGAGGCCTTCCAAGGCCCGCTGGATTTGCTGCTGTACCTCATCCGCAAGCAAAACTTCAACATCCTCGACATCCCCATGGCCGCGCTCACGCGCCAGTACCTGAGCTATGTGGACGAAATTCGCACGCGTAACCTAGAGTTGGCCGCCGAATACCTGCTGATGGCCGCCATGCTGATTGAAATCAAATCACGCATGCTGCTGCCGCCCAAGAAGGTGGCAGAAGGCCAAGAGCCCGAAGACCCTCGCGCCGAGCTGGTGCGCCGCCTGCTCGAGTACGAGCAAATGAAACTGGCAGCCGCCAAGCTCAACGAAGTGCCGCAATTTGGTCGCGACTTTCTGCGCGCGCAGGTGTTCATTGAGCAGTCATTGCAGCCACGTTTCCCCGATGTACACGTGGTCGAGCTGCAACAAGCTTGGGCCGATATCTTGAAGCGTGCCAAGCTGGTGCAACACCACAAAATCAGCCGCGAAGAACTGTCTGTGCGCGAGCACATGAGCATTGTTTTGAGAAAACTCCAAGGCCAACGCTTTGTCGAGTTTGAAAAACTGTTCGAACCCACACAAGGCGTGCCCGTGCTGGTGGTGACCTTCATTGCCTTGCTCGAGCTGGCCAAAGAAACGCTGATTGAAATCACGCAGGCCGAGGCTTTCGCGCCTATTTATGTGCGCTTGGCTTACACACCCACGTAAACTCCAAATCTTCTCGGCAACACAGGACTGGCTTTGCGCCATATCGTTCTATGAGCAACACCAACGCTTCGCCCTACGGCACTTTGCCCCCCGCTTCGCCCGTTGCAGCCCGCAAGCCCATCAGCTTGCCCCGCTTGAACGAGCTGCGCGCACGCGGTGAAAAAATCACCATGCTCACGGCCTACGACGCCACCTTTGCCGCCGTGGCCGATGCCGCGGGTGTGGAATGCATTTTGGTGGGCGACTCGCTGGGCATGGTGTGCCAAGGCCTCACCAGCACCGTGGGCGTGACGCTAGACACCATGCGCTACCACGTGGAGAGCGTGGCCCGCGGCATCCGCCGCGTGCAAGGCACCGCGTGGATCATTGGCGACCTGCCCTTTGGCAGCTACCAAGAGTCCAAAGAACAAGCCCTGCGCAGTGCCACGGTTCTGATGCAAGCGGGTGCTCACATGGTGAAGCTCGAAGGTGGCGGCTGGACCACCGACGTCGTGCACTTCCTGGTCGAACGCGGCATCCCTGTGTGCGCGCATTTGGGCCTCACCCCACAAACCGTTCACGCCTTAGGCGGCTACCGAGTGCAAGGCCGCGGCGAGTCGGCCACGCAACTGCGCCAAGAAGCCCTCGCCCTGCAAGACGCAGGTGCCACCATGGTGGTGCTGGAAATGGTGCCCCAGCCCCTGTCGACTGCCCTGACCCAAGAGCTACCCACCTGCCACACCATTGGCATTGGCGCGGGCAACGGCACGGCCGGCCAAGTGCTGGTCATGCACGACATGCTGGGCGTCAACTTGGGCAAGAACCCCAAATTCGTTCACAACTTCATGGAAGGCCATGCCAGCGTGCTGGACGCCATGAGCGCCTATGTGGTCGCCGTCAAAAACGGCACCTTTCCCGACAACGCCAAACACGCTTGGGTCTAATTTGCAAATCGTTCACACCCTCGCGGACCTGCGCCGCACCTTAAAGCCCGCCGCCCTGCGCGCCTTTGTGCCCACCATGGGCAACCTGCACCAAGGCCACTTAGAGCTGATGCAAATGGCTCGCCAAGAGGTTGATAAACGCACCGAAAAAGGCGGCATGACCGTGGCCAGCATCTTCGTCAACCGCCTGCAATTTGGCCCCAACGAAGACTTTGACACCTACCCCCGCACGTTTGAAAACGACTGCGCGCTTCTAGAAGCCAACGGCTGTGACGTGGTGTTTGCCCCATCTGAAAAAGACCTCTACCCAGAACCTCAAGTGTTCAAGGTACACCCGCCGCCTGAGCTGGCCGACATCTTGGAAGGCGCGTTCCGCCCCGGCTTCTTTGTGGGCGTGAGCACCGTGGTGCACAAACTCTTCAACATCGTGCAGCCCGACTTGGCCGTGTTTGGCAAGAAGGACTACCAACAACTCATGGTCATCCGCCGCATGGTGCAGCAAATGGCCTTACCCATCGAGATCATCGGTGGCGAAACCCGCCGCGCTGAAGACGGCTTGGCTTTGAGTTCACGCAACGGCTACCTGAGTGCCGAAGAACGCGCCGAGGCTGTGCAGCTGTCTATCGCGTTGAAGGGTTTGGCTGCGGTGGCCCGTGCGGGCAATGCCGCTGGTCAGCTGGATGTGGCGGCTGCCGAAGCCGCTGCCATGGAAGCCCTGCGCCAACGCGGCTGGGCGCCAGACTACATCACCCTGCGCCGCCAGCATGACTTGTCGCCTGTGAACGGCCCATGCGCTGAACCGCTGGTGGTGTTGGGTGCAGCTAAGTTGGGTAAGACGCGGTTGATTGATAACCTCGAAGTTTGAGTTCCTATTCGGCTTGGTTGTGGGTGTTCGTGGGGTTTTTCTCCGGCTAGGGTCGCGTGCGTGAGGTGCGGCGGCCGCCTCATGCTGGAGTACCAGAAATCGTTGGCCGCCGCACCTCACGCACACGACATCGTTGGATAGAAAAATTCCAGCTCAAAACAACGCAACATCAAAGCAATTGAATTGCGCCAGAAACAGTCAACCCACACGTCTGCAAGCCGCAGTCTTCTTGTCTAGTGAATAGGCAGGTGACGATTTCTGGTACCCCAGCATGAGGAACCTGCCTATTCACTAGGCAAGAAGCGAGCACAGCAAAAAAGCTATTCGCCCTTAGCCCCACGCCCCATCAACAAAGCCACCGCCTGCGCGGGTGTGATGTGCCCGTCGAGCAAGGACACCACCGCCTGAGCAATCGGCATGTCCACACCGAGGTGCTGCGCCCGTTGCACCACGGTGCGGGCGCAATACACACCTTCGGCCACGTGGCCGAGTGAATCCACCGCTTGCTGCAGGGTCATACCTTGAGCCAAGGCCAAGCCCACTTTGCGGTTGCGGCTCAGGTCGCCTGTGGCGGTGAGCACCAAGTCGCCCAAGCCCGACAAGCCCATGAAGGTTTCGGTCTTGGCGCCCAGTGCCACGCCTAAGCGGGTGATTTCGGCCAAGCCGCGTGTGATGAGTGCAGCGCGTGCGTTGAGGCCCAGTTGCAAGCCATCGCACAAACCGGTGGCGATGGCCAACACGTTTTTCACCGCGCCGCCTACTTCCACGCCCACGATGTCGTCGTTGGCGTACACGCGCAGGCTGTTGTTGTGAAAGGCTTGCACCATGGCATCGCGGGCTGCGGCATCGTCGCTGGCGGCCACCAAGGCGGTGGGCATGCCGCGGGCCACTTCTTGCGCGAAGCTGGGGCCACTGAGTGCGCCACCGCGCAAGGCGGGGGCCACTTGGGCTTTGACTTCGTGGGCCATCAAGCCAACGCCACTTTGTGACGCATCAGCAGTTGATGTACCAGGCTGCGCCGCTTCAAAGCCTTTGCACAGCCACGCCACAGGCACGGTGCTGCCCAGGATAGGCGCGAGCTGCGTGAGCATGCCACGCAGGCTGCTCATGGGCGAGCCGATGACCACCAAATCTTGCTCGGCCAACCAGGGGCCGAGCGGCTCCGAAGACACTTGCACGCCTGCGGTGAAGGGCAAGTCAGGCAAGTAGCGCGTGTTCACGCGCTCGGCTTGCATGGCTTGGGCTTGGGGCACATCACGGGCCCACAGCGTCACGGTGTGGTGTGCGCCAGCGTTGATCGCCAGCGCTGTGCCCCACGCGCCTGCACCTAAAACGGCAATCTTCATGTCGACGGCCTGCGTGTGAAATTACTGAACTGAGGCAGCCGCTTGTTGCTGCTGTTGTTCGTACATGGCTTGGAAGTTGATTTCGGCCAAGTGCACAGGTGGGAAGCCCGCGCGTTGAATCACGTCCGCCACGTTGCCGCGCAGGTAGGGGTAAATGATTTGTGGGCAAGCGATGCCGATGACGGGGCCCATTTGGTCTTCAGGCAAGTTGCGCACTTCGAAAATGCCAGCTTGCTTGGCTTCGACCAAGAACACGGTTTTGTCTTCAAGCTTGGTGGTCACCGTGGCTGTCACGGTCACTTCGACGATGCCATCGGCCACTTGTTCCATCCCCACACCCAACTGGATGTCCACCGAAGGTTGCTCAGTGCTGGTCAGGATGGCGGGAGAGTTGGGTTGCTCCAAAGACAGGTCTTTCAAATAGACGCGTTGAATTTGAAAAACTGGCGTGGCTTGTTCGTCTGACATGGTTATTTCCTAAAACAAAAAAATGCCCGCATCGGCAATACCGAAGCGGGCAGCAAATCGGGATGGCTGAATTATGTCAGCTCAAGATTGCAACAAAGGCAGCAAACCGCCTTTGGCGTCAAGCGCCACCAAATCGTCGCAACCACCCACGTGTGTGTCGCCAATGAAGATTTGCGGCACGGTACGGCGGCCCGTGATTTGCATCATGTGGGCACGCGCCTCGGGGTCGGTGTCGATGCGCACTTCTTCAATGTGGGCCACGCCCTTGGCAGTCAGCAGCTGCTTAGCGCGAATGCAGTAGGGGCAAACGGCGGTGGTGTACATCTTGACGGTTGACATGGCGTTCTTTCTCAGGTGATTTGGCTTGGGCTAATTAAGCTTTAGCGATGGGCAGGTTAGCTTCTTTCCAAGCTTTCAGCCCGCCGTGCAAGGAATGCACCTTCTCGTAGCCCAGTTTTTGCGCAATGGCTTGGGCACGCTTAGAACGCGCACCCGCCGCACACACCATGATGACGGGGGTGCTTTTGTTTTTCACGGCCTTGTCCAAACGGGCTTCCAGCTCGTCCAAAGGCACGTTCACCGCGCCTTTGATGTGGCTTTGGGCAAACTCGTCTGCGCCGCACACATCAATCACCACGCCTTTTTCGCGGTTCATGCATTGCACCGCTTCTGTGGGCGAAATACCGGTGGCTGCAGCGCCTTGCACCACGGGCAGCAGCAAAAAGAAACCACTGCTCAGGGCAATGGCCATCAACATCCAGTTGTCGAGAATAAATTTCACGGGGAATCCAGTTCAGGGGGTTAAAAGTATCGAGTCAGGGCAGCATTCTAAAATCACGGCCAATCTTTCACTGACTCTGTTGATTTAAACCATGTACAAGCTCGTATTAATCCGCCACGGCGAATCCACCTGGAACCTTGAAAACCGCTTCACCGGCTGGACCGACGTGGACCTGACCCCCACTGGCATCGAACAAGCCAAGAACGCAGGCAAGCTGCTCAAGGCCGAAGGCTACGAGTTTGACGTGGCCTACACGAGCGTTTTGAAGCGCGCCATTCGCACTCTGTACCTCGCGTTGGACGAGATGGACTGCACTTGGTTGCCCGTGGTCAAAAGCTGGCGCTTGAACGAGCGCCACTACGGCGGCTTGCAAGGTTTGAACAAAGCCGACATGGCCAAACAATACGGCGACGACCAAGTGCTGATCTGGCGCCGCAGCTACGACACGCCACCTCCCGAACTCGAAGCAACCGACCCTCGCAGCGAACGCGGCGACCCCCGCTACGCCAAGCTCGACCCCGCGCAAGTGCCGCTGACCGAGTGTTTGAAAGACACCGTGGCCCGCGTCATCCCGTTCTGGAACGAGTCGATGGCCCCAGCCATCAAGGCTGGCAAGCGCATCGTGGTGGCCGCACACGGCAACTCGATCCGTGCGCTGATCAAATACCTCGATGGCATCAGCGACAGCGACATCGTGGGCTTGAATATCCCCAACGGCATCCCACTTGTGTATGAGCTGGACGAGAACCTCAAGCCCATCCGTCACTACTATTTGGGCGATGCCGAAGCGGCGGCCAAAGCCGCTGCCTCAGTGGCCACACAAGGCAAAGCCTAATCGTCCTACATATAGCGCGCCTTCTAGGCGCGTTGTATATTGAGCACCTACTAAATTTGTCCATTCTCGAAGGCCACATGCGTCAAAAATTCAAGATTGCAGGCTGGGTCGCCATCGGCGCCCTGACCGGCGCACTGACCACCGTCTCGCTGCAAACCGCTGCACGCGCCAACATGGCGCCCCTGCCGCTGGAAGAGCTGCAGCAACTCGCTGCTGTGTTCAGCATGGTCAAGAGCGACTACGTCGAGCCCGTGGACGAGAAGAAACTCATCAGCGACGCCATCACCGGCATGGTCGCCAGCCTCGACCCGCATTCGCAGTATTACGACAAGAAGTCTTTCAAAGAATTCCGCGAAGGCACCACCGGCCGCTTTGTAGGTGTGGGCATTGAGATCACGCAAGAAGAAGGTCTGATCAAAATTGTGTCGCCTATCGAGGGCTCACCCGCTTTTCGGGGTGGCATCAAGTCGGGTGACATGATCACCAAGATTGACGACACCGCTGTCAAAGGCCTGTCGCTCAATGACGCCGTCAAACGCATGCGCGGCGAGCCAGGCACCAAGGTCATGTTGACCATCTACCGCAAAGATGAAAACCGCACCTTCCCCGTGAACATCATTCGCGAGGAAATCAAGACCCAAAGCGTCAAAGGCAAAGTGATGGAACCCGGCTACGGCTGGATTCGCCTGAGTCAGTTCCAAGACCGCTCGGTGGACGACTTCACCAAGAAGCTCGAAGAAATCTACAAACAAGAACCCAAACTCAAAGGCGTGGTGCTAGACCTGCGCAACGACCCCGGTGGTTTGTTAGACGCTGCCGTGGCGGTGTCTGCCGTGTTCTTGCCTGAGAACATCAACGTGGTGTCTACCAACGGCCAATTGGCTGAGAGTAAATTTATTTACAAGGCCTCTCCCGAGTTTTACCGCCGCAACGGTGGCAGCGACCCTGTGGCCCGCTTGCACCAAGCCACAAAAGGCATTTACCGC
Source organism: Limnohabitans sp. INBF002 (assembly GCF_027924905.1). Classification (NCBI taxonomy): domain Bacteria; kingdom Pseudomonadati; phylum Pseudomonadota; class Betaproteobacteria; order Burkholderiales; family Comamonadaceae; genus Limnohabitans; species Limnohabitans sp. INBF002. The sequence continues at coordinate 2,163,272 of NZ_AP027055.1, forward strand.
ACCGTGCCTTTGGTGGTGTTGGTGAACGAAGGCTCGGCCTCGGCCAGCGAGATCGTGGCCGGTGCTTTGCAAGACCACAAGCGCGCCACCATCATGGGCAGCCAGACCTTTGGCAAAGGCTCGGTGCAAACCGTGCGCCAGCTGGGTCCAGACACCGCTTTGAAAATCACCACGGCGCGTTACTACACGCCCAATGGCCGCAGCATCCAAGCCAAAGGCATCGTGCCGGACGTGTTGCTGGACGACACCGCAGAGGGCAGCCCCTTTGCCATCCTGCGCATGCGTGAGGCTGATTTGGACAAGCACTTGGAAAGCGGTCAAGGCAATGTCGCCAAAGACAAAGCGCAAGACAAAGAACGTGAAAAGGCCCGCGAAGAAGCCATGAAGCGTTTGGAAGAAGAATCCAAAAAACCAAACAACGAGCGTCGCCCGCCCGAGTTTGGCAGCGACAAAGACTTCCAACTTGAGCAAGCCATCAAACGCCTCAAAGGCCAACCCGTGTTGGCCAGCAAGACGCAAACCGAGCGTCCTGCTGAGAAAAAAGAGAAATAACGCAAGACTGAGTTTGCGGTGAACGACGACCAACTGCTGCGCTATTCGCGCCACATCTTGCTTGGCGATGTGGGCATCGAAGGCCAGCAGCGCTTGGTCGACAGCCATGTGCTGATCGTCGGCGCAGGCGGTTTAGGCTCTCCGGTGGCGTTGTACCTAGCAGCCAGCGGCGTGGGTCACATCACGATGGCTGACCACGACGTGGTGGACCTCACCAACCTGCAACGCCAAATCGCCCACACCACCGCCCGTGTGGGCCACCCAAAAGTAGAGTCAGCCTCGCAAGCCATGCTGGCCCTCAACCCCGAAGTGCGTGTGACCGCGCTGGCCCACAAACTAGACGCCGTCCAGCTCAACGCGCTGGTGCCCACCGTGCAAGTGGTGGTGGACTGCTGCGACAACTTCGAAACCCGCCAAGCCGTGAACGCCGCGTGTGTGAAGCACCGAGTGCCGCTGGTGTCGGGCGCGGCCATTCGCATGGATGGCCAGCTGGCGGTGTACGACACGCGCGATGACAAATCGCCCTGCTACGCCTGCATCTTCCCGCCCGATCAAGCGCCTGAAGAAGTGCTGTGCTCCACCATGGGCGTGCTCGCACCGCTGGTGGGCGTGATTGGCACCATGCAAGCCATGGAAACGGTCAAGCTCATAACAGGCATGGGCTCGCGCCTAACAGGCCGCTTGCAAATGCTGGATGGTCGTGGCATGGAATGGCACGAAGTGCGCTTGCAACGCAACGCGAGCTGCCCTGTGTGCGGCGACGAGCACTGAGCAACGCACACCTCAGTGCGGCGTATCGGGCGTGGGCAAGTGACACGACCCAAACCGTTTTCTAAACCACCTCGGCTGCAAAGCCCGGCCATCTGAGAACAAACCTAGGTGCTGCGTTTGCGCTTGCAGCTGCAGCGTCTCATAGGGGCCTGCGTTGTTTTTGTAGCTGTACGACCACGCATAACCCTGCCCCACCATCCAAGCGCCCACATCGTTGCCTTGGCGCGTGAGCTGCGCCAGCAAACGGCCATAGCTGTCGCGTGTGCGGGCACGCACCTCCACCACTTGGCCTTGCAGCGCGGCGTGCAATGCGGCGCGTGACTGCGGGCCCCACGGTTGGCAAATCTCGGGCGCGTCGATGCCCAGCAGCCGCACCTTGTGCGCCTCGCCACCTTGCAGCGGTTGCACCCACACGGTGTCGCCATCGCTCACGTGTGTGACGATGCCAGGCCATGCATGCGCGAAGGCGGACAGACACAGCAACAACGTGACAAGCATGCAAGCCTGCAGGCTTTGCGCCGTTGTTGCCATTTGCATGCACCGCGTGAAGTTCATCAACCACCTCAAACCAAAAACGGCATTGTGCAAACCATCAAGCAGCAGGGGGTGAGCCAGCCGTTACGATTAGCGCATGCACTCTGCAAAGCACTGGTTCCCGTTTCTCAGCTGGCCCAAGCCAACCCCTCAACTGCTCAAGAGCGAGGCCTTCGCGGGCCTGAGCGTGGGCCTGATGGTTATTCCGCAGGGCGTGGCGTATGCGGCGTTGGCGGGCATGCCACTCATCACCGGCATTTACGCGTCGTTGTTGCCTGCACTGGTGGCTGTGCTATTCAGTGCGTCGCCGCGTTTGTCGGTGGGGCCCACGGCGCTCACCTCCATCTTGATTGCGGCCTCACTCAGCGGCATGGCGGCGCCTGGTAGTGCCGAATGGATCAACCTCACGGTGTGGCTGTCGCTCATGACGGGCTTGCTGCAGGTGGTGCTGGGCTTTGCGCGCTTTGGCTGGTTGCTGAATTTGGTCAGCTCGCCGGTGTTGATGGCGTTCACGCAAGGCGCGGGCGTGCTCATCATTTCGTCGCAACTGCCTGCGTTGCTGGGTTTTCAACATGGCTGGTCCACCCTGCTGACAGGCACTGGCATGGACTGGGCCAGCTTGGCATTTGGCTTGGTCACTTTGGTGCTGCTGGTGGTCGCACGCCGTTGGCGGCCCACATTTCCTACCGTGTTGGTGGTGGTGCTGGGCGCGGCGGGCCTGAGCTGGGCGCTGGGGCTGGAGGCCTCGGGCACAGCCGTGGTGGGCGCGTTGCCACAAGGCTTGCCTGCGTTGTTTGTGCCCAGCGTCATTGAATGGGACATCTTCAAGCAGTTGGTGTTGCCCACGTTGGTGATTACGCTGGTGAGCTTTTTAGAAACTGCCTCCAGCGCCAAAGTGGACAACGACCGCAGTGGCAAACGCTGGGACCAAGACCAAGACTTGATTGGCCAAGGCTTGGCCAAAGTGGCCTCGGGTTTGTGCGGCGCATTTCCCACCAGTTCGTCGTTCAGCCGCTCGGCGCTCAACCTCTATGCGGGCGCGCAGTCGGCATGGGCCACCATCTTTTCCGTGGCGGTGATTTTGGTCATCCTGTTGTTCTTCACCGCGGTGTTGCAGCCTGTGCCGCAATCGGTATTGGCAGCCATCGTGGTGGCCGCGGTGTTGGGCCTCATCAAGCCACGCGCGTTTGCGCAGCTTTACAAAATCGACCGCGTTGAGGCGGCCACGGCGGTGGTGACCTTTGTCATCACGCTGCTCTCGGCCCCGCGCTTGTATTGGGGCGTGCTGGCCGGTGTGGTGATGGGCCTGAGCCACTTTTTGCACACGCGCCTGCACCCGCGCATCATTGAAGTGGGCCTACACCCCGACGGCAGCCTGCGTGACCGACACCTGTGGAAACTGCCACCGTTAGCCGCCAACCTCTACGCCCTGCGCATGGACGCCGAGCTCGACTTTGCCGCCGCCAGCACCCTAGAGCGCGCTGTGATGGAACACCTCAGCCAGCACCCCAACGTGGCCCATGTGTGCCTGTTTGCGCTGCCCATCAACCGCATTGACGCCACGGGTGTAGAGAGCCTCGCCAAACTAGAAACCATGCTGCGCGAGCGCGGCATCAGCCTGCACATCAGCGGCATGAAGCTACCGGTAGAAACCGTGCTGCGCCGTGCAGGCTGCCTGCAAGCGCATGCAGGGCTGCACCTGTATCGCACAGATGCGGAGGCGATTCAGCAGCTGCGGCAACTGGAGGCGTTGCCTGCGGATATGGGGTGGTGTATTTAAAGCTCGACCACTAGAATACTGTTTTTATAAACAGTATTCAATGACGCTCCGCTCTCTCTTCGTCGACTTCAACAGCTACTTCGCCTCGGTTGAACAACAGCTCAACCCCGCGCTGCGCGGGCGGCCTGTGGGCGTGGTGCCGGTGCTGGCCGAAACATCGTGCTGCATTGCCGCCAGTTACGAGGCCAAGGCGCTGGGCATTAGCACAGGCACAGGTGTGGCCGAAGCGCGGCGGCTGTGCCCCGACATTGCCATCGTGCTGGCCGACCACGCCAAATATGTAGAGATGCACCACCGCGCGGTGGCGGTGGTCGACACGCTGGCGCCCGTGCGCCAAGTGCTCTCGATTGACGAGATGGAGTGCGAGCTGACCGGCCGCTGGCAAACACGCGACCGTGCGGTGAGGCTGGCCGAACGCGTGAAGGCCGAGGTGGTGGCGCAGCTGGGTGAGTGCATGCGCACGTCGGTGGGCATTGCGCCCAACACGCTGCTGGCCAAGCTGGCGTCGAACATGCAAAAGCCAGACGGGCTGACGGTGATCGAAGCCCACGAGCTGCCGCAACGTTTGTATGGGCTCAAGCCCAAGGCGATCAACGGCATTGGCCCGCGCATGGTGCAGCGGCTAGAGCGCTGCGGCATTCACACGATGGAACAGCTGTATGCCGCGCCCCGCGAGCTGCTGCGCACCGCATGGGGGGGCGTGGCGGGAGCCGAGATGTACGACAAGCTGCGCGGCCAGTGGTATGGCCCGCGCGAGACGGTGGCGAAGTCGCTGGGCCACTCGCACGTGCTGCCGCCCGACTTACGCAACCCCGAAGGTGCGTTTGCGGTGCTCAACCGTCTGACACAAAAAGCGGCCATGCGCCTGCGCAAACAAAACGTGTATGCCACCAGCATGAGCGTGCATGTGCGCTGCCGCCACGGGTACGGCGGCAACCGTGGGCAGCGCATGGGCGACGACCGCGCCGCGCAGGTGGGCGAAACCCAAGACACTGCGTTTTTGCTGCACACGCTAGAGCAGCTGTGGCACAGCGGCTTGCACTTGTTGCCCCAACCCGTGACGGTCGGCGTGCAGCTGCATGGGCTGATTGAAGCGGGTCAACACACGGGCGATTTGTTTGGGTTTGATGAAGCGGCAGCCGATGCAAAAAGCACATCTGACGCAAATGAGAAACCCGAAGCGATGGGCTCTTTGTCCGCGCGCACCGCCCAAAAAATCAACCCTGTGCGCGACCGCCGCAAACTACTGGCCGCCATCGACACGCTCAACGGTAAGCATGGCAAAAACACGGTGTACTTTGCCAGCGCACAAGCGGGGCTAGACCACGCGCCGATGCGGATTGCGTTCAATCGAATTCCTGATTTGGAGTCGGAGCGCTAGGCGTTTTAAGCCGTCACGATCCATCCTTCCAGCGGATCGCACTCGGGCAAGCCGTATTGCGCATGCCCCGCCTCATGCTGCGCTTGCGCCCACGCGGCTTGCACCATGCACAGCGCGGCGTCGAGGCTATCGCCGCTGGCATCGTCCACCAAAGTGTCGTGTTGGGCATGGCTGAGTTTGAGACGCAGGCCCAAACGGGTTTGGCCAATCTCCAAGGCCTGCAGCAGCTGTTTGCGGGCAATCAAACGCTCGGGGGTTTGCTTGGCTTTGTCGTCGCTTTTGTAACTGGTGTTGCCAATCAGCTCACGCGCCAGCAAGCCGGGGTAGGCTTCCAACGCGATACGCAAGGGCAGAGGCGACTCGGCAACTGCGGGCACGGCGGCACCGTCACACACAGCAGGCGCATGCAAGCGCGGCAGCGTGACGCCCGCCTCAATCAGCAGCGGCACGCCCGCGTGCAACATGTAGGCGACCGGCGGGTTCACCCACTTCATGGACGGGCTAGAGCCTGCAGGCGTATCGGTGGCGCGGTGCGCAAATTTGCCGCCCACAGGACGCGCATCGCAAAAGGCTTTGAAGGTGTCGCGTATCTCGGCGCGGCTGAGTGCGGCGTAGTGCTGCATGCAGGGCAACCAGTCGCGGGGCCAGTTCAAAGTTTCGACCAACTCGCGCGGTAAGCCGAACGGCAAATCGAAACCACCCACCCACGTTTGGGGCTGTTTCAGCCAATCAGCAAAGGAAACAAGTGTGTCAAACTGCAGCAAGCTTTGCAGCTGCACGCGGCCCGCTTTGGCATGACCAACAGCGACGACGACGGGTTTGCGTTTGGTGGGGCTGCTGCTGAAGTCGCAGCCAATGAGCGTCATGTCGCGTGAATTGGGTTCTGACCCCAATGGGCTGTTAAGCGCGGCCGACGATGGACGCAGTGGCCATCAGTTCTTCCAACAGCGCGAATGACACGTTGCCTGACACACCGTAAGGGTCGAGCTCAGGGGTTTCGGAGTACTTCAACACGATGGACGGGTTGAGTTTGTCCAAGCGGACGTGGCCCATGGTCCAGCCACCAAAGCGGCGCTCGGTGATTTCTTCATAAGCCAAGATCACCACGTCTTTGTGGCGCGGGTCTTTGACGATGTGGGTGTACAGCGCGTTGACTTGGTTGCGACCACCTTCGATGGCTTGCAAATAAATACCACCACCAAAACACAGCACGCCAGTGATGCCGTTGCCAATGTTGTGCTCACGCGAGCTGTTCAGGATGGATTCGGTTTCTTCGGGCGTTTCGGGTTTGACGGAACGGCTCACATACAACAGACGAACGAGCATGGCATCAACCTTTAGGAATCAGAGACAAAAATTCACGGCGCAAGTTGGGGTCTTTCAAGAAAGCACCGCGCATGACCGAGTTGATCATCTTGCTGTCCATGTCTTTCACACCGCGCCAAGACATGCAGAAATGGCTGGCTTCCATCACGATGGCCAAGCCATCGGGCTGTGTTTTTTCTTGGATCAAATCGGCCAGTTGCACCACGGCCTCTTCTTGAATTTGAGGGCGGCCCATGACCCATTCGGCCAAGCGGGCGTACTTGGACAAGCCAATCACGTTGGTGCGCTCGTTGGGCAACACGCCAATCCAGATCTTGCCAATGACGGGGCAAAAGTGGTGGCTGCACGCGCTGCGCACGGTGATGGGGCCGACGATCATCAGCTCGTTCAGGTGCTCAGCATTGGGGAATTCGGTGATGGCCGGTGCTTTGACGTAGCGGCCTTTGAAGACCTCTTGCAAGTACATCTTGGCCACGCGACGGGCGGTGTCGCCGGTGTTGTGGTCGTGCTCGGTGTCAATCACCATGCTGTCCAGCACGCCCTGCATTTTGATTTCGACTTCGTCAAGCAAAGCCTCTAACTCACCAGGCTGGATGAAGTCAGCAATGTTGTCGTTGGAGTGGAATCGCTTGCGTGCGGCGGCAATGCGCTCGCGGATCTTGACAGAAACCGGCGTGCCTTCGAAGTTGTCTTTTGCAGTCATAGGGATAATGGTATCAGCGAAGCAAAAACCTTACGCCAAGCCCTGTTCAGTAGCGTTTACCCGTCAAAAATACACCAAAGCGCAACAAGGCTGAGGCCAATGCGTCGACTGCACGTTCGCGCCAGCCACGATTGAGGTAGGCATGCGGGTCTACGCGGACAGCGCCTTGCTCAATCGCCGACACCAAACTGGCCTGCAGGGCCTGGGCCATCTGGGCGTCGTGCGCCACCACATTGGCTTCACGCGCCAGCAACAAGCTGAAAGGATCAAGGTTGGACGAACCTACGGTGAGCCACTTGCCATCGATCACGGCCACTTTGGCATGCAAATAGCTGGCGTGGTACTCGTAAATTTCTACGCCAGCGGCCATGAGTTGGCCATACAACTGGCGTGCCGCGCGGTAAGGCACGTAGTATTCATACTGCCCCTGCAACAGCAAACGCACACGCACGCCGCGGCGTGCAGCCATGAGTAACGCACGACGCAAACGCAAGCCTGGAAAGAAATAGGCACTGGCCACAATGATGTCCTGCCGCGCTGCACCAATGGCTTTGCGATAGGTGCGTTCAATGTGCGCGCGGTGGCGCACGTTGTCACGCAACACCAATTGGGTTTCGCCACGCGCGGGCAAATGCAAACGTTGCTTGGTCCTTCTAAGCGCATCCAAAGCGCTGCTTAAATCTTGGCTGCGTAACTCACGCACCGCTTCGATGCGCGACCACAACTGCGCCATGGTGGCACGTGCCGCAACCACCAATGGGCCGCGCACGCTGACGGCGTAGTCAAGCCGTGGGGCTGTCAACAAGCCTTGCACATGCGGGTCGAGGTAATCGTCCAAGATGTTGATGCCGCCACAAAATACCACCGTGGTGTCCACCACGCACAGCTTGCGGTGCAAGCGCCGCCAGCGACTGGGCAGCCAAAAGCCAAGACCGACAGCCGGGGCATACACACGCACTTGTACGCCGGCCTGCGCAAACTGATCGGCCCACACGGCAGGCAACTCGCCCGTGCCGACACCATCGACCACCACACGCACACGCACGCCACGTTGTGCTGCGCGCATAAGCGCATGCGCCACATCGGCCCCAGCACCTGCAAAGGTAAAAATATAAGTTTCCAGCAGCACCTCGTGCTGCGCAGCATCCATGGCCACGACCATGGCCGCAAACAAATCCACACCGCCTGTCAACAAGCGCATCTCGTGCGAATGTGCGCGTGCGTGGTTCACGGTGCATCCCATGCAAACTCCACCAGCAGCGGTGAGTGGTCAGACATACGGCCCCAAATCGGGCCACGCGGCACATGCGTGCTCACGCGATGCACGCCACGCGCATACACATGGTCAAGCTGCACCAAGGGCAAGCGCGAAGGGTACGTGGGGTACTGCTTACCTGCATTGGTGTGCAAGCCCACGGTGGCCATCATGCGCGACACAGCGCTGCCCCAATCGTTGAAATCGCCCGCCACCAACAAGGGCGCATCAGCAGGAATTTCCCGCTCAATGAAATCATGCAGCTGCTGTGTTTGGCGCAAGCGGCTGCCAGGCAAAAGCCCAAGGTGAATCACGATGACGTGCACCTCACGCGCTTGCACCTGCAAGGTCACGTGTAGCAAGCCACGTTGCTCTAAGCGGTGGTCTGACATGTCTTCGTGGCGCTGCTCTAGCACGGGCCAACGACTGAGCAAAGCATTGCCATGCTCACCATGCTTGGTGATGGCGTTCGTGCGGTACACGGGGGTGTAGCCCTCAGGTGCCAAAAAGTCAGCTTGCCCCTGATCCGGCCAATGCTTGAAGCGGCGGGCTTGTTGGCGATTGAACGCACGCACCTCTTGCAAACACACAATGTCCGCATCGAACTGCTCGACCGCATGGCCGAGGTTATGTATCTCTAAACGACGCGCGGGGCCTATGCCCTGCACGCCTTTGTGGATGTTGTAAGTGGCGACTTTGAATGTTTTCATCTTCAGCACACAAGTTTGCCTCAGCAAAGTCGCTCTCCATCAAAATTCTGCTAAAAACAAGAGATGCATCAAAAATCATCCGTTTATTTTTTGTCTTTGGCATTGGCATTGCCTTGTGTCGCGCAATCACAAACCCCATCCCACCCAGTGCTGCAATGGGGTCTGAGTGCAGGCGTCAACCAATACAAAGAACCCAATTTGATGCAGCTCCAAGGTCCAGAGGTCGGACTGCATGCGCGTGCGTACAACTTCAACGCAATGCCGCAACTGCATGTGGAGGGTGATGTTTTTTTCGGCAAACAGCGCTACACCAGCAACAGCACCGGCAGCATGAACGGCGTTCACAACATTGAAACGCGCTGGCGTGCCTTGATGCCCGTGTTTGCCAACACCGCCAACCAGCACGGTTTGTATGCCGGTCTTGGTCTTCACACCTTGTGGAACGATTTGCGCGGCACCAGCTCGACTGGCAGCGGCGGTTACGAACGCAGCGCGACCCAACTGTGGCTGCCCGTTCGATGGGTGAGCAACTTTTGGGAGCTAGAAGCAGGCGTCTTGGTGTATGGGCGCCACACCTCCAAACTGTCACAAGCCAACACATCGCCGCCCAGTGCGGATGTGGTGAACACGCAAAAAAAGGGCGCTTACCTGCAAGGCCAACTGAACCTGCAAATGGATGCGCGTCACACCCTATCGCCCTATGTGCGTTACACAGGCTTGGGCGACTCTGACGTGGTGAGCAACGCCTACGAGCCCGCCAGCAAACGCTGGCAAGCCGGCGTGGCTTGGCAATTCACCACACCCTGACGCGCACCCACAGGCGGCACGCCTCTATGATGCCGCCATGCTCACCCCTTTAGAAAACTTGCCCACGTGGCGCGCCGAAAGTGGCGCTGCTGCACCACGCCGTGTCGTGGCTGCAGACGACACAACATCGGCCGACACCGCCTACCGCCTTGCCTGTGAAGGTACGGGCCTGTTGTGGCAAGGTGACTTTCACAATGCACGCCAATTGCTACAAGCCTTGGCACGCCGCACAGAACGCAAGCCTAAAAAATCCAAAAAGGCAGACGCGGACGTCACACCTGTGCAAGCCTTCAACCTGCACCGCCAAGCCTTGGGCCAACGCGCCCGCATCTTGGCCATGGTGATCGTGCCGTTGAATGGCGACTACAGCATTCCATTGCGCCGCGCGCCCGATTTGAAACAAGCCTGCACCGAAGCGTGGGGCCCGGCAACAGGCGAGGCCTGCATGGTGTCGCTGCGCGAATTGTTAGGCGTGGTGGGCGCACATGAGTGGCGCAAAAAAGGCGTAGAGATTGCAGCTTTGGGCGACGCGCCCAATAACCGCATCTACCCACACTATGGCGTGTTTTCGCCGGTGCGCGGCGAATATGTGGACCTTGTGGCAAACACCCCGATCAAAGACAAATCACTCGCGTTTGACATTGGCGTGGGCACCGGCGTGTTGTCGGCCGTGTTGGCCAAGCGTGGCGTGCAACACATCGTCGCCACCGACCAGGACCCACGCGCCCTCGCCTGCGCGCGAGAAAACCTGCAACGCCTGCAGCGCATCGACAAAGTGGCATTGGTGCAAACCGATTTATTCCCCGAAGGCAAAGCACCGTTGGTGGTGTGCAACCCACCGTGGGTGCCTGCACGTCCCAGCTCACCCATCGAGCATGCGGTGTATGACGAAGGCAGCCGCATGCTGCGTGGGTTTTTAAGTGGCCTGCGTGAGCACCTGGCACCCAACGGCGAGGGTTGGCTCATCTTGTCGGATTTGGCCGAGCACCTAGGGCTGCGCACCCGAGAAGAACTGTTGTGCTGGATCAGCGAAGCGGGCTTGCTACTGCTGGGCCGTCACGACATCAAGCCGCGCCATGGCAAAGCCAGCGACGAGAACGACCCGCTGCATGCGGCGCGTGCCAAGGAAGTTACTTCGCTTTGGCGCCTCGGTAGCGCTGCTTGAGCCACGGCCAAAAGCCGCGTTCTTTTTCTTCGCGGCGCTCTTTGGCTGCCGCCGACTCCACCGCCACCGGCGCTTGACTGAGCGCTTGCAACACAAACGCACACACCTCAGGCGTGAAGGGGGCGGGGTGATGTGCCCCCGGCACTTCTAACACTTGGCATTGGGGCAGCTCACGCTTCATCACACGCACCTGCTCAATGGGACAAACGCCCGAATCGCTGCCGTGAATCAAGCGCACGGGGCCTTTGAAGTGGCTCAACAGGTGGCCAAAATTCATGCCCTTCCAATCTTTGCGATACGGCAAGTCAAAGTGCGACGGCGATTGCACCGCCACCACGGCACCTAAACTGACGTTGAACCGTGTCGCCATGACTTGAGGTTCAGGCAAGCGGCCTTCTACCTTCATGCCGTCGTACAAACCGTAAATCGACATCCACGGCAAATTCAAACCGATGTCATTGAAGTGCAAACCATCTATGCGAATGCCAGCTTGGTTCGCCAAATACATCGCCAAAATGCCACCCATGCTGGTGCCCAGCACTTCAAAACGTGTCACGGGCACGTCCGCACGCATGATGACGTGTTGAATGAAGGCCACCGTGTCGGCCAAGTACACCTGCATGGTGTAACCCGCATCGCCTGGCAATGGGCTGGAGTCCCCTCGGCCGCAATGGTCAAGGCTGATGATGCGCAGCCCACGCACCCCCTCAGCAGCTTGCAGCAGCGGGTCAAAGGTGGCGCGTGTTTCCAGCAAGCCTGGCAAACACAACAACACATGGGCACTCTGGGCGTCGCCCACTTGGCTATAAGCCAAATGGCGCTCGGCGGCAGGTAACTGGAAATTAAGAGCTGAAAATTTAGAGACTGTCATAACTGCAATCATCCTAGTCGATACTCGAAAGACAAAGCTCACACATCGCTCACGATTACGCCATGTCTACCCCTCACGCATTCATGCTCCAAGCCCAAGGTTTGAGCCTCGGTCCCATTCAAAACCTCAACTTCACTTGGCCCACAGGTGTGAGCTGGCTGTGCGGTGATGAAGGAACAGGAAAAACCACGCTGCTGCGTTTGCTGGCGGGCGATGTGCAGCCGACAGCTGGCGCTGTCACCACACCTGAAGGCGGTGTGTTCTGGGCCAACCTGCAAGACCCCGCACACGACACCACCACGGTGCAAGCCAGCTGGGATGCGCTGCGCGCACGCTACCCCAACTGGAACGCGGCATTGCAACAAGATTTAGCTGAAGCGCTCGACATGACCCCACACCTTGAGAAGCGTCTCAACATGCTCTCAGCAGGCAGCCGACGCAAGGTGATGGTGGTGGCAGCTTTGGCATCCGGCGCAACAGTCACACTGCTAGACCAGCCGTTTGCAGCGCTTGACATGGCATCCATCCACATCATTGAAGATTTTTTGCATGAAGCGGTCCATCACACGCGCAGGACTTGGATCGTGGCTGACTATGAAGCACCGGCGCAGTGGCACACCTCACGCGTGCTCAATCTTGACCTGTACGCAAGCGGCGGCGCCCAATAAAAAAGGGCACTGCAAGCAGTGCCCTTGAGGTTGCGTGAGTCCTAGCCGCTTAAAAACGATCCGCGTTCATGACCTTGGTCCAGGCGGCGACAAAGTCACGCGCCAGCTTCTCGCGGTTGTCGTCTTGCGCATAAAGCTCGGCATAAGCGCGCAAAACCGAGTTGGAACCAAACACCAAATCGACCCGCGTGGCCGTCCACTTGGCTTGGCCTGTTTGTCGATCACAGATGTCATACGAATTCCGACCTGTGGGCTTCCACTGGTAAGCCATGTCGGTCAGCGCCACGAAGAAGTCGTTGCTCAAAACCCCCACACGGTCGGTGAACACCCCGTGTTTGGAACCCCCGTGGTTGGTGCCCAGCACGCGCATGCCGCCCATCAACGCCGTCATCTCGTGAGCGGTCAGTCCCATGAGTTGGGCGCGGTCTAGCAACATCTCTTCGGGGCTCACCGCATAGTGCTGCTTGACCCAGTTGCGAAAACCGTCATGCAAGGGTTCAAGCACCGCAAACGATTCGGCATCGGTCATGTCTTGCGTCGCGTCACCACGACCCGGCATGAAGGGCACGGGGATGTCAAAGCCTGCAGCCTTCACGGCCTGTGCCACCCCCACATTGCCGGCCAACACAATCACATCGGCCACGCTGGCGCCGCTGTCTTTGGCGATGCCTTCGAGCACAGCCAGCACCTTGACCAAGCGTGCGGGTTCATTGCCTTCCCAGTCCTTTTGCGGAGCCAAGCGGATGCGTGCACCGTTGGCACCGCCACGCTTGTCGGAGTGGCGGAAAGTTCGGGCGCTGTCCCAGGCTGTAGAAACCATGTCGCTCACGCTCAATCCGCTAGCCGCGATTTTGGTTTTCACCGCAGCCACGTCGTAATCGGCTTTGCCGGCTGGCACCGGGTCTTGCCAGATCAGGTCTTCTTGCGGCACTTCGGGGCCGATGTAACGCGCCCTGGGGCCTAGGTCTCGGTGGGTCAGCTTGAACCAAGCGCGGGCGAAAACTTTGGAGAAATACGCGGGGTCTTTGTAAAACCGCTCGGAAATGACACGGTAGGCCGGGTCCATCTTCATGGCCATGTCGGCATCGGTCATCATGGGTTGCAAGCGGATCGACGGGTCTTCCACATCCACAGGCTTGTCTTCTTCCTTGATGTTGATGGGTTTCCACTGGTTCGCACCGGCCGGGCTCTTGGTGAGTTCCCATTCATAGTTGAGCAACAAGTGGAAATAACCGTTGTCCCACTGTGTGGGATGGGTCGTCCAGGCACCCTCAATGCCACTGGTGACGGTGTCACGGCCCACGCTGCGCGTGGTGTGGTTCATCCAACCCAAGCCCTGTTCCGCCACGTCCGCCCCCTCAGGCGCGGGTCCCAAGTTTTGCGCTTTGCCATTGCCGTGTGCTTTACCCACGGTATGGCCGCCTGCGGTCAGAGCCACGGTTTCTTCGTCGTTCATCGCCATGCGGGCAAAAGTCAAACGCACGTCTTGCGCTGTCTTAAGCGGGTCAGGTTGACCGTTGACCCCTTCGGGGTTCACATAGATCAGGCCCATTTGCACGGCCGCTAAAGGGTTCGCCAACGTGTCGCGCTTGTCTCCGTCGTAGCGGTTGGAACCCAACCATTCTTTCTCAGAACCCCAGTAAATGTCTTGCTCAGGGTGCCAGATGTCTTCGCGACCAAAGGCAAAGCCGTAGGTCTTGAGGCCCATGGATTCATAAGCCACGTTGCCCGCCAGCACAATCAAATCGGCCCAGCTCAGGCGGTTGCCATATTTCTTTTTGATAGGCCACAGCAAGCGGCGTGCCTTGTCGAGGTTGGCGTTGTCAGGCCAAGAATTGAGGGGGGCAAAGCGCTGGTTACCAGTGCCCGCACCACCACGGCCATCGGCAATGCGGTAAGTGCCTGCAGCGTGCCAAGCCATACGGATCATCAGGCCACCGTAATGCCCCCAGTCAGCCGGCCACCAGTTTTGGCTGTCGGTCATGAGTGCGGTCAGGTCTTTTTTGAGCGCAGGCACATCGAGTTTTTTGACTTCTTCGCGGTAGTCAAAGTCAGGCCCCATCGGGTTGGTCTTACGGTCATGCTGGTGCAGGATGTCCAGATTGAGCGCATTGGGCCACCAGACCATTGGGGCGTTGGCGTGCGTGGTGTTGGCGCCGTGCATCACAGGACACTGCCCTGTTGTTGATGAGGTTTTTTGGCTATCCATGTCACTACTCCTTCGTGGTGCTGTTGAATGGAGATCCAGTGTAGGGAGAAGCGTTACACCTTGGGTTGATATTTTCTAATCACGGCAATAGCCCATAGAAACGTTTGACAGCGCACAGACAAACGCCACCCGAAGGTGGCGTTTGCAACAAGCGTCGTTAGAAAACTTAAGCTGTTTTTGCAGCGTCCAAATTGCGCAAGCGGATGTGCAATTCGCGCAGCTGCTTTTCGTCCACAGGGCTTGGAGCTTGGGTCAGCAAGCACTGGGCACGTTGTGTCTTGGGGAAGGCGATCACGTCGCGGATCGACTCGGCACCGGTCATCAAGGTCACGATGCGGTCCAGGCCAAAGGCCAGGCCGCCGTGTGGTGGCGCGCCGTATTGCAGGGCGTCGAGCAAGAAGCCGAACTTGAGCTGGGCTTCTTCAGGCGTGATCTTCAACGCGTCAAACACTTTTTGCTGCACGTCGGCGCGGTGGATACGCACCGAGCCGCCGCCCATTTCCCAGCCGTTCAACACCATGTCGTAGCCCTTGGAGATGCACTTCTCGGGCGCGGTGACCATCCAGTCTTCGTGGCCGTCTTTGGGCGCGGTGAAAGGGTGGTGCACGGCGGTGTAACGCTGGTTCTCGTCGTCGAACTCGAACATGGGGAAGTCGACCACCCACATCGGGGCCCAACGGTCTTCGAACAGGCCGTTTTTCTTGCCGAATTCGCTGTGGCCGATCTTGATGCGCAGGGCACCGATGGCGTCGTTGACGATCTTGGCCTTGTCGGCGCCAAAGAAAATCAGGTCGCCGTTTTGCGCGCCGCAGCGCTCCAGCACAGCATTGAGTGCCGCGTCGTGGATGTTCTTGACGATGGGCGACTGCAAACCGTCACGGCCTTTGGACAGGTCGTTGACGCGGATGTAGGCCAGGCCCTTGGCGCCGTAGATCTTGACGAACTCGGTGTAAGCGTCGATCTCGCCACGGCTGATGCCGCCGCCTTCGACCGAGCCACCTGGCACGCGCAGGGCCACCACGCGACCACCCTTCATGTTGGCAGCGCCCGAGAACACTTTGAAGTCCACATCGCCCATGACGTCGGTCACTTCGGTGAACTGCAGTTTCACGCGCAGGTCAGGCTTGTCCGAGCCATAAATGTGCATGGCGTCTTGGTAGGTCATGACAGGGAACTCGCCCAGGTCCACGCCGATGGTGTTGGTGAACACGCGTTTGATCATGCCTTGGAACATGTCGCGGATTTCTTCCTCGCTCAAGAACGAGGTTTCAATATCAATCTGGGTGAATTCAGGTTGACGGTCCGCACGCAAGTCTTCGTCACGGAAGCACTTGGTGATTTGGTAATAACGGTCGTAGCCCGCCACCATCAACAGCTGCTTGAACAACTGAGGTGACTGAGGCAAGGCAAAGAAGTGACCGTCATGCACGCGGCTGGGCACGAGGTAATCGCGCGCGCCTTCGGGCGTGCTCTTGGTGAGCATGGGGGTTTCGATGTCGACAAAGCCGTTTTCATCGAGGTACTTACGCACTTCCATCGACACTTTGTAGCGCAGCATCAGGTTGTTTTGCATGTACGGACGGCGCAGGTCGAGCACGCGGTGTGTGAGACGCGTGGTCTCAGACAAGTTGTCGTCGTCGATTTGGAAGGGAGGCGTGACCGACTCGTTCAACACGATGAGTTCGTGGCACAGCACTTCAATCTTGCCGCTCTTCAAACCTTCGTTGGTCGTGCCATCAGGACGGGCGCGCACCAAGCCTTTGACTTGGATACAAAACTCATTGCGCACGTTCTCAGCCACGTTGAACATCTCAGGACGGTCTGGATCGCACACCACTTGCACGTAGCCTTCGCGGTCACGCAAGTCAATGAAGATCACGCCGCCGTGGTCACGACGACGGTTGACCCAGCCGCACAGGCTCACGGTTTGGCCATTGAGGGCTTCGGTCACCAGACCGCAATAGTGGGAACGCATTGCCATTTTTATTTTCTCTTTTCGTTAATTGCTGGGGCGCTAGGAGACACAGCGCCCATGGAGATGACATACGTCAGCGCTTCGTCGACGCTCAAATCGAGTTCGATCACATCGCTGCGTGGCACCAGCAAGAAAAATCCGCTGGTGGGGTTGGGGGTGGTGGGCACGTACACGCTCAGGTGTTCGCCCGTCAATTTGCTGGCCACTTCGCCCACGGGCGTGCCCGTTTGGAACGCGATGGTCCACATGCCTGCGTGGGGGTATTGCACCAACAGGGCTTGGCGAAACGCATTGCCGTTGCTGGAGAACAAGGTGTCCGACACCTTCTTCACGCTGGCGTAAATCGACTTGACGATGGGGATGTTGGTGAACAACTTGTCCCACTGACGTACCAGCCATTTGCCCAACACGTTAGAGGCCAAGGCGCCCGTCACCAGCAGCACCAGCAACACCAAAATGACGCCCAAGCCGGTCATGTTGCGCATGGAGGTGACCGTGTCTTGCGACACCAAAGGACGGAACTTGGAGAGGGTGTCGATGAAGATGCCGTCCATCACACCCACGAGCCATGTCAGCACCCAGACCGTGATGGCCAAAGGTGTCCAGACCAAGAGGCCTGCGAGCAGGTATTTTTTAATCGGCATGAAGAACCTAGTGGGATTGAAAAATCAGTGGCAAGCACAACCGCCGCCGCAAGCAGCGGGAGGTGTGCTGGAGGGCGTGTCAGCGCTGGCAGTCGATGCAGTTTCGGTTGCAGCGGCTGCGCCGCCCGCGACGGATGCAGGGGCCGATGTGCCGCCCGAGCCGCCTTTGAAATCGGTGGCGTACCAACCCGCGCCTTTGAGCTGAAAGCCCGCAGCCGTGAGTTGCTTAGAAAAGGTAGGTTTGCCGCACTCAGGACAATCTGTCAGCGGGGCATCTGAAATTTTTTGCAGGACGTCCTTGGCATGGCCGCAGGACCCGCATTTGTAGGCATAAATGGGCATGGCGAGACGGGTTCGGTAAAACCCTGAATTATAGGCGCCCGGCCCCTATTTCAAGGGGCGATGGCGCACCTAGGTTTAGGCCGCGCCCACCAGTTTGTGATGGCTGCCGTGGGCATTGCGGATGGCTTGTGGCCCCAAAGAGCCCACCAACATGCCCGTCAAACTGGCCAACACACCTGCCAATTGGGCAGGAAACTCGTCACCTGCTGGCGTGGCCAAGAACAAGCCCCAAGTGAGCAAGCCCAACACCAAGGCAAAGATGGCGCCTTGCGTGGTGGCACGTTTCCAGTACAGGCCAAAGGTGAGCGGCACAAACGCACCCACCAGCGGCACCTGATAAGCACCCGACACCATCTCGTAAATCGACGTGCCCTGCATGCGAATGGCATAGCCCAACACCAACATGCTGAACACCAACACCGTCACGCGCATGGCACGCAGTTCTTGTTGGTCACTTTGGTGCGGATGAAATTGGCGCCAAATGTTTTCGGTGAACGTGACGCTAGGTGCCAGCAAAGTCGCCGAAGCACAAGATTTGATAGCCGACAGCAAAGCCCCGAAGAACAAAACCTGCATGACAAACGGCATCTGCGTCATCACCAAGGTCGGCAGTACTTTTTGCGGGTCATCGGCCATCAACGCGGCCGCTTGCTCCGGCATGATGATCATGGCGCTGACCACCAAAAACATGGGTACAAACGCAAACAAGATGTAGCAAATGCCGCCAATCACGGGACCATGCGTGGCGGCCTTGATGCTGTTGGCCGACATGACCCGCTGAAACACGTCTTGCTGCGGAATCGAGCCCAGCATGATGGTGATGGCCGAGGCGAAGAAGAACAAAATATCTTTCATGTTCGGCTCAGGCCAGAACTTGAACATGTCTTGGCTGATCGCCAGCGCCATCACCTTGTCCGCACCACCCGCCTGCCCTGCGGCAAACACAGCCAAGATGGAAAGCCCCACCACCAAGATGATCATCTGAATGAAGTCGGTGATGGCCACCGACCACATGCCACCAAACAAGGTGTAGGCCAAGATAGACACCACACCTATCACCATGCCCTGCTCTAGGCTGACCACACCATCGGACAACAGGTTGAACACCAAGCCCAAAGCCGTCACTTGCGCCGACACCCAACCGAGGTAGCTGACCATGATGATGAGCGAGCACACCACTTCCACCGTGCGGCCATAGCGCTCACGGAAGTAGTCGCTGATGGTGAGCAACGTCATGCGGTAGAGCTTGCCCGCGAAAAACAGGCCCACAAAAATCAAGCAAAAGCCCGCGCCGAAAGGGTCTTCCACCACACCGTGCAAACCGCCATTCACAAACTTGGCGGGAATGCCCAACACCGTTTCTGAGCCAAACCACGTCGCAAACGTGGTGGTGACGATCATGGCCATGGGCAGGTGACGGCCTGCGATGGCGAAGTCAGCCGAGTTTTGAACGCGCTTGGCCGCCATCAAACCAATGGCGATGGTGACCAACAAATAGACGATGACGAGTGTGAGCAGCACGGGTCAACTCCGAAAAATATTTAATAAAAATGGTGCAAACGCACAAAAATTTGCATCGCAAGCAAGCCCACCACAAAGCCCCCACCCACCCACGCCATACCTTGCAGCAAGCGGTTGGTTCGGCGTTGCTCTTGAATAAGTAGCTGCAACTGGGCGTTGTCGTTATTTTGGCGATGCTTCAAAAAGTCATGCACCAGACGCGGCAATTCAGGCAAAAGCTTGGCGTAACGCGGCGCTTCGGCGATCAATTGTTTCCACAGCTTTTTAGGCCCGACTTGGTCGAGCATCCACGTTTCCAAAAACGGTTTGGCGGTGCTCCACAAATCCAAATTGGGGTCGAGCTGGCGGCCTAAGCCTTCGATGTTGAGCAAGGTTTTTTGCAGCAACACGAGTTGCGGCTGAATCTCAACATTGAAGCGACGCGAGGTTTGGAACAAACGCATCAACACCAAACCCAAAGAAATTTCTTTCAACGGGCGGTCAAAGTACGGCTCGCACACCGCGCGAATGGCAGACTCCAACTCATCCACACGTGTGTCAGTGGGCACCCAGCCTGACTCGATGTGTAACTCGGCCACACGCTTGTAGTCGCGGCGAAAGAAGGCGGTGAAGTTTTGCGCCAAATACTCTTTGTCGGTCTCCGTGAGCGTGCCCACGATACCGAAGTCCAGCGAGATATAGCGACCAAACGTGGCGGGCTCCAAGCTGACTTGGATGTTGCCGGGATGCATGTCGGCATGGAAAAAACCATCGCGAAACACCTGGGTGAAGAAGATGGTCACGCCATCGCGCGCCAGCTTTGGAATGTCCACTCCCGCTGCACGCAAACGGTCCACCTGGCTGATGGGTACACCCTTCATGCGCTCCATCACGATCACGTCGTCGCGGCAGAAATCCCAAATCATTTCAGGAATCAGCACCAGGTTGAGGCCTTCCATGTTGCGGCGCAGTTGCGCGGCATTGGAGGCTTCGCGCATGAAGTCGAGTTCGTCGTGCAGGTACTTGTCAAACTCGGCCACGACTTCGCGGGGTTTCAGGCGTTTGCCGTCGGCACTGAGACGGTCCACCCAACCGGCCATCATGCGCATGAGACTCAGGTCTTTGTCGATCACCGTCAACATACCGGGGCGCAGCACTTTAACGGCCACTTCGCGCGTTTGACCGTCGCGATCTTTGATGACTGCGAAGTGCACCTGCGCGATGGACGCGCTGGCCACGGGTTTGTGCGTGAATTCGACAAAGATTTCGTTCAGCGGGCGACCAAACGCGCGCTCGATGGTGTCCACAGCAACGTTTGACGAAAACGGTGGCACGCGGTCTTGCAAAAAGGCCAGCTCGTCGGCAATGTCGGGGGGCAGCAAATCGCGGCGGGTGGACAACACCTGGCCGAACTTCACGAAGATGGGGCCCAGATGCTCCAAGGCCTCGCGCAAACGCTGGCCGCGCGGGGCCGATAAATCGCGCCCCACCGACACAATGCGCGCCAGCAAACGCAGGCCTGGCTTTTGAAAACTGGTCAGCACCAGCTCGTCCAAGCCATAGCGCAAGACGATGAGGACGATGTAAATACCGCGCAGCAAACGGGTCATCATGGCGCGGCCTTCGCGGTTTGTTGTTGCACAAAGCTGCGCAGCGCATCGTCGATGCGCTTGGCGGTTTGCACCAAGGTGTGCGCAGGTGCGTCACCCATGAGGCGAGCCACGTCTTCTTCGGGATCCCAGCGCACGTGGTCGATCAGCCAATTGACTTCGGCGGCCAACTGCACATCGCCTTCGATGCGAATGGCAGGCTTCTCGCCTTGCAACACAGTTTTAGCCAATTCAAACGGGGAAGGTTCGTTCACACGCAGCACGAGGTCAGCAGCCTTGCCAGCTGCATCGGGCGTGATGAGCTCAACCAAACCCGCAGGCGTGAACGCACATTGAAACACTTGGTCACGCCAGCACACTTGCACTTGGCGGCCACGTTGGCGTTGCAAGCGGTCGAGCGCCGCAGGCTCTTGCATGAGCACATGGTTCAACAAGAGCACCACGCGCTGCTGCACTTCAGCCACGGCCCATGCAGGCGGCGTGAACGACTGTGGAAAATCTGCGGGAAGTTGGGCGCGCAGCGTGTCTGCTGCATCGGCCAACCAAGAAAAAGGGGACTGTGTTGCCATAGTCCCCGATTATTCCTTGTTTGGATGCCCTTCTGAGGGCATCCTGATGTTTGACAGGCTTATTGCAGAGCTTGCACGCCTGCCACCAACCAGCCCAAGCTGCCGTCTTTGGGCTTGGTCATGTTCCACACTTCGCGGAACGGTGTGGGACCAGAAGATGGTTCTTCACGGATCAGGCCCGAGAACTCCACGCTGGCCATGTAGTTGTTGCCCACGTCTTCAATACCCAACAGGTGTGCATCGAGCATGACCACATCGGTGTGGTTGACTTGGCCATTGGCTGTGGCTTCACGCTCAGCCAATTGGGCCTTGATTTCGTCCAGCATGCTGTCGGTCATCATCACGCGCAAGGCGGCGATGTCTGAGCGGTCCCACGCTTGCTGCAAGGTCATGAAGTTTTGCTTGGCAGCACTGACAAAACCAGCGGTGTCAAAGTCGGCTGGGATGCCCCAAGTTTGGTTGCCACCCAAAGCAGAACCGATCATCGAGCCACCACCCACAGGGGCGAAGTCGGTGTGGGTGTCCACAGGACGGGCTGACGAGTCGTTGCCCACATTTTTGGGGTTGTACTGAGGCAAGGTGGCGGGGTTGGCGGGAGCGCCAGCGCCTTCAAAGGCGTACGGACTGTTGTTGGCTGCTGCTGGTTGCTGGCGGCGGCGCATGATGGCACCAATCACCATCATCACAACCAAGGCCAACACGCCAAACATCAAGAACTGGCCAAACTCAGCACCAAAACCCATCGAGTGAGCCAACCAAGCGAGGCCCAAACCAGCCGCCAAACCGCCGAGCATGCCACCCATGCCACCAAAACGGCTAGGCGCAGCAGCGGGGGCTGCGGCAGGAGCTGCGGGTGCGGCGCTGGGGGTCGCTGCAGGCGCAGGCTTGGCAGCTTCACGCTGCGTCACGTTGCTGGACTGCTGGCCAGTAGATTTGCCGCCGCCTAAGCGCTTGGCGGCCTCGGCGTGCATGGTGGCAAATGCCATCGCCACCACAAAAATAGCTGTCAAAAGTTTTTTCATTTCGTCGTCTCCTGTTGTCTCAATGTATCAGCACTTGATTCCAACATGAAGCGCAACGACACCGGCGCTCATGTTGTGAAAGTCCACATGGCCAAAGCCATTTTGTTTCATGAGGACTTTCAGCTCCTCTTGGCCAGGGTGCATGCGAATGGACTCCGCCAAGTATTGGTAGCTAGATGCATCGCCCGCAATCATCTGGCCCAGCTTGGGCAGGATGTTGAAGGAGTACCAGTCGTAGGCCTTTTCTAGCGGCTTGGCCACTTTGGAGAACTCCAACACCAGCAGCTTGCCGTTGGGCTTGAGCACGCGGCACATCTCTTTGAGGGCCACGTCTTTGTGTGTCATGTTGCGCAGGCCAAAGGCCACGCTGACCACATCGAAATGGTTGTCGGGGAACGGCAGTTTCTCAGCGTCGCACACCAAAGTGGGCAACACAAAACCATGGTCCAACAAACGGTCACGCCCGGTACGCAACATGGCTTCGTTGATGTCCGTATGCACCACGCGACCCGTTTTGCCAACTTTCTTGGCAAAGGCCATCGACAAGTCACCTGTGCCGCCTGCGATGTCGAGCACTTGCGAGCCCTCGCGCAAGTCAGCCACCATGACCGTGTAGCGTTTCCACACGCGATGCAGGCCAGCGGACATGAGGTCGTTCATCACGTCGTATTTGGACGCGACCGAGTCAAACACGCCACGCACGTGCTTGGCTTTTTCTTTCTCGTCGACGGTTTTGAAGCCGAAATGGGTGCTGCTCATAATTTTGTTAATTTTATCAATGTGCGTGACTGCTACAGCCTGCGCCTGCCTTTTCGGGCATGGGGGCATCGCGCTCGGTGCCGGCTGCCTGCAAGCGGCGTTCGTAGTCAGCCCACAGCTGGTCTTGTTCAGAGCCTAAGAAATACAAGTATTCCCAAGTGAACAAGCCGCTGTCGTGGCCGTCGCTGAAGGTGGGTTTGATGGCGTAGTTGCCCACGGGCTCTAAGCCTTCGAGGTCCACCAAACGCTTACCGGTTTGCAACACCTCTTGGCCAGGGCCGTGGCCCTGCACTTCGGCAGACGGGCTGTAGACGCGCATCAGCTCAAACGGGATGCGAAAACTCGCGCCGTCGGCAAAGCTGACTTCCAACACACGCGAGGCGCCATGCACCGTGATGTCTTGAGGCGCAGGGGTGTTTTTTTGCAATCCAGCCATAAGGGCTCCTGTTAGACCAGCACGCGCTCAATGCCACCGGCATTGGCGTTGGCCACGTATTCGGGCATCCACTGCTCGCCCAAGATCTTGCGTGCCATCTCGACCACGATGTAGTCGGCTTCGAGCAAGCCGTTTTGCAAATCGTCACCGTAACGCGTGAGGCCTTGCAAGCAGCTGGGGCAGCTGGTGAGGATCTTCATGTCGCCTTTGGCTTCACCCGTCATGGCGCGCAAAGCGGCTTCGTCCTTTTGCAACTCGGCTTCTTTGCGGAAGCGCACTTGCGTGGCAATGTCAGGACGCGTCACACCCAAAGTGCCAGACTCGCCACAGCAGCGGTCACTCTTGACCACTTGGTCACCCACCAAAGCTTTGACCGTTTTCATCGGGTCTTGTTGCTTCATGGGGCTGTGGCATGGGTCATGGAACAAATAGCCTGCTTGCTGCTCGGCACTGAGCTTGATGTCCTTTTCGAGCAAGAACTCGTGGATGTCAACGATGCGGCAACCAGGGAAGATTTTGTCGAACTGGTAACCCTGCAACTGGTCAAAACACGTGCCGCAGCTCACCACCACGGTTTTGATGTCAAGGTAGTTGAGCGTGTTGGCCACGCGGTGGAACAACACGCGGTTGTCCGTGATGATCTTGTCAGCCTTGTCGAACTGACCCGAACCCTTTTGCGGATAGCCGCAGCACAGGTAGCCAGGCGGCAACACGGTTTGCACGCCCGCATGCCACAACATGGCTTGCGTGGCGAGTCCCACTTGGCTGAACAAGCGCTCTGAGCCGCAACCGGGGAAATAGAACACCGCTTCTGTTTCAGACGTGGTGGTCTTCGGGTCACGGATGATCGGCACGTAGTCTTTGTCTTCGATGTCCAGCAGAGCGCGCGCGGTTTTCTTGGGCAAGTTGCCGGGCATCTTTTTGTTGATGAAGTGAATCACCTGCTCTTTGATGGGCGCGGCACCCACCGACGCAGGCGGCGCCTTGGTTTGTTTGCGTGCCACGACCTTGAGCACATCGTGCGCAAAGCGTTGCAGTTTCATCCCCACGCCCACCATGGCGCCACGTGCCAGCTTGATGGTTTCAGGGTTGGTGGCATTGAGCATGAACATCGCGGCTGCATTGCCGGGACGGAAGCTCTTTTTACCCATCTTGCGCAACAGGTTGCGCATGTTCATGGACACATCGCCAAAGTCAATCTTCACCGGGCAAGGCGACAAACACTTGTGGCAGACCGTGCAGTGGTCGGCCACATCTTCAAACTCTTCCCAATGCTTGATGGACACACCACGGCGCGTTTGCTCTTCGTACAAGAAGGCTTCGACCAGCAGCGAGGTGGCCAAAATTTTGTTACGTGGGCTGTACAGCAAATTGGCGCGTGGCACGTGGGTCGAGCACACGGGTTTGCATTTACCGCAACGCAAGCAGTCTTTCACGCTGGCCGCAATTTCGCCAATGTCGGACTGCTGCATGATCAGCGATTCGTGGCCCATCAAACCAAAGCTCGGCGTGTAGGCTTGGCTCAAATCGGCGTGGCGCAAGGATGTATCCACATCCTGGTTGCGCAGCAATTTGCCTTTATTGAAGCGGCCTTCTGGGTCCACCTTGGCTTTGTAGTCGGCAAACGGTTTGAGTTCGTCGTCGGTCAAAAACTCGAGCTTGGTGATGCCAATGCCGTGCTCGCCCGAAATCACACCATTGAGCGAACGCGCCAGCACCATGATGCGTGCCACCGCTTCGTGGGCGGTTTGCAGCATGGCGTAGTTGTCACTGTTGACGGGGATGTTGGTGTGCACGTTGCCGTCACCGGCGTGCATGTGCAGGGCCACCCACACGCGGCCTTTGAGCACGCGTTGGTGAATGGCATTGCACTCGTCCAAGATGGGCGCGAGTTGTGCGCCCGTGAACGTGTTTTGCAACACCGCACGGATTTGTGTTTTCCAGCTGGCACGCAAAGTGTGATCTTGCAACTGTGGGAACAGTGCATCGCACTCGTTGAGCCACTGCTGCCACAGGCCACGCACTTCACCAATGAGTGAGCGGGCTTGTTGCACGCGGTCTTCGAGCAACTCGGGCGTAGGAATGTCGGCGGCATCGTCAGACTTACCTAAAGGCAAATTGCCTTTGGCAAAGAAGTCTTCTAAAGCGTCGCACAGCTCAATCTTGTTGCGCAGGCTCAACTCGATGTTGATGCGCTCAATACCGTCGGTGTACTCGGCCATGCGTGGCAAAGGGATCACCACGTCTTCGTTGACCTTGAACGCGTTGGTGTGGCGGCTGATGGCTGCCGTGCGTTTGCGGTCGAGCCAGAATTTTTTACGCGCCTCAGGGCTCACAGCCACAAAGCACTCGCCGCTGCGGGTGTTGGCCATGCGTGAGACTTCAGAGGTGACGCGAGCTACTTCGTCAGCGTCATCGCCAGCGATGTCGCCAATCAACAGCATCTTGGGCAAGCCGCCGCGTTTGCTCTTGGTGGCGTAGCCCACAGCACGCAGGTAGCGGTCATCCAAATGCTCTAAGCCAGCCAGTAACACGCCGCTGCGCTTTTGCTCGGCAAACATGTAGTCTTTGATTTCCACGATGCTGGGCACCGCGTCTTTGGCGTTGCCGAAAAACTCCATACACACGGTGCGTGTGTGCACAGGCATGCGGTGCAAGATCCAACGCGCGCTGGTGATCAAACCATCGCAGCCTTCTTTTTGCACGCCGGGCAAGCCGCTGAGGAACTTGTCGGTCACGTCTTTGCCCAGACCTTCTTTGCGGAAGGACTTGCCGGGGATGTCGAGGCGCTCTTGGCGGATGAAGGTTTTGCCGTCGGCTTGGTAGTACTTCAGCTCGAAGCTGGCCATCTCAGCATCGTGAATCTTGCCGAGGTTGTGGTCCACGCGAACCACGTCCAACCACTCAGCGTCGGGGGTCACCATGCGCCAGCTGGCCAAGTTGTCGAGCGCGGTGCCCCACAACACAGCTTTTTTACCGCCCGCATTCATGGCGATGTTGCCGCCAATGCACGAGGCTTCAGCAGACGTGGGATCTACGGCAAATACAAAACCACCGCGCTCAGCCGCATCGGCCACGCGCTGGGTCACCACACCGGCTTCGGTGTAGATGGTGGGCACTTTGTGCGCGATGCCGGGCAAGTCGACCATTTCGACTTCGGTCATGGCTTCGAGCTTTTCGGTGTTGATGACCGCGCTCTTCCACGTGAGCGGAATCGCACCACCCGTGTAGCCCGTGCCGCCCCCACGTGGGACGATGGTCAGGCCAAGGTCGATACAGCCTTTGACCAAGCCCGCCATTTCTTCTTCCGTGTCTGGCGTCAGAACAACGAAGGGGTATTCCACGCGCCAGTCGGTGGCGTCGGTCACGTGGCTCACACGTGAGAGGCCATCGAACTTGATGTTGTCGTGGGCGGTGTGCTTCTTGAGCATGCGCGCTGCTTTTTTGCGCAGGGCGGCAATCGCGTCGAACTGGGTGTTGAACGTTTCAATCGCACGACTGGCCGCTTGCAGCAGCTGGCCCACCATGGCATCGCGTTCGGTGTCGGTATCGGGCGTGCGGCGTTGCTCAACTTCACCGAGGCGGTGATGCAAGGCTTCCACCAGTTGGTGGCGGCGTTTGGGGTTGTCGAGCAAGTCGTCTTGCAAATAGGGGTTGCGTTGCACCACCCAGATGTCGCCCAACACTTCGTACAACATGCGAGCCGAGCGACCGGTGCGGCGCTCTTGGCGCAAACGCAGCAGCAATTCCCAGGCATCGGCGCCGAGCAAACGCAACACGATTTCTCGGTCAGAGAACGAGGTGTAGTTGTAGGGAATTTCGCGCAGTCGCGGGCTTTCTTCAGCCGTGGCGAGCAAGTGGTTCAGCGAGGTGGGAGCATTCATGTTGTGGTGTGCGCGCTAAGGCGCATTGAGGGCGCGAATTAAGGGGTTAATTTTACCGCAGGGGGCTTGGGTACTTGAGTTTTGAGGGCTGAGAGCACTTACTGGCTTTGGGGGTGTCGGGTATTGGCTTTTAGGGGTATTGGTCGGGTGACGTTGGATTGAAGTCACTTCTGCACGGTGAGTAAGCCGCATGCGCGTTGGCTCCTCTTCGCTGCGCTCAGAATGTCGCTCACCGCGCACACGGCCTACTCACCGTCTGGCGGGGCGTTGCTTCGCTCGTCTCGGGGAGCGCTCGCTTCGCTTTACCTCTTAAGCCTGCATGTTTGAATGCCAAGTTAGGTGTTTATCACCACAACACTTAGCTGCGCCAGCCTTTGCACATCAACCACTGGGCAGTGCCACAAGCGATGACCAAAGCCGAATACGTAGCCATTTTTCCGTCAACGCCCCATAAAACCAAGCCGCCAGCCAAGACGGCCGTGCCTAAAACACCACTCACCACAGTCTGTTTCAGCAGGCTCCAACTGGCCACAGGCAGCCACCAACGGGCGGTGAAACGGGCCACGAGCACGCAAAACAGGGCCACAACCCATGCCGGTGCAATGAAGTTAAAAGTGTGAATGATTTGTTCTAAAGGGCCCATGTGAGTAAATTTTATAATCTGCGTTATGGCAGTCTGGGCTTTAGGCCTCAATCACACGACAGCCCCGCTTGATTTGCGGGGCCGTTTTACTTTTGCGGTCGAACAAATGGGTCCGACCATCGCGACCCTGCGCCATTCTTTTGCACCCGACAGCGAGGTGGCCATCCTATCCACTTGCAACCGCACCGAGATTTACTGCGCGGGCAGCGAGGCCCAAATGCAGCAAACCTTGGCTTGGTTAGCGCAGTCAGGCGGCGTGTCGGCAGATGACCTCAAAGGCCACACTTACGCCCTGCTGGAAGCCGATGCCGCCCGTCACGCCTTTCGCGTGGCCAGCGGCTTGGACTCGATGGTGTTGGGCGAACCCCAAATCTTGGGCCAGATGAAAGACGCGGTGCGCGCTGCCTCAGAAGCCGGCGCTTTGGGCACCACGCTCAATCAACTTTTCCAACGCTCGTTTGCTGTGGCCAAAGAGGTGCGCAGCTCCACCGAGATTGGCGCGCACTCCATCAGCATGGCCGCCGCCGCGGTGCGCTTGGCCAGCCAGCTGTTTGAAGACCTCAGCGAAACCCGCGTGCTGTTTGTGGGCGCGGGCGAAATGATTGAGCTGTGCGCCACGCACTTTGCCGCCAAGAACCCCAAAGCCATCGCCATTGCCAACCGCACGTTGGAACGCGGCGAAAAGCTGGCCACGCAATTCAGCGGTGAAGTCATGCGCTTGGCCGACTTGCCGCAGCGACTGCATGAGTTTGATGTGGTCATCAGCTGCACCGCCAGCACCCTGCCCTTGATTGGCCTGGGTGCGGTGGAGCGCGCACTCAAACAACGCAAACACCGCCCCATGTTCATGGTCGACTTGGCCGTGCCACGCGACATTGAGCCCGAAGTGAAGTCACTCGAAGACGTGTACCTCTACACCGTGGACGATTTGTCTGACGTGGTGCAAACCGGTCAAGCCAACCGCCAAGCCGCCGTGGCGCAAGCCGAAGCCATCATCGATGCCGGCGTGCAAAGCTTTGAACACTGGATGGACCAGCGCAGCAATGTGCCGCTCATTCAGCAACTCAACGCGCAAGCGGAAGACTGGCGCAGCGCTGAGCTGGCGCGTGCCCGTAAATCACTGGCCAAAGGCGACGATGTCGATGCGGTGCTGGAAACCTTGTCACGCGGCCTGACCCAAAAAATGCTGCACGGTGCCATGGCCGAATTGCACGCAGGTGACGCCGACTCGCGCGAACGGGCACGCCACGCGATTGAGCATTTCTTTTTGCGCGGCAACCGTTAGGCGCTGACCCCATGAAAGACTTTCTGCGCGCTCAGCTTGCGCGCCACACCCAACGTTTGCATGAACTCGATTTCTTGCTGTCTCGCGAAGACATCATGAAAGACATGACACAGTTCTTGGCTTTGTCACGCGAACACACCGACGTGACGGCCACCGCAGGCCGCTACGCGCGCTACCAACAACGCGAAGCCGATTTGCAAGCCGCGCAGCAGATGTTGCAAGACGGTGGCGATGACGCCGACATGCGCGCCATGGCTGAAGAAGAAATTGCCAGCGCCCAAGCCGAACTCTTGCAACTCGAAGCCGAGCTGCAACGCATGTTGCTGCCCAAAGACCCCGACGATGCACGCCCTGCGTTCATCGAAATTCGCGCGGGCACGGGCGGCGACGAGTCTGCTTTGTTTGCCGCCGATTTGCTGCGCATGTACATGCGCTACGCCGAGCGCAAAGGCTGGCGCACCGAAATCGTGAGCGAATCACAAAGCGAGCTGGGTGGCTACAAAGAAGTGGTGGTGCGCATGGACGGTGGCTCTAGCGGCGACGGCGTGTATGGCTGGCTCAAATTTGAATCGGGTGGCCACCGCGTGCAGCGCGTGCCAGCCACCGAAACCCAAGGCCGCATCCACACCAGCGCTTGCACGGTGGCGGTGCTGCCTGAGCCAGACGAAGCCGAGGCCATCAAAATCAACCCATCCGATTTGCGCATCGACACCTACCGCGCCAGCGGTGCGGGTGGTCAGCACATCAACAAGACCGACTCTGCCGTGCGCATCACCCACTTGCCCACAGGCATCGTGGCCGAATGCCAAGACGGCCGAAGCCAACACAGCAACAAAGCCCAAGCGTTGAAAGTGCTGACGGCTCGCATCCAAGAAAAAGACCGCTCAGAGCGCGCCGCCAAAGACGCCGCCATGCGCAAAGGCTTGATTGGCAGTGGCGACCGCAGCGACCGCATCCGGACCTACAACTTCCCGCAAGGGCGTTGGACTGACCACCGCATCAACCTCACGCTGTACAAACTCAACTTCATCATGGAAGGTGATTTGAGCGAAGCGATGGAAGCGTTGAAGCATGCGCACGAAGCCGAACAACTGGCCGCGCTGGAAGGCAACACATGAGCGCGATGCAGCCCAGCGGTTTGCCTGTCGTGTCGACCACTGGAGCAAACACATCAGAAGCACAAGCCATGCAGACTGTCGTGCAAGCTGCAGCCTGGGCACAAACCTTGGGCCTGCCACGCCTAGAAGCCCAAGTGCTGCTGTTGCACGCCTTGGGCCGCGCACCGCATGACCGCGCTTGGTTGTTGGCGCACGGTGATGACGCGCTAGATGCGACTGTGCAAGCCACCTTCGCGACCAACACACAACGCCGCCTGAACACCGAACCCGTGGCCTACATCACCGGCGAGAAAGAGTTTTTCGGGTTGACACTGCACGTGGACCACCGCGTGCTCGACCCACGCGCAGACACCGAAACTTTGGTGGAGTGGGCCTTGTCCTGCCTTGCCGACACGCCCTCGCCCGACGTGGTGGACCTTGGCACCGGCAGTGGCGCGATTGCCTTGGCGCTCAAACATTCGCGGCCTGATGCCCAAGTGTGTGCAGTAGACGCCAGTGCCGATGCTTTGGCTGTGGCCAGTGCCAATGCCAAACGTTTGGCGCTGCCTGTGGATTTTCACCACGGCTCGTGGCTAGCCCCCTTGAACGGGCACACCTTCGACGCCATCGTGTCCAACCCGCCCTATGTGGCCAGCGATGATGCACATTTGGCTGCGTTGAAACACGAGCCTTTGTCTGCGCTGGCTTCTGGCGTGGACGGACTGGACGACATCCGCACCATCGTGCGCCAAGCCACACAACACCTCAAACCCAATGGCTGGCTGTTGCTGGAACACGGCTACGACCAAGCCCATGCCGTGCAAACCTTGCTGGGCAACCAAGGGTTTGTGAACGTACAAAGCCGTCCTGACCTTGCGGGCATCTTGCGCTGCTCGGGTGGACAATGGCCAACAGTGAAATAATTAACTTTTGATTTGGAGAGAACCTATGAGCGACGCACAACAACGCATTGATGAACTCGTAAAAGGCAACGAGGTGTTGCTGTTCATGAAGGGCAGCGCAAGCTTCCCCATGTGTGGTTTTTCGGGCCGTGCGGTGCAAGTGCTCAAAGCTTGCGGCGTCGACCCCAAAGCCATCAAAACCGTGAACGTGCTGGATGACGCCGAAATTCGTCAAGGCATCAAGGAATACAGCAACTGGCCCACCATCCCACAGCTCTACATCAAGGGCGAATTCATTGGTGGCTCCGACATCATGATGGAAATGTATGAGTCGGGTGAGTTGCAAAAAGTCATCAACGGTTAATCACCAAAGCCCGCTGCAGCGGGCTTTTTTATTGCACCGGCACCAACAGTTGCTCAGTTTTACATTTGGCGTTGCCGTAGCGTTGCAAACACAAATTGGCAGCGCACGACTCAATGGCCATTTTGCGAACGGCTTCGTTTTGGTCAATCACGACAGTTTCTTGGTAGGGAATGTATTCGGGCCGCGTGATGTCGTTGCAAATGGTGTTGGTGTGTGCGCCGTCGCGCGTGCTAAAACAACTGCGCATCCCTGTTGACACATGAATCACGCGTTGACGTGTTTGCACCACTTGCACTTTGTTCTCAGGGTAATCCGCCAAAGCTTGTGGCGCGCACTCGGCCTCAACAGCGCGATAGGCTTTGGTGGCGCAGCCTGTCAGCAGCGCCGCTGCCAAGACGAAAAACCATACTTTCATTGCCACCCCTTTTGCGCTGCCAACACAGCATTTGGATATTGCGCTTGGCCCCGACTGCCGTTGTAACGGCCTAGCGCCAAAAATAAATCTCCGTTCTCAACGTTCATGTAGTGCCGCAAGATGACGCAACCAAAGCGCAAATTGGTTTGCGCTTGAAACAACACACTGGCATCGCCCTCGGCCAGCACACGCGTCCAAAACGGCATGACTTGCATAAAGCCCCGCGCCCCTGCACTGCTGATGGCAAATTTGCGAAAACCACTTTCCACTTGAATGAGGCCCAACACCAGCGAGGGCTCTAAGCCGGCACGCTGGCTTTCGTACCAAACGGTTTGCAAAAACTCGCGGCGCAAATGCGGATTGGCCAGTTCATGCGCCAGTACATCAGGTGTGCCGTTTGGCGTGGCCGCAGCGATGGCTAGATTGGCTTGTGCAGGGCTGGCTTTGCGACGTTGCAACTGTTTTTCTAAACGTGCTTCGGTTTGCGTGAGCCATTGCTGAAAGGCGTTGAGCGCCTTCACATCGGCATGAACTAATACCGGAGGACCTGACTGATGCACCGCCGCGCTGAGCGCGGTGCGCACCGAATCGATCAAGGGCTCTTCACGCTGGTTGCCGGCATTCGCCAAGGGGAGGCATAAGACGCACAGAAAAAAAGCCGCCGTACTCTGTCGCCCAAAGCGCCAAAGCAAGCGGCATGTATTGCGTATCAGGTGCTCAACACCCGCCATGCCTGTCTGGCCTGAACGGGCGCAAGCACGCTGCTGCATCACAAACCGAGCTTGGCCTTCACATGCGCCAACACCTCGGCCACGGCCACTTTGGTGGATTCGCTGTCGCGGCGATTTTGGTACTCGACCACGCCGTCTTTGAGGCCTTTGTCGCCAATGGTCACGCGGTGGGGAACGCCGATCAATTCCCAGTCGGCAAACATCGCGCCGGGGCGCTCGCCACGGTCGTCCAAGATGACGTCCACGCCCAAGGCCAACAAGTCTTCGTAGAGCTTGAAGGCAGCGGCTTTGACGTCTTCGCTGCGGTCCATGTTGACGGGGCAAATCACCACGGTGAATGGTGCGATGGCATCAGGCCAAATCATGCCGCGCTCGTCGTGGTTTTGTTCGATGGCGGCGGCGGGCAAGCGCGTCACACCAATACCGTAGCAACCCATTTCCATGAATTGCGGTTTGCCGTTCACGTCCAAGAACGTGGCGTTCATGGCTTGGCTGTATTTGGTGCCGAGGTAGAACACATGGCCCACTTCGATGCCGCGCTCAATCGCCAGCACACCCTGGCCGTCTGGCGAGGCGTCACCGGCCACCACGTTGCGAATGTCGGCCACCAAATCAGGCTCAGCCACATCGCGGCCAAAGTTGACGCCCGTCATGTGGAAGTCGACTTCGTTAGCACCGCAAATCCAATCGGCCATCACCGCCACATCGCGGTCTGCCACGATCTTCAAAGGCTGCTTCAAGTTGACGGGACCGAGGTAGCCGGGCTTGCAACCGAAGTGGTCGTCGATTTCCTGCGTTGTGGCGAAACGGAAGCCACCTTCAAAGCCAGGCAACTTGCCCACTTTGACTTCGTTCATGTCGTGGTCGCCGCGCAAGAGCAAGAGCCACACTTGTGACTTAACGACTTCGCCTTTGTCGTTGAGGGTGTCGGTGGCCAACACCAATGATTTGACGGTGGTGTTCAGCGGCACGTTCAACAAAGTAGCCACGTCTTCGCAAGTGCTTTTGCCAGGTGTGGCAGTTTTGGTCAAAGCCTGCGTGGCTGCACCGCGCGTTTGCGTGGGCGCCAAGGCCTCGGCCTTTTCCATGTTGGCGGCGTAAGTGCTGGTGGGGCAATAGACGATGGCGTCTTCGCCGGTGGCGGCAATCACTTGGAACTCTTCGCTCAAGTCGCCGCCAATGGCGCCGCTGTCCGCAGCCACGGCACGGTAGGTCAAGCCGAAGCGGTCAAAAATCTTGCGGTAAGCGTCAGCCATGACTTGGTAGCTTTGCTTGGCCGAAACTTGGTCACGGTCAAAGCTGTACGCGTCTTTCATGATGAATTCGCGGCCGCGCATCAAACCAAAGCGTGGGCGGCGCTCGTCACGGAATTTGGTTTGAATTTGGTAGAAATTTTTAGGCAGCTGTTTGTAGCTGCGAATTTCTTGACGGGCGATGTCGGTCACCACTTCTTCGCTGGTGGGTTGCACCACAAAGTCGCGGCCATGGCGGTCTTTGATGCGCAAGAGTTCTGGGCCCATCTTGTCGAATCGACCGGTTTCTTGCCACAGCTCAGCAGGTTGCACCACGGGCATGGTGAGCTCAATGGCGCCCGCTTTGTTCATCTCTTCGCGCACGATGGCTTCGACTTTGCGAATCACGCGTAAGCCCATGGGCATGTAGTTGTAAATGCCAGCGCCGAGCTTTTTGATCAGGCCCGCGCGCATCATCAATTTGTGGCTGACCACTTCGGCGTCAGCGGGGGCGTCTTTGAGGGTGGAAATGAGAAACTGGGAGGCTTTCATGCGTGCAATCGAATCGTCAATTTAGTAGGGAATTACGTCAAATTTTGAGTGAACTGGTGCAGCTCTGTGCATAATCGACTCAGTTTAAAAATTTGAGGTTTGATTATGCTTGACCGAGAAGGGTTCAGACCCAACGTCGGCATCATCTTGCTCAACCAGAAAAATCAGGTTTTTTGGGGCAAGCGCATTCGCACCCACAGCTGGCAGTTCCCACAAGGTGGCATTGATCGAGGAGAGACTCCCGAGCAAGCCATGATCCGTGAACTGCACGAAGAGGTGGGGCTCAAGCAAGAGCATGTGCGCATTGTTGCCCGTACCCGTGATTGGTTGCGCTATGAGGTGCCAGACCGGTTCATCCGCCGCGATGCGCGCGGTTTTTACAAAGGCCAAAAGCAAATTTGGTTTTTGCTGCAGATGGTCGCGCCTGACCACCATTTGAATTTACGTGCCACCGACCATCCAGAGTTTGACGCTTGGCGTTGGAATGACTACTGGGTGCCACTGGACGTGGTGGTCGAGTTCAAGCGCGGCGTGTATGAAATGGCGCTGACTGAGCTGTCGCGCTTTTTGCCGCGCCAAGACAACCGCAACCGCCATTTGCGCACTGGCCATCACCCCGCACAAGAAAACAGCGGTATGCCCAAGCAATTTGGTGCCGTCATGAACATGGAGTTGCCACCAGGCGCCACGTTTGACCCTGACCCACAAGCAGGTTTGCGACAGCGCGAAGGTTCATAAAAAAAGCCCACTTCGGTGGGCTTTTTGTTATTTGGAGAGCACCAAGTTGTCGCGGTGCACCATCTCTGGCTCAGCGGCGTAGCCGAGTAGCTCTGTCATTTTTCCTGAAGGCTTGCGACACAGCAAACGCGCTTCAGCAGCCGCATAGTTGGCCAAGCCACGAGCAATTTCTTGGCCTTGGCTGTCCAGAATCGCAATCACTTCGCCGCGTGAAAAATCACCGTCCACACCTGTCATGCCGATGGGCAAGAGGCTTGAACCATCGGACTTAAGCTTATTCACCGCGCCATCGTCGATGGTGACGGAGCCACGCAGTTGCAGGTGATCGGCCATCCATTGCTTGCGGGCTTGTTGCTTTTGGGTTTGCGCCACCAACAAGGTGCCAATGGCTTCGCCTTGCGTCAAACGCACCAAAGCATCTGGCTCACGGCCCCATGCAATGACGGTGGAGGCACCCGAACCTGCGGCACGTTTGGCCGCTAAGATTTTGGTGATCATGCCGCCCTTGCCGATGCTTGAGCCTGCGCCGCCCGCCATCTCTTCGAGTTTGGCATCGCCTGCGCGCGCCTCATGCACAAAGGTAGCTGTTGGGTCGCGACGCGGGTCAGCGGTGTACAAACCTTTTTGGTCGGTCAAGATGATCAGGGCATCGGCCTCGACCAAGTTGGCCACCAAGGCACCCAAGGTGTCGTTGTCGCCAAACTTGATTTCATCGTTGACCACCGTGTCGTTCTCGTTGATGACAGGCAGCACGCCGTGCGTGAGCAGGGTCAACAAGGTGGAACGGGCGTTGAGATAACGCTCGCGGTCAGCGAGGTCGGCATGCGTGAGCAGCACTTGGGCCGAGCCCAAACCGTTTTCGCGCAGCTTGGTTTCGTACATGTGGGCCAAGCCCATTTGGCCCACCGCGGCGGCGGCTTGCAGCTCGTGCAGCTCTTGCGGGCGGGTTGTCCAGCCCAAGCGTTTCATGCCTTCGGCAATGGCGCCGCTGGACACCATGATGACTTCACGGCCATCGCGCACCAAGGCACCGAGCTGGCGACACCACTCGCCAATGGCCTCTTCGTCTAAGCCACGGCCTTCGTTGGTGACCAAGCTAGAGCCGACCTTGACCACGATGCGTCGTGCATCGCGCAACACGGTGGAAGTCGAAAGCGTCATGGCAGCAGCTTATTCAGGCGTGGGCTCAACAAAGCGGGGGTCAACATACTCGGGCGGCTGCTCAGCCACCTGTTGCGCTTTGATGTGTTTGTAGATGTCTTTGATCAGATGTTCGCAACCCTCGCGCGTGAGCGCCGAGATTTGGAACACCGGACCTTTGTACTTCATGCGCTTGACGAAATCAGCCACCAAGGCTTCGCGTTCGTCTGCGGGCACCATGTCGAGCTTGTTGAGCACAATCCAACGCGGCTTGTCGTACAAGGCCTTGTCATATTTTTTGAGTTCGTTGACGATGGCCTTGGCCTGCGCCACGGGGTCCACGCCTTCATCGAACGGTGCAATGTCCACAAGATGCAGCAACAAACGTGTGCGCTGCAAGTGGCGCAAGAACTGATGGCCCAAGCCTGCACCGTCAGACGCACCTTCGATCAAGCCGGGCACGTCGGCGACCACAAAGCTTTGCTCGGCGGCCACGCGCACCACACCCAAATTTGGGTGCAAGGTGGTGAAGGGGTAATCGGCAATTTTGGGACGCGCATTGGAGATGGCGGAAATCAACGTGGACTTGCCCGCATTGGGCATGCCCAGCAAACCGACGTCGGCCAACACCTTCAACTCAAGTTTGAGTTCGCGTTTTTCACCAGGCCAGCCTGGTGTTTTTTGACGGGGCGCACGGTTGATCGCGCTCTTGAAGCGCATGTTGCCAAAGCCACCGTCACCGCCCTTGGCGATGGTGATGACTTCGCCTGGGGTGAGCAACTCAAACAACACGTCGCCAGTTTCGACGTCGGTGATGATGGTGCCCACGGGCATTTTCAAGGTGATGTCGTCGCCTGCATGGCCGAACATGTCGGAGCCCATGCCGTGTTGGCCGCGCTTGGCCTCGTGGCGGCGTGAGTAACGGAAGTCAACCAAGGTGTTGAGGTTGGGGTCAGCCACGGCGAACACATGGCCGCCGCGCCCGCCGTCGCCACCGTTGGGGCCGCCGAACTCTTTGTACTTCTCATGACGGAAGGAGACGCAGCCGTTCCCCCCATCACCAGCGGCGATGTCGATATAGGCTTCGTCTACGAATTTCATGGGTCTAGTGTAAAAAGTAAAGCCCCGACAAGTCGGGGCTTTGTCACAAATCAGTTTGAAAAAATCAAACGGGTGTGATGTTGACCATGTGCTTGTTCAAAGCGCCTTTAACGCCGAACGAGACGTGACCGTCAACCAATGCGAACAAAGTGTGGTCTTTGCCCACGCCGACGTTCACGCCGGGGTGGAACTTGGTACCACGTTGGCGCACGATGATAGAGCCAGCAGAGATCAACTCACCGCCGAAGGCTTTCACACCGAGCATTTTGGGCTTGGAATCGCGCCCGTTTCGCGTAGAGCCGCCGCCTTTTTTCTGTGCCATGTCAAATGCTCCTTAGCCGTTGATGGAAGCAATCTGCAATTCTGTGAATTGCTGACGATGCCCTTGGCGTTTTTGGTAATGCTTACGACGACGCATTTTGAAAATGCGAACTTTGTCGTGTTTGCCATGAGACAAAACTGTCACTGTGACAGTTGCACCGGACACCAAGGGTGTGCCGACCTTGAGTTCAGCGCCGTTGCCGACTGCCAAAACTTGATCGATCACAATCTCTTGGCCTACGTCCGCAGCAATCTGTTCTACTTTAATTTTTTCGCCAGCAGCAACACGATACTGTTTGCCACCGGTTTTTATGACCGCGTACATGTGAGACCTCTAGATAAGAATCTATGTGGATATCTACGGACGGATTTCCGCAGAGCCCGAAATTATAGCAGTGATTGATTTGGTTTGCTCGTCCCTATAATCCAGCGGCGTTTCAACGCTTTTGTCCCCATTTTTTCTAGTCACGCTTTGTCCACCACACCTTCCAACGCCTTAGCCCTGATCGCTGCCGATATGGCAGAAGTTGACCGCGTCATTGCGCAACGCCTGGACTCGGGCGTGCCGCTGGTGGGCACCGTGTCGCAGTACATCATCTCCGCGGGCGGCAAGCGAATTCGCCCAGCGTTATTGCTGCTCATGGCCGGCGCTTTGGGATACACCGATGCGCAGCGCCACAACTTGGCAGCCGTGGTGGAATTCATCCACACGGCCACCTTGCTGCATGACGATGTGGTGGACGAATCCACCCTGCGCCGTGGCCGCCCCACGGCCAACGAATCGTTTGGCAACCCAGCCAGCGTGCTGGTGGGCGACTTCTTATATTCCCGCGCCTTCCAAATGATGGTGGATTCCGGCGAAATGCGCGTCATGGAAGTGCTGGCCGAAGCCACCAACGTGATTGCTGAAGGCGAAGTTCTTCAGTTGATGAACATGCACGACGCCTCGCTGGACGAAGCCGGTTATTTGCGCGTGATTCGCTCCAAAACTGCCAAACTCTTTGAAGCCAGCACACGCTTGGCCGCCATTTTGGCCAAAAGCTCACCTGACGTTGAAGCAGCCTGCGCCGACTACGGCCAAGCCTTGGGCACGGCCTTCCAAGTGATTGACGACGTGCTCGACTACGACGGTGATGCCAAAGAACTGGGCAAAAACTTAGGCGACGATTTGCGCGAAGGTAAAAACACCTTACCGCTCATCATTGCCATGCAGCGCGGTACACCTGCGCAACGCCAAACCATCCAAAGCGCGATTGAAAATGGCGAAATGGATGCCTTGGCAGAAATTGTCGAGATTGTGCGCAGCACCGGCGCACTAGACGCCACCCGCGCGGCCGCGAGCGCTGAAGCTGAACGTGCGATTGCTGCCTTGAGTATCTTGCCAACTGGCCCGTATCGCGAAGCCATGCATGCCTTGGCGGCGCAATTGCTAGACCGCCGCAACTAAACCCCAGGTACCGAATGCACGATTTAGACAAACCCTACACCGACAGCATTCAGCAATGGGACATCGCTTGCGATTGCTTCAAAGCAGAATTTAAATTCGACCCCAACGAAATTGTCACGATCGACACCATTCGTGAGATGTTTGCCGAAATTGTGGATGGTCATGCGCTGTCACAAAATGCGTCCATCTCTTTGATGTTCGCCTTGTATTTCTTAGGCTATTTGACTTTGCTCGAAATCATGAAAGCCAAAGACGAATCGTTCGAGATTGGCAATATGAACGATTTCTATTTGATACTCGATCGCGCTGACCAATGGGCCCATCAATCCACGGATGCGCCTCTATTGGCCGAGGCAGCCATGCCTATTATTCAGGCCACCCAACAAATCATGCAGAAATTAAATCTAGCGCGCTAAATACAGCGCGCCAGATATTTACTCTTCAACCAATTTACAGGGCATTTTGATGCCCTTTTCTGCGCGCTTTTCTTCGCAATAGCGCATCGCACGACGTTCACCCTCTGCAGACATTTTGATATGAATTGAGCAGCGAAATGCCATTTTTTCACCATCAGAATGGCTATCAAAGGCTGCAGCGCAATGGCTCATTTCATTCATTTCAGGCTTGAGCTCTTTCCACACAGACCGCAAAGAGTCAGGCAGTTCACTCAAATGAATCGAGGGATAGTTGCCAATCGGCTTAGCCAAAGCTGCAAAACCGATGAGTGCCAAGGCACAAGCCACATATTTAAAACGACTCATGTTCAAACTCGGCAATCCGTGAATTAAGCCGCAACAGCTTGAGCGATGAGCGCTGAATCTAAGGTGCCAGCACTCTTCAACGCCTGAACCCAAGTGGGGGACACGCCGCGGCCCGTCCAAGTTTGCTCTGGGTTGGCAGGGTTGCGGTATTTAGGTGCCACTTTTTTACCAGCCAAAGCGCCTTTTTTGGTAGCTTTGGGGGCTTTGCCTGCCTTGGCGGCCTTGCCTGCGCTCAATGCTTTCGCAATGTCGTCAGCGGTCAAACCCGCGTCTTTGGCCATGGCGACAATACTTGCCAACACTTTGTCGTGAGACTTCGATTTCAAAGCCTGCTCTTTTTTGTCCAACAGTTCGCGCTGTTTACGAATAGCGGCGAGTTGATTTGCAACAGTTGTACGTGCCATGAGATATTCCTATTCAATATGTTTTAAAAAGACGTTGTTATTCTAAACATAACCAGAGAAATTAAAAAGCCCGCATAAAGCGGGCTTTTATTAAAATGATTTGAATTTAATATTAATTCAAAGCATCCTTCAAACCTTTGCCGGGCTTGAAACGTGGCACCTTAGCGGCCTTGATTTTCAAAGCAGCGCCAGTACGTGGGTTACGGCCTGTGCGTGCTGCACGTTTGCTCACACTGAAAGTGCCAAAACCAACCAGAGTCACGGTGTCGCCTTTTTTGAGTGTCTTTTTGACAGCCTCAATGATGGAAGCGAGTGCGCGTGTGGCAGCAGCTTTAGAAATATCAGATTTACCTGCGATGTGTTCAATGAGTTCTGTCTTGTTCACGGTGTTGTTCCTGTTGTTGATTTTACCAGCGATGCTGATTTAGGCAGTTTACTTAAATTTAAAGTGTTCTGAAATACGCCAATTGGCGTATTTCCCGGGAATGGTGCAAATGACATGTTTGTAACGTCAACCCCATCTTCTGGCCGAAGCATCAGCCAAAAATCCTCATTCATTGGTTAAGGATTTTGATGCCACCCCCACACATCGCGCCATCCGCAATACCGGAACAATCTGCCGTCCAAACGCTGGATCTGCTCCTGCATCGCGCATTTGAACAACTTGCGTCAGACATTCATGTCGAAAGTGGCGAGGATTTCTTTCGCGTGCGGTTTCGCATTGACGGGCAATTACAAATCGCAGCCACCCCTACCCTCAGTTTGCGAGATCCGGTTGTTTCGCGCCTCAAGGTTTTGGCTCGGATGGATATTGCGGAGAAGCGTGTACCGCAAGATGGCCGAATTCAGTATCCCTACAAAGACCAAACCATTGATTTACGGGTCAGCTCTTTGCCCACGTTGCATGGCGAGAAAATCGTGGTTCGAATTTTGAATTTCTCCCGTGAAAGGCCGGGGCTGGCTGCGTTGGGGTATGAGCCAGATGACCGCACCAAATTACTTCAAGCC
The DNA here is from genome assembly GCF_027924905.1 of Limnohabitans sp. INBF002. Taxonomy (NCBI): domain Bacteria; kingdom Pseudomonadati; phylum Pseudomonadota; class Betaproteobacteria; order Burkholderiales; family Comamonadaceae; genus Limnohabitans; species Limnohabitans sp. INBF002. The sequence goes on from NZ_AP027055.1 coordinate 2,204,886, forward strand.
CTAGGCCGCCCACATGGCCTGATTTTGATGACGGGGCCAACGGGCTCTGGCAAAACCTTGTCTCTTTACAGCTGCCTTGAATTATTAAACCGGGCAGAAGTCAATATCTCAACGGTTGAGGATCCGTCAGAAATTCACCTCCCTGGCGCGAACCAAGTCAATATCAATGAGCGCGCTGGATTGACTTTTGCCACCACGCTTCGGGCCTTGCTGCGACAAGATCCTGACGTGATCATGGTGGGTGAAATTCGCGATTTAGAAACTGCCGAAATTGCCATTCAAGCGGCACAAACTGGCCATTTAGTTCTCTCAACACTGCATACCAACGACGCCCCCAGCACCTTAGCGCGGCTGCGCCACATGGGCATTGCGGCATTCAACGTGGCTGCGAGCGTCAACCTCATCACAGCACAACGGCTGATCCGACGTTTGTGTGACAAATGCAAAAGCCCTTTAGATGCAGAACAAACCGCCTTCTTTTTCAACACATTAACGCCGCAAGACAGCCAAGCCATTCCAGCCGACTCACGCGCACACGCCGCACTGTACAAAGCGGTCGGCTGCCACGCCTGCGACAAAGGCTACAAAGGACGCATCGGCATTTACCAAGTCATGCCTGTCAGTGATGCCATGCAAACATGCATCATCCGTGACAACGACACCCAAACCTTGGCTGCGCAAGCCGCACTGGAGGGCGTGCGTACCTTAAGGCAAGCCGGATGGTTGAAGGTCTTGCAAGGCATCACCACCATGGACGAGGTCATGGCCCTCACCAACCATGGCTGAGCATCGCTACGCATGGCGGGGTAACGATCGACAAGGGCAGCGCTTGCGGGGCGAAATGCAAGCGAATAGCCCAAGCGATGTGGCTGAATGGTTGCGTCAGCAGCGCATTCGACCCACCCAGATCCAACGTCAATGGACACTGCCACCTTGGCTGAGGCGCACAAGAAGACCACGCATTCAGACTGACGAGCTCACACAAATGACCCGCCAGTTGGCCACGCTGCTGCACGCAGGCGTGCCGCTGCTTCAATCCTTTGACATGCTCGGCAAAGGTCTCGCCCCCTCCGACCTTCAAACTCTCATTCGCGATGTGCACACCCAAATTGAAGGAGGCATTGCACTCAACCAAGCTTTCAGAAAACACCAGGTGTTCGATGCGTTTTATTGCAATCTGGTCGCGGCTGGCGAAATGTCAGGCACGCTGGATGTTGTGCTCGATCGGTTGGCGCACCATCTTGAAAAAACGCAAGCGCTGCAGGCCACGGTCCGCTCAGCGTTGGTCTATCCCGCCGCAATTCTGGTGATTGCGCTCACGGTCCTCGCACTGATCTTGGTGTTTGTGGTGCCTGCTTTTCAAAACATCTTTGCCTCGTTCGGTGCCGAGTTGCCTTGGCTCACGCGGATGGTCATTGCGCTCAGTGAGACGTTTCAACGCTATGGCTTGGCCTGTGCGGCGTTAGGCATCGCCGCTGCGTGGTGGGCGCGCCACCAAATCAGGCACCGTGTGGCTTGGCAGGCACGCCTGGATCGTTTTTTGCTGCGCATCCCGATTGCTGGCCAACTCATACGCCATGCCTGCACCGCGCGCTGGACACGCACCTTGGCCACTCTATTTACAGCAGGCGTGCCACTGACTGAGGCCTTAGACGTGGTCCAGGGCGTGACAGGCAACGCGGTGTTTCAAGCTGCAACGCGGTCCATCCAAGCGCAGTTGATGCGAGGCACATCACTCTCGAAAGCACTGGACAGCACCGAGGCACTCTTTCCACCCATGGTCGGGCAAATGTGCGCCATTGGCGAAGAGTCTGGCGCACTCGATCACATGCTCGCCAAAACGGCCGACTACTACGAACGCGACGTCGACAGCACCGTGGCGAGACTGTCTACACTCATGGAACCCTTCATCATGGTGGTGCTGGGTGTCTTGATTGGCGGCTTGGTGATGGCTTTGTATCTTCCAATTTTTCAACTGGGGCAAGTGGTATGACGTGGCTCATCGCCTTTGGCCTCGGACTTTTGGTTGGCAGTTTTGTGAATGTTGCGGTTCACCGTTTGCCACGCATGGTGATGGCTGAGCCCAATACCATTCACACAAATCAACGCTACGACTTGTGCTGGCCCGCCTCACATTGCCCGCAGTGCCACACGCCTTTGAAATGGCACCACAACATTCCTTTGCTCAGCTTTGTTTGGCTGAAAGGTCGCTGCGGTTTTTGCCAACAAGCCATCCACCCGCTGTATCCACTGCTTGAAGTGATCACGGCTCTGACGTGGGTTGCATGCGCATGGCACTGGGGGTTCAATGTCACGGCGCTTTGCTGGGCACTCTTTGCAACAACACTGCTGGCTTTGGCCGTGATTGATTGGCAAACCACGCTGCTCCCCGATGATCTAACGCAAGCGTTGGTGTGGGGTGGCCTCATCGCCAGCGCCAGTGGTGGGCTGCCACTTCGCCTAGATCAATCCGTTTGGGGTGCTGTCATGGGCTATGGTGTGCTTTGGTGCGTGGCCACGGCGTTTGAACGCATCACAGGCAAGCAAGGCATGGGGGCTGGCGACTTCAAATTACTGGCTGGCTTAGGCGCTTGGCTGGGGCCGCTGGCTTTGATTCCCTTGCTGATGTTGGCCAGCTTGAGCGGCGCCATCTTTGGTTTGACACTCAAATTCATCGATCGGCTCCACCCCGACGGTTACGTCCCTTTTGGCCCCTTCTTAGCGGCAGCAGGCCTGTTGATCGCGGTTGTCGGCATGGGGCCTATTGCCGCATGGTTGGGTTGGTCATTTTTTGCATAGACTTAGCGCCATGTCTGCACACTCACATGTCACCCCCACGCTTCGTTTAGGCCTCACCGGCGGCATTGGCAGCGGCAAAAGCAGTGTGGCAGCCATGCTTGTGAAACGCGGCGCGGCCTTGGTTGACGCAGACGCCATCGCGCGCAGCGTCACCGCTGCACATGGCTTGGCCATACCCGCCATCGCCGAGGCGTTTGGCGCTGATTTTGTAACGCCCGAAGGCGCGCTCGACCGCGAACGCATGCGCACCCATGTCTTCAGCGACCCTTCGGCCAAACAACGCTTAGAAGGCATCATCCATCCGCTGGTCTCGCTCGAAACCAAGCGTCAAGCCCAAGCCGCTTTGGATGCGGGACACCGCACCGTTGTGTTTGATGTCCCCCTGCTGGTTGAGTCTGGCCGTTGGCGCAGCCAAGTTGACCGCGTGCTGGTGGTCGACTGCCTCGTCGAAACTCAAATTCAACGGGTCATGGCACGCAACAATTTCAGCCGCGACACGGTCGAAAAAATCATAGCGGCTCAAGCCACCCGAGAGCAACGACTGGCTGCGGCTGACTGGGTGATTTACAACGACGCGCTGTCGCTCCAAGCCTTAGATCAACTTGTCGCCGCTTTACCTATTCAGCCTCTTTAATCGGGGAGGCGGGGTTTGCAAGCGGTTATGATCTTGTTAATTACAAAAGTCCAACTTTGACTCGTTTTTTCGCGTGATTCTGTACGAACATCCCTTCAACGAACGTGTGCGCACCTACTTGCGCCTGGAACACCTGTTTCAGCGTTTTGAAGAACTGACATCGCGCAACCACCCCGTAGACAACCACTTTGCGCTCACCACCCTGTTTGAGTTGGTCGAAGCCGGTGGACGTACCGACCTCAAGTCAGACGTGCTCAAAGACTTAGAGCGCCACAAACAACAGTTCAACTCCTTGCGCGGCAACCCGTCGGTGTCTGAAACGGCCTTGCAACAGTTGCTCGACAACATCGACCATTGCTATGGCGGTCTCAACGGGGCCGTTGGCAAGATTGGCCAGAACATCACAGAAAACGAATGGCTCACCGCGTTGCGCAACCGTGTGGCAATTCCTGGTGGCACTTGCTGTTTTGATTTGCCGGCGTACCACGCATGGCAGCAACAAAGTCCAGACCTGCGCCGTGCCGACATCATGCGCTGGTTCGAAGTGTTCCAGCCCATGAAAGACTCTGTGAATCTGCTGCTCTCGCTCATGCGCGACACAGGCACCACACAAAAAATGATGGCCATGGGCGGCCAGTTCCAGCAATCGCTGGCGCAAGGAAAATTCCAACTCATGCGTGTGGCGATTGACCCAGCGCTGGGCTTCATCCCTGAAATCAGCGGCAACCGTTTGATGATTTGGGTGCGCATGATGCGCCAAGACGGCGATGGCCGTTTGCAGCACAGCACCGATGATGTGCCTTTTGAAATGGCTCTTTGCGTTTAAGCCATGAGTGACGCTGAGGTTCGCATCGTTGTTTGCCCGCAGTGCGGTGGGCCTAGTCGCTACGAAGCAGCCAATGTGTATCGCCCCTTTTGCGGCGAACGCTGCCGCAACATTGACCTAGGCGCTTGGGCCAACGAAGAACACCGCTTGCCCGATCAAACGCCGCAAGACGACGCCGACTTCGAAAACACACCGCTGCAATAAACAACGCGATATCTCAGACGCTATGCGTCTCGCCCACAAATGCGCGCTCTTGCGCAAACCACTGCAACACGGGCACCGTACCGGGCAAGACAGGCGTCACAGCCACCGGCAACTGTTGCCAAGCAAACGACTGCGACTCCAACATTTGCAACTCACCCGACCACTGCGTCACTTTGCAAAAGTTCAGTTGCACCAAGGCATGGGGGTAATCGATGCGCTCGGTCTTCCACAGGGTGCAATCGTGAATGGTGATTCCAATTTCTTCTTGTAGTTCGCGGCGCAAAGCTTGCTCAACCGTCTCGCCAGCCTCGAGCTTGCCACCAGGAAACTCCCAGAAGCCTGCGTAGGCTTTACCTTCGGGACGGCTGGTGAGCAAGAAGGCATCGTCACCGCGCATCAACACACCGACCGCCACTTGCACCAAGCTGCGGTCCGTCGAGCGCGGCCGGTCTGCATCGACCACGCGCACTTCAGCGTCCGTCATGATTTAAGCGGCGTGTTTGCCCGCGTAGTCGCGAGCAAACTGATACGCCACACGGCCACTGCGCGAAGCGCGCTCTAGAGCCCAGACCAACGCCTCAGGTTTGGCCGCCTCAATTTCAGCAGGCTTGAAGCCAAACGACGAGAGCCACTGCGCAGCAATCGTCAGGTACTCATCTTGGCTGAAGGGGTAAAAGCTCACCCACAAACCAAAGCGTTCAGACAAAGAAATTTTCTCTTCTACGCCTTCACCTGGGTGCACTTCGCCATCGTCGGTATGCGTGTACGTGAGGTTTTCCTTCATGTACTCGGGCAACAAATGACGGCGGTTGCTGGTGGCATAAATCAACACATTGGGTGTCGCTGCCGCAATCGAGCCATCCAAGATGGACTTGAGCGCTTTGTAGCCGGGCTCGCCATCTTCAAAACTCAAGTCATCACAGAAGATCATGAACTTTTCTGGACGCTCTGACACCAACTCAATGATGTCGGGCAAGTCGGTCAGGTCGTCTTTGTCGACCTCAATCAAACGCAAACCTTGTGGGCCGTATTCGTTCAAACACGCTTTGATCAGTGACGACTTACCTGTGCCACGCGCGCCCGTGAGCAACACGTTGTTGGCGGGCAAGCCCTTCACAAATTGCTCAGTGTTGCACTGAATTTTTTCTTTTTGGCCGTCAATCTCTTGCAAGTCAGCCAAACCCAGTTTGGCCACATGACGTACAGGCTCTAAGCCGCCGCGACCATTGTTGCGTTTGCGATACCGAAAGGCCACGCTCGCTGACCAATCAGGCTCAGCCATGGGTTGCGGCAGCACTTGCTCAATGCGCGCCATCAAAGCCTCGGCGCGTTGCACCAAGCGTTCTAAGGGATGAAGTTCGGTTGTCATTAGCTGCGGTAGTCGGCGTTGATGCTGACATAGTCGTGGCTCAAATCACAAGTCCACACCGTGTCACTGGCTGTGCCACGGCCCAAGACCACGCGCACAGTAATTTCAGATTGCTTCATCACACGTTGACCGTCTTCTTCGCGGTACTCGGGATGACGGCCACCTTGGATGGCGACATGTACATCGTCCAAATACAAATCAATGCCAGTTTGGTCGAGGTCGGTGATGCCCGCATAGCCCACCGCAGCCAAGATGCGGCCCAAGTTGGGATCGCTGGCAAAGAAGGCTGTTTTCACCAAAGGCGAATGGGCAATGGCATAGGCGACTTGACGGCATTCTGCGCTGGTGTTGCCCCCCTCCACGCGGATGGTGATGAACTTGGTGGCGCCCTCGCCATCGCGAACGATGGCTTGCGCGAGTTCGCGTGCGACTTGCAACATGGCTTGCAGCAAGGCTTGGCCTTCTGCGCTTTGCAAGCTGGTGATAGGCGCGTGTTGCGCTTTGTTGGTGGCGATGACGACAAACGAGTCGTTGGTCGATGTATCGCCATCGACAGTGATACGGTTGAACGAGCCTTCGGCCAAAACCAACGACAACTCTTTCATCAACACGGGGGCCACGCACGCATCGGTGGCCACATAGCCCAGCATGGTGGCCATGTTGGGACGAATCATGCCCGCGCCTTTGCTGATGCCGGTCACGCTGACGGTTGCACCACCAATTTGTACTTGTGTGCTGGCCGCTTTGGGCACCGTGTCAGTGGTCATGATGCCTTCAGCGGCATAGGCCCATTGCTGTGCACTGCCGGCATCCCCAGCCGCGGCGATGGCTGCAGGCATGCCCGCAATGATGCGGTCATGCGGCAACGGCTCCATGATGACGCCGGTCGAGAAAGGCAACACTTGGTTAGGAGAAATATGCAAGGCTTCAGCCAAGGCCACGCAGGTTTCGCGTGCACGCTTCAAGCCTTCTTCGCCCGTGCCCGCATTGGCATTGCCGGTGTTGACCACCATCGCACGGATACCTTGACCTGAATCCAAATGCTCACGACACACCTGGACAGGTGCTGCACAAAAACGGTTTTGCGTGAACACACCGCTGACCGATGCGCCTTCGTCAATCAGCACCACGGTTAAGTCTTTGCGATCTGCTTTGCGAATGCCCGCTTGGGTGACACCAATGCGCACGCCAGCAATGGCATGTAAATCGGCAGGATTGGGAGGAGTGAGATGAACTGACATGTATTTATTAGATCAACTTACCGTGACAGAACTTGAATTTTTTACCGCTGCCACACGGGCAGGGATCGTTACGACCCACAGGCGGCATTTGTGCGGCAAAGGTGGTTTCATCTGCCGTGGTGACCGCTTGGCCTGATTCGTCAGGGGCGGTGTAGGTCACGTTGTGCAAATTCTCTGCGCGGTCTTCCAACTCAGTCGCAGCTTGTTCAATTTGCTCGTTCGATTCAATCTTGACCGTCATCAACACGCGGGTGACTTCGTTCTTCACCAAGTCGAGCAACTGGCCAAACAACTCAAACGCTTCGCGCTTGTACTCTTGCTTGGGCTGCTTTTGGGCGTAGCCGCGCAAGTGAATGCCTTGGCGCAAATAGTCCAAGGCTGCCAAATGCTCGCGCCAATGGCTGTCGATGTTTTGCAACAAGACCACGCGCATGAACGGCGTGAACTGTTCAATGCCCACGCGATCGAGCTTGGCTTGGAATGTGGCGTGCGCCGCTTCAATGACCTGCTCAAGAATCTCTTCGTCGGTGATGGCCGACGCTTGTTGCACGGTTTCTTGCAACGGCAGTTCAATGAGCCATTCTTGCAACAACGCACGTTGCAAGCCTGCGATGTCCCACTGCTCTTCCACCGATTCTTCGGGCACGTATTGACGCACCAAGTCGGTAAAACTACCTTGACGCAAGCTGGCGATTTGAGCGGTCAAATCGGTGGCATCCAAGATGTCGTTGCGCTGTTGGTAAATCACACGGCGCTGGTCGTTGGACACATCGTCGTATTCCAGCAGTTGCTTGCGAATGTCAAAGTTGCGTGCCTCGACTTTGCGCTGCGCGCTTTCGATGCTGCGTGTGACGATGCCAGCTTCGATGGCCTCGCCCTCTGGCATCTTCAATCGGTCCATGATGGACTTGACACGCTCGCCCGCAAAAATGCGCATCAGAGAGTCATCCAAGCTCAAGTAAAAACGAGAAGAACCTGGGTCACCTTGACGGCCCGAGCGGCCGCGCAACTGGTTGTCAATGCGGCGTGACTCGTGGCGCTCTGTGGCAATGATGCGCAAGCCACCGAGTGACTTCACATAGTCGTGGTCTTTGGCCCATTGCACGCGCAGGGCGTCGATTTGTTTTTGTTTTTCTGTGGCGTCCAAAGCCTCATCGGCTTCGACTTCAGCAATCGCTTTTTCAACGTTACCGCCCAACACAATGTCGGTACCACGACCGGCCATGTTGGTGGCGATGGTGATCATCTTGGCGCGACCGGCTTGCGCAATGATGGTGGCTTCGCTGGCGTGCTGTTTGGCGTTGAGCACTTGGTGCGGCAACTTGGCCTTCTCCAACATCTCAGCAATCAGCTCTGAGTTTTCAATCGAGGTGGTGCCCACCAGCACGGGTTGACCGCGCTCGTAGCATTCGCGGATGTCGTCAATGGCAGCAGTGTATTTTTCTGCCGTGGTTTTATAAACGCGGTCCAGCTGGTCTTCACGTTTGCTGATGCGGTTGGGTGGAATCACCACCGTTTCCAAACCGTAAATTTCTTGAAACTCGTACGCCTCGGTGTCGGCTGTACCTGTCATGCCGCCGAGCTTGTTGTACAAGCGGAAATAGTTTTGGAACGTGATGGAGGCGAGTGTTTGGTTCTCGGCTTGAATCTCCACGCCCTCTTTGGCTTCCACCGCTTGGTGCAGACCATCGCTCCAGCGGCGACCCGACATCAAACGACCCGTGAACTCATCCACGATGGTGATCTCACCGTTTTGCACCACGTAATGTTGGTCGCGGTGATACAGGTGGTTGGCACGCAAGGCTGCGTACAGGTGATGCATCAAGCTGATGTTGGCGGGGTCGTACAACGATGCGCCTTCGGGCAGCAAACCGTTGGCACTCAAAATGCGCTCAGCGTTTTCATGGCCTTGTTCGGTCATGAAGACTTGGTGTGATTTTTCGTCCACCGTGAAGTCACCGGGCGTGATGATGCCCTCGCCCGTGCGTGGGTCTTCTTCACCGACTTGGCGAGTGAGCAACGGCACGATGCGGTTGATGGCCACGTACTGCGCTGTGTGGTCTTCGGCTTGACCGCTGATGATGAGCGGTGTGCGCGCCTCGTCGATCAAGATGGAGTCCACCTCGTCCACGATGGCGTAGTTGAGTTTGCGTTGCACACGGTCAGCGGCTTCGTAGACCATGTTGTCGCGCAGGTAGTCAAAGCCGTATTCGTTGTTTGTGCCGTAGGTGATGTCGGCGCGGTAAGCCGCTTGCTTTTCTTCGCGCGGCATCTGTGGCAAGTTGATGCCCACAGACAAACCCAACCAGTTGTACAGGCGCGACATCCATTGCGCGTCACGGCTGGCCAAGTAATCGTTCACCGTCACCACATGCACGCCGTTGCCGGTGAGGGCATTCAGGTACACGGGCAATGTGGCGGTGAGGGTCTTGCCTTCACCGGTACGCATTTCGGAAATTTTGCCCTGGTGCAGCGCAATGCCGCCCAACATCTGCACGTCAAAGTGGCGCATTTTCATGACGCGCTTGGAAGCCTCACGCACCACGGCATAAGCTTCAGGCAACAAATCGTCTAAGGCCTCACCGTTGGCGACGCGTGATTTGAATTCGTCGGTTTTGGCACGCAAGGCCGCATCGTCGAGCTTCTCCAACGAAGGCTCCAACGCATTGATTTGCGTGACGGTTTTGCGGTATTGCTTGAGTAGCCGCTCATTGCGGCTACCAAAAATTTGAGTCAAGAAATTGAGAGCCATGCGAGCACTGCGAGGTCCCTGTTTTTCTGCAAAAACAAGGGTCGCAAAATCCTTTGTGAAAGGCTTGATAGAAGCTCAGAATTTTAACCGTCAGCGGAACCATAATTGCGTCATGGCCACCCGTTCTACACCGCATCCCGACACACTTGCCGCCTATCGTGCGCTGGGATACAACACACCGCCCAAATCAAGGGTCAGTGTGCGCGGTAAATCACAGACCTTGGAGCAAGTGGTTGGCTCAGCACCTTCTTTGGCCCACCTCTCCGCGATTGCTCAGGACACCCAAAACAGACTCAAAGCGATCGCCCCACTGCTTCCCGCTTCGTTGCGTCCACTGGTCCAATCTGGTGGGGTAGAAGATGATGCTTGGTGTTTGTTGGTGCCCAACAGCGCTGTAGCCGCCAAGCTACGGCAAACATTGCCGGCCTTGTGCGCCCACTTGCGCACCAAGGGTTGGAATGTGAACACCATCCGCGTCAAAGTGAAATCGCACAGCTAAAGAAAAACCCGCTACGCCAAAGGCGTAACGGGTTTTATTTTGGTGCCGCTTGTCGGAATCGAACTGACGACCTACCGCTTACAAGGCGGGTGCTCTACCAACTGAGCTAAAGCGGCGCAGGCAGAATTCTAACCTAACTTTCGTGTGTTTTTACTTCACACGCGTGAGTGTTGGACGACCTGAAGGTGTCGTGGGCGTTGGCGGCTCATCGTCTGCACCACCGTCAACCTGTGACGTGTCCACCGCACTTAATGCGGGACGTTTAGCCACAGCGGCAGGAACCGCATCAGATGCGGTGTTCATCGGAAAGGACATGCCTTGTCCGTTTTCACGCGCGTAAATCGCCATCACACGATTGATGGGGATGATGATTTCACGCGGCACACCACCGAAGCGGGCTTTGAATTCAATGAACTCATTGCCCAGCGTCATGCCTGCCGTGGCGTCATAGCCCACGTTCAACACAATCTCACCGTTTTTGACGTACTCCATCGGCACTTGCACGGTCTCGTCAACCAAGACCGCGACATAGGGCGTGAACCCACTGTCGGTGCACCACTCGTGCAACGCACGCAACAGATACGGACGGGTGGAAGAGGCGTCTGGAGCGTTCAACATACGAATTACTTGCGCATGACCTTTTCAGAAGGCGTCAATGCTTCGATGTAGGCTGGGCGCGAGAAGATGCGCTCAGCGTACTTGAGCAATGGTGCAGCATTCTTCGACAAGTCGATGCCGTAATGATCCAAGCGCCACAACAGTGGTGCAATGGCCACGTCGAGCATGGAGAAGTTTTCGCCCAACATGTACTTATTCTTCAAGAACACGGGAGCCAACTGTGTCAAACGGTCACGGATGTGAGCGCGTGCTTTTTCCAAAGCTTTGTCGTTGGCTTTGGCAGCGCGAGACTCCAACGTGGACACGTGTGTGAACAATTCTTTTTCGAAGTTCAACAAGAACAAACGCACGCGGGCGCGCTCGACAGGGTCGCCAGGCATCAACTGTGGATGTGGGAAACGTTCGTCGATGTATTCGTTGATGATGTTGGACTCATACAAGATCAAATCGCGCTCAACCAAAATTGGCACTTGACCGTACGGATTCATCACATTGATGTCTTCGGGCTTGTTGTAAAGATCAACATCGCGAATTTCAAAGTCCATGCCTTTTTCGAACAAGACAAAACGGCAGCGATGTGAGTAGGGACACGTAGTTCCCGAATAAAGCACCATCATGATGGGCGGCTCCTAAAAATCAAAAAGAGTGGCAGGCTAACCTGTCACTCCGTGAAGTGACAACAGGCATGAAGCCTGTTGCCGAATTTGCGCAAATTACTTGATGTCTTTCCAGAAGGAAGCATTCAAGCGCCATGCGATGAACATGAAACCAACCAAGAACAACAAGACCCAAACGCCGATGCGCACGCGTGTATTTTGAGCTGGCTCAGCCATCCACTGCAAGTAACCCACGAGATCACCCATGGCTTGGTCGTATTCCAAAGCGGTCATCTTGCCTGGCTTGATTTGTTCCCAGCCTTTGAAGGTTTGGACTTGATGGCCGTGGTCTTCGTGTGTGTCATAGATCGGACGACGCTCGCCTTGCAATTCCCACAACACGTGAGGCATGCCCACGTTAGGGAACACCAAGTTGTTCCAACCTGTGGCTTTGGTTTCGTCACGGTAGAACGTGCGCATGTAGGTGTAGAGGTAATCCGCACCTGTGCCGCCGTGACCAGCACGTGAACGTGCGATCACTGTCAAGTCAGGCGGTGTGGCACCAAACCAATCTTTGGCCTGTTTGGGGTCAATGTTGGCCTTCATGGTGTCACCGACTTTTTCAGTCGTGAACAACAAGTTGTCTTTGATCTGCTGTTCTGTCAAACCGATGTCTTTCAATCGGTTGTAACGCATGAATGCAGCCGAGTGGCAGTTCAAGCAGTGGTTGACAAAAATTTTGGCGCCGTTTTGCAAGGCTCCCAAATCGTTGGTTTTGTTAGGCGCTTTGTCCCATGCGATGGTGTCGCCGCCAGACGCTTGCGCGCCAGCCACCACACCGAGGGCCAATGCCAAGCTGAGAATGATTTTTTTCATGGTTATGTACTCCGTGAATCTCAGTGAGGCGTGAAGGTAACGCGGTCAGGCACAGGCTTAGTTGCACCCATGCGGCTCCACATCGGCATCAACAAGAAGAAGCCGAAATAGAACAAGGTACCGACTTGCGACACGCGCTCGCCAATGGCGGAGGGTGGTTGAACGCCCAAATAAGCCAACACGATGAAGTTCACCACGAACACACCGTACATGTACTTGTGCCAGTCAGGACGGTAGCGGATTGATTTGACACCGCAGTTGTCCAACCAGGGCAAGAAGAACAAGATCACGACAGCGCCGCCCATCACCACCACACCCCAGAATTTGGCGTCGATGGAGAGCATGAGCACGGACACAAACAAAGCTGCACCCACCACACCCGCTTTGACTACTTTTGGCAAGTTGGTTTTGACAGCACCAAAGAAAGCACCAGCTAAAACGCAAGCAATCAACACGTACATCATTTCACTGGTGATCGCACGCAACATCGAATAGAAGGGCGTGAAGTACCACACTGGCGCAATGTGCAACGGTGTCTTCAAAGGATCCGCAGGGATGAAGTTGTTGTATTCGAGGAAGTAACCACCGAATTCAGGTGCGAAGAAGATCACAGCGCTGAACACCAACAAGAAGCCGCTCACACCCAAAATGTCGTGCACGGTGTAATACGGGTGGAAAGGCACGCCGTCGAGTGGGTGACCGTTGGCATCTTTCGGTGCGTTCGGGCCTTTGATTTCCACGCCGTCTGGGTTGTTAGAGCCCACTTCGTGCAACGCAATGATGTGTGCAACCACCAAGCCCAACAGGACGAGTGGCACAGCAATCACGTGGAAGCTGAAGAAACGGTTCAAGGTGGCATCGCCCACCACGTAGTCACCACGAATCAGCAAAGCCAAGTCGGGGCCCACGAAAGGCACAGCAGCAAACAAGTTCACGATCACTTGAGCGCCCCAATAGGACATCTGGCCCCAAGGCAACAAGTAACCCATGAAAGCTTCGGCCATCAAGCACAAGAAGATGGCACAGCCAAAGACCCACACCAATTCACGTGGCTTGCGGTATGAACCGTAGATCAAGCCACGGTACATGTGCATGTAAACCACAATGAAGAACGCCGAAGCGCCAGTGGAGTGCATGTAGCGGATCAACCAGCCCCATGGCACGTCGCGCATGATGTATTCAACAGAACCAAATGCCAAAGCGGCGTCTGGCTTATAGTGCATGACCAAGAAAATACCGGTCACGATTTGAATCACCAACACCAAGAGTGCCAATGAGCCAAAGAAGTACCAGAAGTTGAAGTTCTTGGGTGCGTAGTACTCAGACAAATGCTCTTTGTAGAGCTTTGATGCTGGGAAACGGTTGTCCACCCAGTTGAGCAATTTTTCGCCAGCGCTGGCGTCAGGGGAGATTTCTTTAAATTCAGCCATGGTGCGTCCTATCAGGCTTTCTTGTCTTCACCAATCAACAGCTTGGTGTCGGACAGGTACATGTGTGGCGGGATTTCGAGATTGTCTGGCGCAGGCTTGTTTTTAAACACGCGACCAGCAATATCAAACGTCGAACCGTGGCAAGGGCACAAGAAGCCACCATTCCAATCGTCAGGCAGTGAAGGCTGTGCGCCTGTTTGGAATTTGTCTGAGGGTGAGCAACCCAAGTGCGTACAAATACCCACAGCCACAAACACTTCAGGTTTGATAGAGCGAGCTTGGTTGCGCGCATATGCAGGCGTGAGTTCGCTGGGCTTGCGCTCCGACTTGGGGTCAGCCAGCTGAGTTTCGGTCTTGTTCAAAGACTCGAGCTGCTCAGGGGTGCGCTTGACGATCCAAACGGGTTTGCCGCGCCATTCGACGGTCATTTTTTCGCCGGGTTTGAGGGCAGAGATGTCGACTTCGACAGCAGCGCCGGCAGCTTTGGCCTTCTCGGAAGGCTGGAACGTGCTGACGAAAGGCACAGCTACTGCTACGCCACCGACCGCACCCGCGCAAGTCGAGGCAATCAGCCACGTGCGTTTGTTGGTGTCTACTGGGGTGTCACTCATGGAATTCCTCAAACAATAATCACTGGTTGGGTTAACACTTGATTGTAGCTGACCACACACACCCGCTATTTATTACGCAGTGCTTCCACTGCAAGGCTGCGGTAAGCCAGCGATAATTCGAATACTTTTATACACAAAGGATTCAACATGTTGAAAGAGTTCAAAGCCTTCGCCGTCAAAGGCAATGTCATCGATTTGGCTGTCGGTGTGATCATCGGTGCAGCGTTTGGAAAAATCGTCGATTCAGCCGTGAACGACCTGATCATGCCCATCGTGGCCGCCTTCATTGGTCATCTCGATTTTTCTAATTTCTTCCTCGTTCTCGGTTCAGCCCCTCAAGGCACCGCAATGACGCTGGATGCCATGAAGAAAGCGGGCGTACCGGTGTTTGCGTATGGCAACTTCATCACCGTGGCCGTGAACTTCGTGATTTTGGCGTTCATCATTTTCTTGATGATCAAGCAAATCAACCGCATCAAAGGCACGGCCGAAGAAGCAGCGCCGAAAGAAGAAGTCCTGTTGTTGCGCGATATCCGCGACAGTTTGAAAAAATAAACCGCTTCAGCGGCGCATGGCACGCGCCATGGCGACCGCAGCCAACAGGCTCGACGCATCCGCCTTGCACGTGCCGGCCACATCAAAGGCAGTGCCGTGATCGGGGCTGGTGCGCACCAGCGGCAGTCCTAACGTCACGTTCACGCCCTGCTCTACGCCCAAGTATTTCACGGGGATCAAGCCTTGGTCGTGGTACATCGCCACCACCACATCAAACTCACCGGGTTGTCCGTTCTTGGCACGTGCGCGCATGAACACCGTGTCGGGCGCAAACGGCCCGCTCACGTGCATGCCCTCGGCACGCGCCTGTTGCAAGGCGGGGATGATGGTGTCGAGTTCTTCACGCCCCATCAAGCCACCCTCGCCCGCATGCGGGTTCAAGCCCGCCACGGCCATGTGTGGTGCGCGACCCGTGGCCACCAACTCTGCCGCATGGGTGATGCGCAGGGTTTGCAAAATGTTGTCATGGGTCACCGCGTCAATCGCTTGGCGCAGGGACACATGGATGCTGACCAACACCGTTTTGAGTTCAGGGTTGGCCAACATCATGCGCACGGGCATGTCGTCCACCCCCACGCCTGCATGGGCTGCTGCACACGCCTGCAACATTTCGGTATGCCCCGGGAACGGCACACCCGCTGCAAACAAGGCCTCTTTGTGCAAAGGTGCTGTGACTACCGCCGACACATCGCCGCGCAAGGCGGCTTGCGCCGCCCACACCACGCAGTCAGCAGCCAGCTTCCCAGCGGTTGCGCTGATTTGGCCCCACGCAGGCAGCTGGTCAGCCGCCAAAGGCTGCGTGACTTGCAAGACGGGGATGGTGAATGGCGCTTTGATTTGGGCAGCTTCACGCAAATCGTTGACCAACTGCATGTGCATTTGTGGTTCGTGGTATTCGCACTGAGCCAACAGCAATGCGGCACGCTGCATCACCGCCAAATCACCGACGACCACGCAGCCTTGCAGCTGCTCGGGTGCATCACGAAACGCTTTGACGATGATTTCTGGGCCGATGCCCGCAGCATCGCCCAGCGTGATGGCCATGGGCTTGAAATGTTCAGCGGTGCTCATGTGCGAACACCCATCATGCGGGGTTATCTATTTCGATGAACTGGTGGCTGATGCCCAGTTGTGCCGCCACATGCGCCGCAGCGGCAGGTGCGCCATAACGCTCAGTGGCGTGATGCCCACAAGCCAAAAAAGCCACCCCAGTTTCGCGCGCCAAATGCGCTTGGGGCTCTGAAATTTCGCCCGTGATAAAGGCATCCACACCCGCGGCAATGGCTGCTTCGAAATAACTTTGCGCACCGCCGGTGCACCAAGCCACTTTGCGTATTTCTCGCGCAGGCGTTTGCACCACCACAGACTCACGTTGCAAAGCCCCCGACACCACTGCCGCCAAAGCTTGCGCATCGGCAAACGTTTGGCCATCCGCGCGCGCGCCCCACAAGCCCAAATCTTGCTCACCAAACGTGCCTTGCACTTGCAGCCCCAAACGCTGGCCTAGCTGCGCGTTGTTGCCCAATTCAGGATGTGCATCCAGCGGCAAGTGGTACGCCAACAAGTTGATGTTGTGTGCCAACAGCAGTTGCAAGCGTTGCTTCATCCAGCCGGTGACCGTGCCGTCTTGGCCACGCCAAAACAAACCGTGATGAACAAAAATGGCATCCGCCTTGGCATCTATCGCCGCCTCAATCAAAGCGCGGCTGGCGGTCACGCCAGAGACGATGTGGCGAATGGTGTCTGCACCTTCGACTTGCAAACCGTTCGGTCCGTAATCTTTGAAACGTGCAGGCTGCAACAAATCGTTGAAGGCACTCAGCAATGTTTGGCGGGTGACGGTTTGACTCATCGGGGCACCTTGGTTTTGGGACGCTGGACCGCCGTGACATTCAAGGTCAGGTTTTGATTGCGCCGAACCACTTCGAGCTTCACGTTCTCGCCGGGCGTGAGTGCGGCAATTCGCGTCAACAGCTCGCCCACATTTTTCACGGGCTGCCCAGCCACGGCCAACAACAAATCGCCTGGGCGCAAGCCTGCATTCGCAGCGGGGCCGTTTTGCAGCACCCCCGTGATCACCACACCGTTGGTTTGCTTCAAGCCAAACGTCTCGGCCAATTCAGGCGTCAACTCACTGGGTTCAATTCCCACCCAGCCGCGTGTCACTTGACCATCGCGCACGATACCCTCTAGCACTTGACGCGCGGTAGACACAGGAATGGCAAAACCAATGCCCATGTTGCCGCCCGAACGCGAATAGATGGCGGTGTTGATACCAATCAGATTACCGTTCACATCCACCAAAGCGCCGCCCGAGTTGCCAGGGTTGATGGCCGCATCGGTTTGGATGAAATTCTCAAAAGTGTTGATGCCCAACTGGTTACGGCCCAAGGCCGACACGATGCCGCTGGTCACGGTTTGGCCCACGCCGAATGGATTGCCAATTGCCAACACGCGGTCACCCACTTGCGCGGTGTCTGAATTGCCCAAGGCAATGACGGGCAAGCGGTCTAGGTTGATGCGCAAAATAGCGAGGTCGGTATCCGGGTCTGCGCCAATCACCTGTGCAGTTGCATGGCGACTGTCACTCAAGGTGACTTCAATTTCTTGCGCACCCTCAATCACATGGTTGTTGGTGAGGATGTACCCCTCAGGGCTGACGATGACGCCACTGCCCAAGCCCTGCTGTGGCGTGTCGTCTTCGCGGTCGCCATAGAAAAAGCGAAACCAAGGGTCGTTTTGAAAAGGATGCGCGGGCGCATTCGCTTGTGTGGTGGCAATGCTCACCACGGCAGGCGATGCCACTTTGGCCGCGGGGCTGAAACTGCCAGGCATGACCGTACCAGCGACATTGGGTGCAGCCTCCAGCAAAGTCACACCTGAGATTGGCACGCGACGGTTGAGCCACTCAGGCTTCAAGGTCCCCACCACAAACCAAATCGCCACCAGCACGGTGACCACTTGGGAGAACAGCAACCATTGACGTTTCATGGTGTGTTTGCGCAGAGCTTATTCGGCGTCAGGCGCTTGCGTGTGTTTGATGAACAACTGTGCGGCCCAAATGCCGATCTCGTACAAGATGCACATGGGAATGGCCAGCGCCAGCTGCGACACCACATCGGGGGGCGTCACGATGGCCGCGATGATGAATGCCAACACGATGAAGTACGAGCGAAAGTCTTTGAGCTTTTCGATGGTCACCACATTCATGCGCGCCAACACAATGACCACGATAGGCACTTCAAACGCCAAACCAAAGGCGATGAACATGCTGATGACAAAGCCCAAATAAGCCTCAATATCAGGTGCAGCCGTGATGCTTTTGGGCGCAAAGCTTTGGATGAACTTGAACACTTGGCCAAACACGAAGAAGTAGCAAAAGGCCACCCCCACCATGAACAGCAAAGTGCTCGACACCACCAAAGGCAGCACCAATTTCTTTTCGTGCGAATACAAGCCAGGCGCCACGAACGCCCACACTTGGTACAACACCACCGGCAGCGCCAGCAAGAACGCAGTCATCAGCAAAATTTTGAGCGGCACCAAAAATGGTGAAATCACCGACGTGGCGATCAACGTGGCACCCGCAGGCAACTGAGCCACCAAAGGTGCAGCCAACAAGTCATACAGCTCGGCAGGGCCGGGGTAAATCGCCAACGCAGCACCAGCCACCAACACGGCAATCGTGGCTTTGACCAAACGGTCACGCAACTCAATCAAGTGCTGCACAAACGGCTGCTCGGTGCCTGCCAATTCGTCGGTAGAGGGGGTATCAGACATGTTCAGAACGCTTCACAGGGCGAAAACGCGCCACGCGGGCCGCGCCAGATAGCGCCTTGGTGCGTACACCTTGACGGGCTTTGTACCAATGCGGCACGGCACCACGCTTGAGGCGCCATTTCTTGCCTGGGTTTTCATACGTGGGTGGCGGTGGGGCCAACGGTTCGTAATGGTCAGACGACAAACCAGCCGTGGTTTCGGACCAGTCTTTCTCAAAGTCGCTGGCTGCGGTGTGTACGGAGTGCTCCACATCGCGTGCCGCTGTCTCCATCGTCTCTTTCATCTTCTTGAGCTCATCGAGCTCCATCGTGCGGTTGACCTCAGCTTTGACGTCAGCCACGTAACGCTTGGCTTTGCCAATCATCGTCCCCATCGTGCGGGCGACACTGGGCAATCGCTCGGGCCCGATGACCACCAAGGCCACCGCACTCACTACCGCAATTTTGGAAAAATCGAGATCAAACAAAGCAAGCGATCAACATCAATTAAGACTTGTTCTTGACTTCAACGTCAATGGTGTTTTTGTCAGCAGACACAGCGGCAGCAGGCGCTGCTGGCTTGTCTTCGGCAGGTGCGCTGCCATCTTTCATGCCGTCTTTGAAACCCTTCACGGCGCCGCCCAAGTCTGAGCCCAAGTTTTTGAGCTTCTTGGTACCAAACACCATGATGACGATCAACAAGACGATCAGCCAATGCCAAATTGAAAACGAACCCATGTGTGACTCCTAAATAATTGATTGAATTCTAATCAGCCGCGCAGCCAAGGGCGTGGACCGCCCATGACATGCCAGTGCATGTGATGGACTTCTTGCCCACCTTCAGCGCCAGTATTAGCCACGATGCGAAAGCCACCTTCGGGGTAAGGTTTTGCGCCTTCTTGCAAAGCCAGCTTGGGGGCCAGCAACATCATGCGACCCAACAAACCTTCATGCTCGGGCGTGACATGCGCCATCGAGGGAATGTGCAACTTAGGAATGATCAAAAAGTGCACGGGCGCCCACGGGTTGATGTCGTGAAACGCGAAGATTTCGTCGTCTTCGTACACCTTGCGCGACGGGATTTGACCCGCGATGATTTTGCAAAAAATGCAATTAGCGTCTGTCATATTGTCCTCACTCGCCTGCGGCTTCGCGGGCTTGCGCTTTGCGCAAAGCTTTCTCTTCCAAGCCACTCAGGCCTTCGCGGCGCGCCAGCTCGTCAATCACGTCAGAGGGCTTCAAGCCATAGTGCGCCAAAGCGATCATGCTGTGAAACCACAGGTCGGCCACTTCGTACACCAACTTAGAAGCGTCGCCGCCATGGTCCACATCTTTGGCGGCCATCACGGTCTCAGTGGCTTCTTCGCCAATCTTCTTCAAGAACGCGTCAGGGCCTTTGTGCAGCAAGCGCGAGACGTAGCTCTTCTCGGGGTCGCCGCCATTGGCGGGCTTGCGGCTTTCAATCACGTCGGCCAGACGCTGCAGGGTATCGTTTGAACTCATGGTGTTCACTTGTAAATAGATTCAGGGTCTTTCAGCACAGGCTCGCAAGCGTGCCACGCTTCACCTTCAAGGCGTTGGTAGAAGCAGCTATGGCGGCCAGTATGGCAGGCAATGCCGGGCTCGTGCCCTTCTTGCGTCACCTTGAGCAACACCACGTCGTTGTCGCAGTCGATGCGAATGTCGTGCACCGTTTGCACATGGCCCGACTCCTCGCCCTTGAACCACAGCTTGTTGCGTGAGCGGCTGAAATACACCGCACGCTTGAGCTCAGCCGTTTTTTGCAGCGCCTCGCGGTTCATCCACGCAAACATCAGCACATCGCCGCTGTCTTTTTCTTGGGCGATCACGGGCACCAGCCCTTTGTCGTCCCATTTGATGGCATCAAGCCAAGTTGAGGTCATGTCGGTTGTTTTCAAGAAAAGGATTACAAGCGCACAGGAATGCCGCGCTCACGCATGCGCTCTTTGGCTTGCTGCACGGTGTATTCGCCGTAGTGAAAGATGCTCGCAGCCAGCACGGCGTCAGCACCGCCTTGTTGCACGCCGTCGGCCAAGTGGTCGAGGTTGCCCACGCCGCCTGAGGCAATCACGGGCACGGGCACGATGTCGGACACAGCACGGGTGAGCTGCAAGTCAAAGCCGCTCTTGGTGCCGTCGCGGTCCATGCTGGTAAGCAAGATTTCGCCTGCGCCGTAATCGGCCATTTGCTTGGCCCACGCCACGGCGTCCAGGCCTACGTTTTTACGGCCGCCGTGACTGAACACATCCCAGCCGGGGCCAACGGGCAAACCGTTTGCGCCCATACGCTGTTCGTCTTCCGCGGTGCGGCGTTTGGCATCGATGGCCACGACGATGCACTGCGCGCCGTATTTGGCCGAGGCATCGCGAATCACTTGTGGGTTGGCAATGGCGGCTGAGTTGAAGCTCACTTTATCAGCGCCTGCGTTGAGCATGCGGCGCACGTCGTCGACGGTGCGCACACCACCGCCCACAGTGAGAGGGATGAACACTTGGCTGGCCACGGCTTCGATGATGTGAAGAATCACATCACGCGCGTCGCTGGTAGCGGTGATGTCAAGAAACGTCAGCTCATCTGCACCTTGGTCGTTGTAGCGTGCCGCGATTTCAACAGGGTCGCCTGCATCGCGCAGCTCGACAAAGTTGACGCCTTTGACGACGCGACCACCGGTCACGTCGAGGCAAGGAATGATGCGCTTAGCAAGCATAGAGATCCAAAGAGTTCTTCAAGAAACGGTCAAACGCTGCCAGCCAACCCATTGGCTACCAGCGGGAATTGAGATGGGTTCAAACACCTGCGCGGCTTCCACGCACAACATGCGAGCAAAACCTTGAGCGGGCATGTCGGCCAGTGCGGCGCATTTGCTTTCGCCGGGGTTCCACACCACAGACTCAGCCCACGAAGGGCTTTGTTCAATTTGCAAGGTAGACGCACCATCTTGCAGGTGCAGCGGCTTGGCAGATAAGCCCTCACCACGCGCGTATACGCGGTCGAACTCGCCGTCAAAGTACAGCGCCTCGTCGGCCACGCCGTGCACATCGGCCACAGCATCCCATTCGGGGTGACCGCCCAAGCCACGCAGCTCGGTCAGGTCAATGTCATCGACGGCTAGGTACGTGTGCAGTGCGCCAGTGAAGTGCAAATCGTTTTGCGCTTCGGTGTTGTTGACGGTCAGCGTGAGGGTCAGCTGGCCGGGTGTCAACGCCACGCGCAGCTGGGCCACAAAGGCCTGTTGCCAAATGGCGAGTGTGTCGGGGTTGGTGCTGAGGGTGAAGTCAATGTGTACGTCGTCACCACTTGTCACCGCATCGCCCGCTGTCCAATCCATGTTGCGTGCAAAGCCATGTTTAGGCAAAGTGCCGCGTTGGTTGAACTGAGGGAAGCACACCGGCACGCCGCCACGGATGGCGGATTGGCCATCCCACAGGTTATTGGGGCTTAGATACAAACGCTCGCGGCCTTGGCTAACCCACGACAACACATGCGCACCTTGCAGGGCCACCAACACGGTATCGCCGCAAGGCAAGGTCAAGCGCTGGCAGGCAAGGCCTTGGTGAAGCTCACCGCAGGCCGCGTTACCGGCGGCTGTGGCATTAGCCATTGAGTTCGTCAGCGCGGGCTTGGGCTTTTTCGAAGTCCAAATCGCCGCTGTAAATGGCGCGACCACAAATCACGCCTTCGACGCCCTCATCTTCCACGGCGCACAACTGTTCGATGTCGGCCATGTTGGACAAGCCGCCAGAAGCGATGATGGGGATCGACACAGCTTGCGCCAGCTTGACGGTGGCGTCGATGTTGATGCCTGTCAACATGCCATCGCGACCGATGTCGGTGTAGATGATGGACTCAACGCCATAGTCTTCAAACTTCTTGCCGAGGTCAGCCACTTCGTGACCGGTGAGCTTGCTCCAACCGTCGGTGGCGACTTTGCCGTCTTTGGCGTCAAGGCCCACGATGATGTGGCCGCCAAAAGCTGCACACGCATCTTTCAAGAAGCCGGGGTTTTTCACGGCAGCGGTGCCGATGATGACGTAACGCAAGCCTGCGTCGATGTATTTTTCAATCGTGTCGAGGTCGCGAATGCCGCCGCCCAACTGCACGGGGATGTCGTGGCCCACGGCTTTCAAAATGGCTTTGATGGCCGCTTTGTTTTGTGGCGTGCCGGCGAAAGCGCCGTTCAAGTCCACCAAGTGCAGGCGACGCGCGCCTTTGGCCACCCAGTTGAGCGCCATTTGCGCTGGGTCTTCACCGAAGGTGGTGGATTGCTCCATGTCACCTTGTTTGAGGCGCACGCAATGTCCGTCTTTGAGGTCGATGGCGGGAATTAAATACATGATGGCGTTAAAAGTTCAAGGGTTCCAGTGCAGAAAGTTGCGGTACAGGGCCAAGCCATGCGCCGCGCTTTTTTCCGGGTGAAATTGTGTCGCAAAAATGTTGTCACGGGCCACGGCACATGTAAAAAGGCCGCCGTAGTCAGTTTGGGCCGCGCTGTGCTCTGGGTTCGCTGGGCGGGCGTAGAAACTGTGCACGAAATAGAAGTAGCTGCCCCCATTCTCTGACGGCACATCGGTCCACATGAAGTGCGGGCGTGTGGGCTGCACTTGGTTCCAGCCCATTTGCGGCACCTTGAAGCGGCTGCCATCGGGTTGTGTGCGGCCCGCCAAATCAAACTTCACCACCTCGCCGGGAATCAGGCCTAAGCCGGGCGTGTCGCCCTCGGCACTGTGGTCCAGCATCATTTGCATGCCAACGCACACGCCAAACAAAGGTTTTTTGTGGGCAGCGTCCATGACCGCATCAAACATGCCGGACTCACGCAACTCGCGCATGCAATCAGGCATAGCACCTTGACCAGGCAAGACCACGCGGTGCGCATCGCGCACCACCTGCGGGTCAGATGTGACCACCACTTCGGCATGGTCCACCAGCGAAGCCGCATGCATCACCGCCTGCGCCACCGAGCGCAAGTTGCCCATGCCGTAATCAACGACTGCGACTTTGTTGGTCACAGGCTTCCCTTGGTGGAAGGAATCATGCCGGCGGAGCGTGGGTCCAATTCCAAAGCAGCACGCAAAGCACGCGCAAAGGCCTTGAACACGGTCTCAGCTTGGTGATGCGCGTTCTCGCCGCGCAAGTTGTCGATGTGCAAGGTCACAAAAGCGTGGTTCACAAAGCCTTGGAAGAATTCAAACGCCAGTTGGCTGTCGAACTCGCCAATCATGCCGCTCTTGAACGGCACATGCATGATGAGGCCAGGACGGCCCGAGAAATCCACCACCACGCGGCTGAGCGCTTCGTCGAGCGGCACATAGGCGTGGCCGTAACGGCGAATGCCTTTTTTGTCGCCCACGGCTTTGGCAAACGCTTGGCCCAAGGTGATGCCCACGTCTTCCACGGTGTGGTGGCCGTCGATGTGCAGGTCGCCCTTGGCTTGGATGTCGAGGTCAATCAAACCATGACGCGCGATTTGGTCGAGCATGTGGTCAAAGAAACCAATGCCGGTAGAGAGCTTGGATTGGCCTGTGCCGTCGAGGTTGATCTTGACGGTGATTTGGGTCTCGGCCGTGTTGCGGCTGACTTCGGCAGTTCTTGGCGCTGTTTGGGCTGTCATGTTTGACTTTCGATTAAGAGAGAGCGGCTTGCAGGGCAGCCAAGAGTTGTTTATTTTCCTCGGGCGTGCCGATGGTCAGGCGCAAGCAATTGGCAAGCAATGGGTGCATTTTAGAAACGTTCTTCACCAGCACTTTGTGGGCCTTGAGCACCTCAAAAGCGCGGTTGGCGGCATCGGCCTCACCATTGAAACGCAGCACCATCATGTTGGCTTCGCTGGCATAGGGCGTGACGCCAGTCATTTGCTGCAAGGCTTTGAACAAAGCTTCACGCTCGGTGCGAATGACAGCGGCTTGCTGGGCAAACACATCCGTGTGCTCCAGCGCAAACAAAGCGCATTCGGCGTTGAGCACGCTCACGTTGTACGGTGGGCGCAGTTTGTCGACCTCGTTGATCAGCGCCTGTGGGGCAATCATGTAGCCCAAGCGAATGCCAGCCAAACCAAACTTAGACAGCGTGCGCATCAGCAGCACATGGGCGTTCGCCGCTGGATGCTGGCGAATTTCGTCCAACCAGCTTTTGCTGGAGAACGGCTGATACGCCTCATCCATCACCACCAAGCCACCGTAAGCGCTGACCTGCGTGATGAGGCGACGAATGGTGTCGGCGTCCCACAAGTTGGCAGTGGGGTTGTTGGGATAGGCGATGTAAACGATGGCCGGTTCGTGTTGGGCGATGGCGACAGACATGGCGGCTTCGTCCAACTCAAAGTCGGCCTTGAGCGGCACACCGATGTATTGCAAACCTTGCAGCTGTGCGCTCATACCGTACATCACAAAGCCGGGCTCTGGGGCCACAACTTTGGCGCGATCTTGAGCGCCGGGGACGGCACAAGCTTGCGACAACAAAGAAATGAGTTCGTCAGAGCCGTTGCCCAACATCAGGCCCAAACCTGCAGGCAAATCAACGTATTTCGCCAGTGCGCTCTTCAAGTCGTCGATGCGAGCGCCAGGGTAGCGATTGACTTCCACCGCGCCCAAACGTGCGCCGAGTTTGGCCTGCAATTCGGACGAGAGGGTGAATGGGTTTTCCATCGCGTCAAGCTTGACCATGCCCACCGAGTGCTGCACAGCATAGGCGTGCATGGCTTGAACATCGGGGCGAATGAAACGCAGAGCCTTGTTCGTTTGATTCGTCATATCTGATCAGTCTTTCTTCAAACGAAACTCAGCCGCCATGGCGTGGGCTTGCAAGCCTTCGCCATAGGCCAGCACAGCGGCAATCTTGCCCAGCGTTTGTGCGCCCTGCTCGCTCACCTCGATCAAGCTGCTGCGCTTTTGGAAATCGTACACGCCCAAGGGCGAGCTGAAACGCGCCGTACCGCTGGTGGGCAACACGTGGTTGGGGCCAGCGCAGTAGTCGCCCAAGCTTTCGCTGGTGAACGCGCCCAAGAAGATCGCACCTGCGTGCTTGAGCAACGGCTCCCACTTGTGTGGCTCGTTGCTCGACACCTCCAAGTGTTCGGGCGCAATGCGGTTGCTGATGGCACAGGCTTCTTCCATGCTCTGGGTGTGGATGAGCACACCACGGCCATTGAGCGATTTTTCGATGATGTCTTTGCGCGGCATTTGCGGCAGCAAGCGTTCAATCTCGGCTTGCACGCGGTCAATGTACGCAGCATCGGGACACAGCAACACGCTTTGCGCCAACTCGTCATGCTCGGCTTGGCTGAACAAATCCATGGCCACCCAATCGGCGGGCGTGGAGCCATCGGCCAACACCAAAATTTCGCTGGGGCCCGCAATCATGTCAATGCCCACCGTGCCAAACACACGGCGCTTGGCAGCGGCCACATAGGCGTTGCCGGGGCCGGTGATTTTGTCCACCGCTGGCACTGTGGCTGTGCCGTAGGCCAACGCAGCCACGGCTTGTGCGCCACCGATGGTGAAGGCGCGGCTCACGCCGGCCACATACGCAGCGGCTAACACGAGCGGGTTCTTTTCGCCACGCGAGGCGTCAGCCGAGCTTCTATCGCGTGCTGGCGTAGGCACCACCATGATGATTTCACTCACGCCTGCGACGTGCGCAGGAATGGCGTTCATCAACACGCTGGATGGATACGCGGCTTTGCCACCGGGCACATAGATGCCCACGCGGTCGAGTGGCGTGACTTTTTGACCCAGCAGCGTGCCATCGGCATCGCGGTAAGTCCAGCTTTCGCCACTGGCTTTCTTTTGCGCCTCGTGGTAGCTGCGCACGCGGGCGGCGGCGGCTTGCAAGGCGTCGCGTTGCTCGGCGGGCAAGCCATCGAAGGCGGCTTTGAGTTCGACTTGCGTCAGCTCCAACGCAGCCATGCTGTCGGCCTTCAGGCCGTCAAAGCGCTCGGTGTACGCCAGCACAGCGGCGTCGCCACGCTTTTGCACGTCGGCCAAGATGTCAGCCACGCGTTGCTCGATGGCCGCATCGGTGTCGGCAGACCAATGCAGACGCGCTTTGAAATCAGCTTCAAAGGTGGGGCTGGTGGTCGAGAGACGAAGCGGTTTGGCCATCTTGTGTACGTGTGATGTGAGAGATTATTTGCCTGCCGACAGAGCAGCAGAGAAGGCATCGATGATGCGGCGAATGTCGGCCTGCTTCATCTTGAGCGCGGCTTGGTTGACCACCAAGCGCGAGCTGATGTCCATGATGCGCTCAACTTCCACCAAGTGGTTGGCTTTGAGCGTGTTGCCGGTAGACACCAAGTCCACGATGGCATCGGCCAAGCCGGTGAGCGGGGCCAATTCCATGGAGCCATAGAGCTTGACCAAATCGACGTGCACGCCTTTGGTGGCGAAGAAGTCACGCGCAATAGTGGTGTACTTGGTCGCCACTTTCAAGCGTGCGCCTTGTTTGACCATCGCGGCGTAATCGAAGTCAGAACGCACGGCTACGCTCATGCGGCATTTGGCGATTTGCAAATCGAGCGGTTGGTACAGGCCCGTGGTGGCCACGCCACCCGCCACACCACCGCTGTGTTCGATCAACGTGTCAAGACCCGTCACACCCAAATCAGCACCGCCGTATTGCACATACGTGGGCACATCAGACGCACGCACCAGCACCACGCGCACGTTGGCGTGGTTGGTGGGCAAGATGAGCTTGCGAGATTTTTCTGGGTCTTCGAGCACCTCAATGCCTGCGGCTTTGAGCAGCGGCATGGTTTCGTCAAAGATGCGGCCTTTGGAGAGAGCGAGTGTGAGCATTTCTTTTACTTTCATGGCGTGAGCGCCGCCGGGCCGCCCCAAGGCGCGAGGGCCCCCTCGGGGGGCAGCGAAGTACACGAAGTGACGAGCGTGGGGGCCATTACTTGACTCTTTCGATATCTGCACCGATAGCGCGCAGCTTGGCTTCCATCTTGTCGTAGCCACGGTCCAAGTGGTAGATGCGGTCCACCAAGGTTTCGCCATCGGCTACCAAGCCGGCAATCACCAGCGAGGCAGAAGCGCGCAAGTCAGTAGCCATCACTGTTGCACCCGAGAGCTTTTGCACGCCTTCAAGCACGGCCACTTTGCCGTCGATTTGGATGTGTGCACCCAAGCGCACCAACTCGTTGACATGCATGAAGCGGTTTTCAAAAATCGTTTCGGTCACCTTCGAGGCACCCTTGGCAATCGCGTTCAACACCATGAACTGCGCTTGCATGTCGGTGGGGAAGCCTGGGTATTCGGTGGTGCGGAAGTTTTGCGCCTTGAGGTGTTCATACGCGGGCGCTGTGCCTTGGATGCGAATGCCGTCTTCGTTGGCAGTGACGATTGCACCAGCATCGCGCAGCTTGTCGATGACCGCGTCCAAATGGTCGGCACGGGCGTGGCGCAAAAACACGTCGCCGCCGGTCGCAGCCACTGCGCACAAAAACGTGCCGGCTTCAATGCGGTCGGCCACCACTTTATGGGTGCAGCCGTGCAAGCGCTCCACACCTTGGATGTGAATACGGCTGGTGCCGTGGCCTTCAATCTTCGCGCCCATGGCAATGAGCATTTCAGCCAAGTCTGGAATTTCTGGCTCTTGCGCAGCGTTTTCTAAAACGGTTTCGCCGTCGGCCAAAGCCGCAGCCATCAGGAAGTTTTCTGTGCCCGTGACCGTCACCATGTCGGTGGCAATGCGCGCGCCTTTGAGGCGTGTGCGACCACCACCCAACTTCGCCACCATGTAGCCGTGCTCCACCTCAATTTCAGCACCCATGGCTTGCAAGCCTTTCAAGTGCTGATCCACAGGGCGTGAGCCAATGGCGCAACCGCCGGGCAACGACACCTTGGCGTGACCAAAGCGGGCCAACAAGGGGCCCAGCGCCAGCACCGAAGCGCGCATGGTTTTCACCAGCTCGTAAGGGGCTTCGGGGTTGTTCAAACCACCCGCATCCAAACTCACGGTGCCGTCATCGGCGCGCTCGGCGGTGACACCCATGTTGCGGATGAGCTTGAGCATGGTGGCCACGTCTTGCAACTGCGGCACGTTGTGCAACGTGACAGGTTGGTCGGTCAACAAGGCCGCGCACAGCTCGGGCAGGGCCGCGTTTTTGGCGCCAGAAATCAGCACCTCGCCATTGAGGGTGCGGCCGCCGCGAACGAGTAATTTATCCATAGGGTTTCTTAAGCTTTAGAAGCAGCTTGCCACTCGGCAGGCGTGTAGGTTTTCATGGACAAAGCGTGTACTTCGTCGGTTTTGATTTTTTCGCCCAAGGTGGCGTACACCTTCTGGTGGCGTTGGATGAGGCGTTTGCCTTCAAACTCGGCGGACACCAAAGTGGCATACCAATGACGGCCATCGCCCTCGACGTGCAAATGCTCGCAGGGCAGGCCTGCGGCGATGATGGTTTGTAGTTCTTCTGCTGTCATTTAAAAACCTTCATCCTCGAATCTTGTAACCCGTGCGCAGCAAGTGCAGCGCGATGGCTGACACCGCGGTTAAACACACGCCCACCACGCCCAAGCTCAGCCAAGGCGACACATCGCTCTGGCCAAAGAAACCAAAACGGAAACCGTCAATCATGTAGAAGAACGGGTTGAGGTGGCTCACGCTTTGCCAAAAGCTCGGCAGCGAGTGGATGGAGTAAAACACGCCGCTCAAAAACGTCATCGGCATGATGATGAAGTTTTGAAAAGCAGCCATCTGGTCAAACTTATCCGCCCACAAACCGGCAATCAAACCCAGCGAGCCGAGCATGAGCGCGCCCAACACAGCGAAGGTGATGACCCACAAAGGCTGCGTGGGCATGAGCGAGAAATTAAGCACCGACGACTGCCACACAAACAGCACGCCCGCCAGCAGCACGCCCGCACCCACCAACAAGCCCCGCACCATGGCTGACAGCGCATAGGCAAAGAACCAGCTCCAGTGCGACAGCGGGGTGAGCAACAAGAACACCAAATTACCCATGATCTTGCTTTGCACCATGGACGAGGAACTGTTGGCAAACGCGTTTTGCAACACGCTCATCATCACGAGGCCTGGAATCAAAAACGCGGTGTAGCTCACGCCGTCGTACACCTGCACATGCGCTTCCAGCACGTGACCAAAAATCATCAGGTACATCACCGCGGTGAGCACAGGCGCCGCCACCGTTTGGAAACTGACCTTCCAAAAACGCAGCACCTCTTTGTAAAACAGCATGGTCCAGCCGGTCATCATGCGTTCACCTCTTCGCTTTTGTGCATCACATCAAGAAAAACGTCTTCCAAATCGGCTTTGCGAATTTCTACGTCTTGCGCATGCAAACCTGCTTCGCGCACGGCTGCAAGGTAGCGTTCAATCTCCAACGCGTCGTTGGCAGGGAACTGCACGATGCGGCCTGTCACTCGCGCTTTAGCGGCGAGTGCCGGTGGTAACTCGGTGTCGAGCTTGAAGCGCAGCACATTGCTCGATGCGGCTTTGAGCAACTCGGTGGTGCTATCGAGCGCCACCACTTTGCCGTTTTTCAACATAGCAATGCGGCTGCACAAAGCTTCGGCTTCTTCGAGGTAATGCGTGGTCAGCAACACGGTGCTGCCCTCTCGATTGAGCTTGGCGATGAACTGCCACAAGGTTTGGCGCAGCTCTACGTCCACACCTGCGGTGGGCTCGTCGAGCACGATGACAGGCGGCCTGTGCACCAAAGCTTGCGCCACCAACATGCGGCGTTTCATGCCGCCTGAGAGTTGGCGCATGTTGTGGTGGGCTTTATCGGTGAGGCCGAGGCTGTGCAACAGCTCGTCAATCCAGTCATCGTTGTGCTTGACGCCAAAGTAGCCCGATTGAAACTTCAAAGCTTCGCGCACATTGAAGAACGGGTCAAACACCAGCTCCTGCGGCACCACGCCCAACATGCGGCGGGCTTGGGCGGATTGGGTGGCCACATTGACGCCGTGCACGAGCACCGAGCCAGACGTGGCTTTGGCCAAACCGGCCAAGATGCTGATGAGGGTGGTTTTGCCCGCACCGTTGGGGCCCAAGAGTCCGAAGAACTCGCCTTTTTGGACATCAAAACGCACGCCATCGAGCGCCTGAAACGGGCCTCGGGCGGTTTGGAAGGTTTTGGAAACGGATTGAAAAGAAATAGCGGGCATGAGTAGCCTTTGATTTTAAGGCTTTACCAATGCCCTGACTTGGCGGCACCCACTTAGGGCACCTAAAACCCGTTTTAGTGGAGCAAGGCGCTCAGGCCATAGACTTTGGCCAAGGCTTGGGCACGCTCGGGCAGGCCCGTGACGCGCAACTGCGCACCTTTGTCCAACACCGCACGGCGACAGGCCAAGATCACGGCCAAAGCCGAAGAATCAAACTGAGTCAACGCAGAGGCATCCAAAACCGCTTCGCCGCCTTCGGCCAGCTGTGCGGTCAAAGACGCCACCAAGCCATCAGCCACGGCTTGAGCTTGAGCCTGCATCAACACGGCAGGCAAGGCAATGGCGGCGGTCAAGGTGTTCATGGTTTATTTGGATGCGCGAGCGTTGGTTTTGTTGCGGTCGCTCAAGCTGGCGATCAAGCCATCCACGCCTTTGGCGTTGATTTCTTGCGCAAACTGAGTTTTGTAGTTTTCAACCAGCCATATGCCCATGACATTCATGTTGTAAACCTTCCAAGCGCCATCCGCAGACTTCTCGACACGGTAGTCCAGTTGAATGGGATCACCTTTGCCACGCACTTCGGTACGAACCAACACCTCTTTGTCATCGGCAGCCGCACGCAATGGCTTCACCACAATGGTTTGGTCGTTGACTTGACCCAAAGCGCCTGCGTAGGTGCGCACCAACAAGGTTTTGAATTCTTCTTGCAAACGCTTTTGCTGCTCTGGCGTGGCTTGGCGCCAGCCTGGGCCGACAGCAGACGCCGTCATGCGCAAGAAGTTGACATTGGGCATGACACGTTGGTCAACCAAAAGACCAATTTTGTTCACATCCCCGCTGTGAATGGATTTGTCCGCCTTGATGGCGTCCAAGATATCGCCTGAAACGCGTTTGACAAACACATCCGCAGGCTCTTCCGCGGCATACACGGCATGGACCATCCCCAGCGCGCAAGCCGCACCCAAGACCCATGCAGACAATGTGCGGCGTGACAAAAAGCGGTTCATGGTTTCAAGCTCCAAAGGATTCTGTTTATTTTTAACGTCAAAACGTCTTACTTCGTTGACGGAGTGGCAGGCTCAGCGCTCGGGTCAGGCAGGTCTTCTTCATCCGGCGGATTCCCGTCGTAGACCTGGTTGCGACGGTATTGCAAGTAGGAGTCACGCGTGAAGCTGTATTTATCAATAGCAGCACCCGACAACAAATCCGTGGTTTGCAACAAGCTCGCCCGTTTGTCCACCGTACGCGCCACAACAGCCACATTGCGTTCTGCGACCACATCATGGTGGGTCACAAAATCAGTCGCAAACTCCAACGGCAAAGTGGAGGTATCCCGCACTGTCGAGGGGCCGAATACAGGCAACACCACGTAGGGCCCGCTCGGTACGCCCCAATAGCCCAGCGTTTGACCGAAGTCTTCAGGATGGCGCTCTAAACCAATTTCTGTTGCCACGTCAAAAATGCCATAAATACCCACCACGGTATTCACCACCACGCGCATCAACGACTCAGCGGTGTTGCGGCCTTTGAGTTGCAAACCGTTGTTGGCGGTAGACCAAACATCAGACAAGTTGCGAAAGAAATTGCTCACACCTGTTTGCACGGGTTGTGGCGTGTAGTCGCGGTAACCTGTGGCTGCCGGCTTGAGCACGTTATCGTCCAAGGCGTCGTTGAAGACGGACACTTTGCGGTTGAATGGCTCCAACGGATCTTTGGGGTTCGCATTAGGATCTGTGGCGCAGCCAGCGCTCAGCGCGGTCAGCACCACCAACGCTGCATACACACCCCAACGTTGAAGCATCACACCTATCATTTGCCACCCTTTTCAGGCGCTGGCTCAGCAGCCTTGTTGTACAAAAATTGGCTGATCAAGTTCTCCAACACCACGGCAGATTGCGTGGCTTGGATGCGGTCGCCATTGGCCAAGTTGTCAGCCTCAGAACCAGCTTCGATGCCAATGTATTGCTCGCCCAGCAAACCACTGGTGAGAATTTTCAATGAGCTGTCTTTGGGGAACTGGTAACGGCTCTCGATGTTCATCGTGACCGTGGCTTGAAAGGTTTTGTCGTCAAACGTGACGTTTTCCACACGGCCCACCACCACGCCTGCGCTCTTGACGGCCGCTTGGCGCTTCAAACCACCAATGTTGTCAAAGCGGCCACTCACGGTGTAGCTGGACTGGAAATTCAAGGTCAACAAATTGGCTGATTTCAAAGCCAAAAACAAAATCGCTGCTGCGCCCAAGAGCACAAACAAACCCACCCACACATCATTTTTGGAGCGTTGCATAGCTTCCTCGATTCATCAAATACTGAACATCATGGCGGTGAGGATGAAGTCCAACCCCAACACCGCCAACGAAGCGACCACCACCGTCTTGGTGGTGGCGCGCGAAACACCTTCGGGTGTGGGTTGAGCTTCATAGCCTTGCAGCAGCGCCACAAACGTGACGGTCACACCGAACACGATGCTTTTGACCACGCCATTGCCCACGTCTTTCCACACATCGACGCCGCCTTGCATCTGGCTCCAGAACGAGCCGGCATCGACGCCAATCATCAACACGCCCACCATCCAGCCGCCCAAAATGCCCACGGCGCTGAACACCGCTGACAGCAAAGGCAAAGCGATGATGCCGCCCCAAAAACGTGGGCCCAAGATGCGGCGCACGGGGTCGACCGCCATCATGTCCATGGCGCTGAGTTGCTCGCCCGCTTTCATCAAACCAATTTCAGCGGTGAGCGATGTACCGGCACGGCCTGCAAACAACAAGGCACTGACCACGGGACCAAGTTCACGCACCAAGCTCAAGGCCACCAACAAGCCCAGCGCTTCGGCAGAGCCATAGCGCTGCAAGGTGTAGTAGCCCTGCAAGCTGAGCACAAAGCCCACAAACAAACCCGACACCGCAATGATGGCCAACGAGTAGTTGCCCAAAAAATGCACTTGGTCGCGCACCAAACCAAAGCGGCGCATGTTGTGGCCAAACTCGGTGATGAGACGCACAAACAAACGTGCGCCTAGCCCTAAGCCAGCCAAGTAGCTGCGCACAGCAAAGCCTAAATTGGCGATGAATTTCATGCCTCGCCCTCCACGCCAAAGTCTTGCGCCACGCTGGGGCCTGGGTAATGGAAACGCACAGGACCATCTGGTGCGGCGGTGACAAACTGCTTCACCAACGGGTCGGTGCTGTGACGCACTTCATCAGGTGTGCCTTGTGCAGCAATCTTGCCGTTGGCCAACACGATCACTTGATCGGCGATGTGAAAGGTCTCATCCAAATCATGCGACACGATCACGCTGGTCAAGCCCAAGGTGTCGTTGAGCTGGCGAATCAAGCGAGCAGCGGTGCCGAGAGAAATAGGGTCTAGACCTGCAAAGGGCTCGTCGTACATGATGAGTTCTGGGTCGAGTGCCATGGCACGCGCCAAGGCCACGCGACGGGCCATGCCGCCCGAAATTTCGCTGGGCATCAAATCGCGCGCGCCACGCAGGCCCACGGCTTCGAGCTTCATCAACACGATATCGCGAATCATGGATTCGCTCAAGTCGGTGTGCTCGCGCAGCGGGAAAGCCACGTTGTCAAACACGCTCAAGTCGGTGAACAAAGCGCCAAACTGAAACAGCATGCCCATGCGGCGACGCACGGCGTACAGACCAGCGGGGTCTAGCGCGCCAACTTCTTGGCCATCAAACGTGAGGCTGCCAGACTGAGCGCGGTATTGGCCGCCAATCAAACGCAGCACCGTGGTCTTGCCGCCACCCGAAGCGCCCATCAGCGCCGTCACCTTGCCGCGCGGTATGGTGAGCGAAATGCCATCCAAAATGAGGCGTTCGCCATAGCCAAAGCGAATGTCGCGCAGCTCGACCAGCGCATCAGGGTTTGTGTTTAAGGGGGAAGTGTTATTCATAAAAACAAAAGCTGGCCTATTGATAAAAACAGGCCAACTTTTGCTATTTTAGAACCAAGCCGTCACAAGCTTGTAAAAATGGTCAATTAACGGGGCAAATCGCTCGCGCCCATCAAGAACTCATCCACCGAGCGTGCAGCCTGGCGGCCTTCGCGGATGGCCCAAACGACCAAAGATTGACCGCGACGGATATCGCCTGCGGCAAACACTTTGGGCACGTTAGTGGCGTAACCACCGGTGAATTCGGTCGTGGCCTTGGCATTGCCGCGTGCGTCTTTCTCAACGCCGAAGCCTTCCAAAATGGTGGCCACAGGGTTCACGAAGCCCATCGCCAACAACACGAGGTCGGCTTTGATGATTTCTTCGGAGCCCGCAACCTCGACCATCTTGCCGTCTTTCCATTCGACGCGAACGGTTTTGACGCCTGTGACTTTGCCGTTTTCGCCAACAAACTCTTTGGTCGAGATGGCGAATTCACGCTTGAGCAAACCTTTTTCGGCGCTCTCGTCGTGGCTAGAGCTGGTGCGCAGCTTCAGCGGCCAGTAAGGCCACACCAAAGGCTTGTTCTCGTGCTCGGGTGGCATAGGCATCACCTCGAACTGAACCACGCCAGCAGCGCCGTGGCGTGTGCTGGTGCCCACGCAGTCAGAGCCGGTGTCGCCACCGCCGATGACCACCACATGCTTGCCGTCTGCACGCAATTGGTCTTTGACCTTGTCGCCGCCGTTGACCTTGTTTTGCTGGGGCAAGAACTCCATCGCAAAGTGAATGCCAGCCAAGTCGCGGCCAGGAGCGGGCAAATCACGTGACTGCTCAGAGCCGCCAGTCAACAACACAGCGTCGAAGTCTTTTTGGAGCTGAGCTGGTGTGATGGTTTCTTTGGCCCAGTTGGTGACCTTAGAGCCCTTGGGCAACTCGCCCACCATCACGTTGGTGCGAATGGTCACGCCTTCGGCTTCGAGCTGCTTAGCGCGGCGGTCGATGTGCGACTTCTCCATCTTGAAATCTGGAATGCCGTAACGCAACAAACCACCAATGCGGTCGTTCTTTTCGAACAAGGTCACGTCGTGACCGACGCGCGCCAACTGCTGTGCAGCGGCCATGCCGGCAGGGCCTGAGCCCACGACAGCAACCTTCTTGCCAGTCTTGTGTTTGGCGGGCTTAGCCACCACCCAGCCTTCATTCCAAGCTTTGTCAATGATGGCGTGCTCGATAGACTTGATGCCCACCGCGTCGCCATTGACGTTCACCACGCAGGCTGCTTCGCAAGGCGCGGGGCAGATACGGCCGGTGAACTCGGGGAAGTTGTTGGTGCTGTGCAGCACGTCAATCGCGTTTTTCCAATCGCCTTGGTACACCAAGTCGTTGAAGTCCGGAATGATGTTGTTGACTGGGCAGCCGTTGTTACAAAACGGTGTGCCGCAGTCCATGCAACGGGCAGCTTGTGCATTGGCTTGTTTGTCGTCCAAACCAATCACAAATTCGTCGTAGTTTTTCAAGCGCTCTTTGACGGGCTTGTAGCCCTCTTCGATGCGCTCAATTTCCATAAAGCCAGTGACTTTTCCCATGATTCAAATCCTTATACTGGTGCTGTGCATTACTTGACGGCGACGGCTTTTTTGGCCGCAGGAGCTTTGGCAGTCTTGGCTGCGTTCAACTCGCCCAAGGCACGCTTGTATTCGTTGGGAAACACTTTGACAAACTTGGCACGTGCGGTGTCCCAGTTGTCCAGCAAATCGCGGGCGCGTTTAGAGCCCGTCCAACGGTGGTGGTCTTCGAGCAACTTCTTGAGTTGCGCTTCGTCGGTTTGGTCACGGTGCCAAATGGCGCGTGGGATAGACGCTTCTTGCTCGGCAGCAGACAACACTTTTTCCATGGAGACCATGGCGGTGTTGCACTTCTTGTCGAACTGGCCGTCTTCGTTGTACACGTACGCCACACCGCCGCTCATACCCGCAGCGAAGTTGCGGCCGGTTTTACCCAACACCGCCACTGTGCCGCCTGTCATGTATTCGCAACCGTGGTCGCCTGTGCCTTCAACCACTGCGGTCGCGCCGGACAAACGCACTGCGAAACGCTCGCCAGCCACGCCAGAGAAGAACGCTTCACCGCGCGTCGCACCAATCATCACGGTGTTACCCACGATGATGTTGTTGACGGCTTCGCCACGGAAATCAATGCTGGGACGAACCACCACGCGGCCGCCTGAGAGGCCTTTGCCGGTGTAGTCGTTGGCGTCACCAATGAGGTACAGCGTGATGCCGTTGCACAAGAACGCGCCAAACGATTGACCGCCCGTGCCTTCGAGTTGGATACGGATGCTGTCGTCTGGCAAACCTTCTGGGTGCACCTTGGTCACAGCACCAGACAACATCGCACCGACTGAGCGGTTGACGTTGCGGGCCACTTCCATGAACTGCACCTTCTCGCCGCGCTCGATGGCGGGCTTGGATTTTTCGATGAGTTTTTGGTCCAGTGCTTTTTCCAAGCCGTGGTCTTGCTTGTCCACGTGGTAGCGAGGAATTTCTGGGCCCACTTGGGGCACAGCCAACAAACGTGCGAAGTCGAGGCCAGAAGCTTTCCAGTGCTCGATGCCAGCGCGCATGTCGAGCAGGTCGGCACGGCCGATCATGTCGTCAAACTTTTTGATGCCCAACTGCGCCATGATTTGACGCACTTCTTCAGCGATGAAGAAGAAGTAGTTGACGACGTGCTCAGGCTTGCCTGTGAACTTCTTGCGCAACTCTGGGTCTTGTGTGGCCACGCCCACGGGGCAGGTGTTCAAGTGGCACTTGCGCATCATGATGCAGCCCTCAACCACCAGCGGTGCAGTGGCAAAACCAAACTCGTCAGCGCCGAGCAAAGCACCCACAGCCACGTCGCGGCCAGTTTTCATTTGGCCGTCGGCTTGCACGCGCACGCGGCCACGCAAACCATTCAACACCAAAGTTTGTTGGGTTTCGGCCAAACCGATTTCCCAAGGTGAACCGCAATGCTTGATGGAAGACCAAGGCGATGCGCCTGTGCCGCCGTCGTGGCCAGCGATCACCACGTGATCGGCCTTGCACTTGGCAACGCCTGCGGCAATCGTGCCCACGCCGATTTCGGCCACCAACTTCACGCTGATGTCCGCGTGAGGGGCGACGTTCTTCAAGTCATGAATCAACTGAGCCAAGTCTTCGATCGAATAGATGTCGTGGTGTGGCGGGGGCGAAATCAAGCCCACGCCTGGCACGCTGTAACGCAGCTTGCCGATGTACTCAGACACTTTCGCGCCTGGCAACTGACCACCTTCACCAGGCTTAGCGCCTTGAGCCATCTTGATCTGAATTTGGTCAGAAGAAGACAGGTATTCAGCTGTCACACCGAAGCGGCCAGAAGCCACTTGCTTGATGCGTGAACGCAGGCTGTCACCCGCTTCCAAAGGCATGTCGACTTCCACCACGTCAGCGCCAATGACGCTCTTCAAAGTTTCACCCTTTTTGATGGGGATGCCTTTGAGTTCGTTGCGGTAACGCGCTGGATCTTCACCGCCCTCACCCGTGTTGGACTTGCCGCCGATGCGGTTCATCGCCACGGCCAAGGTGGCGTGTGCTTCAGTCGAGATGGAACCGAGTGACATCGCGCCGGTGGCGAAACGTTTGACGATTTCAGTGGCTGGCTCGACCTCGTCCACCGAGATGGCTTTGGATGGGTCAATCTTGAAATCGAACAAACCGCGCAAGGTCAGGTGACGCTTGTTTTGGTCGTTGACGATTTGTGCGTATTCTTTGTACGTGCTGAAGTTGTTGGAGCGCGTGCTGTGTTGCAACTTGGCAATCGCGTCAGGCGTCCACATGTGCTCTTCGCCACGGGCGCGCCAAGCGTACTCACCGCCTGCATCGAGCATGTTGGCAAGCACGGGGTCTTCGCCAAATGCGGCCTTGTGCATGCGAATGCCTTCTTCGGCCATTTCGAAAATGCCGATACCTTCCACGCGGCTTGGTGTGCCGGTGAAGTACTTTTGCACAGTTTCGGTGTTGATACCGATGGCTTCAAACAACTGCGCGCCGCAGTAAGACATGTAAGTGGACACGCCCATCTTGGACATGATTTTCGACAGGCCTTTGCCGATCGCTTTGATGTAGTTGTAGATCGCTTTTTCGGTCGACAAATCGGCTGGCAAATCTTTGTGCAGATTGGCCAATGTTTCGAGCGCGAGGTAGGGATGCACGGCTTCTGCGCCGTAGCCAGCCAACACCGCAAAGTGATGCACTTCGCGGGCGCTGCCAGTTTCGACCACCAAGCCAGCGGTGGTACGCAAGCCTTCGCGCACCAAGTGTTGGTGGATCGCAGACAGAGCCAACACCGCAGGAATCGCCACTTGTGTGGGGCCCACAGCGCGGTCGCTGATGATGAGGATGTTGTGGCCGCCTTTGATGGCGTCCACGGCTTCAGCGCACAACGACGCCAACTTGGCTTCCACGCCGTCGTGGCCCCAAGCCAGTGGGTAAGTCATGTCGAGCGTGGCGCTCTTGAACTTGCCGTGTGTGTGTGTTTCGATGTCACGCAACTTGGCCATGTCGGCGAAGTCCAGCACAGGCTGGCTGACTTCCAAACGCATGGGTGGGTTGACTTGGTTGATGTCGAGCAAGTTGGGCTTAGGGCCCACGAACGACACCAAGGACATCACGATGGCTTCACGGATCGGGTCGATCGGTGGGTTGGTCACTTGCGCGAACAACTGCTTGAAGTAGTTGTACAGCGGTTTGTTTTTGCTAGACAACACGGCCAAGGGGCTGTCGTTGCCCATCGAACCAATGCCCTCTTCGCCGTTGATGGCCATAGGCGCCATCAAGAACTTAATGTCTTCTTGGCTGTAGCCAAACGCTTGTTGACGGTCCAGCAGAGACACATCACTGGCTTGGGCGACTTCGCCTTCGTGGCCTTTGACGTCGTCGAGCTTGATGCGGACGTTTTCAATCCATTGCTTGTAGGGCTTGGTGTTGGTCAGGCCAGCTTTGAGTTCTTCGTCGTCGATCATGCGACCTTGCTCAAGGTCGATCAAGAACATCTTGCCGGGCTGCAGACGCCACTTGCGCACAATCTTGCTCTCAGGCACAGGCAACACGCCCGACTCAGAGCCCATGATGACCATGTCGTCGTCGGTGATGCAGTAGCGTGAAGGACGCAAGCCGTTGCGGTCCAGCGTGGCGCCGATTTGGCGGCCGTCGGTGAACACAATAGAGGCTGGGCCATCCCATGGCTCCAACATCGCCGCGTGGTATTCGTAGAAGGCCTTGCGGCGCTCGTCCATGGTGGTGTGGTTTTCCCATGGCTCGGGAATCATCATCATCACAGCTTGGCTGATGGGGTAGCCGGCCATCGTCATCAATTCGAGGCAGTTGTCGAACGTGGCGGTGTCGGACTGGTCAGCGAAGCTGATGGGGTAGAGCTTTTGCAGGTCGTCGCCCAACACGGGAGAAGACATCACGCCTTCGCGGGCCTTCATCCAGTTGTAGTTGCCTTTGACGGTGTTGATCTCACCGTTGTGCGCCACATAGCGATAGGGGTGAGCCAACGGCCATTCTGGGAAGGTGTTGGTCGAGAAGCGTTGGTGCACCAAGCCGAGGGCGGACACGCAGCGCTCGTCAGTCAAGTCACGGTAATAGGTACCCACTTGGTCGGCCAGCAACAAGCCTTTGTAAATGATGGTGCGGCTAGACATGCTAGGCACGTAATACTCTTTGCCGTGCTTCAAGTTCAAGTGCTGAATCGCGGCGCTGGCTGTTTTGCGGATCACGTACAGCTTGCGCTCCAGCGCGTCTTGCACGATCACGTCATTGCCACGACCGATGAAGATTTGACGGATGACCGGCTCTTTTTCACGCACGCGGGGCGACATGGGCATGTCGAGGTTGACCGGCACATCGCGCCAGCCCAACAACACTTGGCCTTCGGCTTTGACAGCGCGGTCCAACTCTTGCTCGCAAGCCAAGCGCGACGCGCTTTCTTTGGGCAAGAACACCATGCCCACGCCATATTCGCCGAGTGGCGGCAAGGTCACGCCAAGCTTTGCCATCTCTTCGCGGTACAACGCGTCGGGCAATTGAATCAAGATACCTGCGCCGTCGCCCATGAGTGCGTCCGCACCCACAGCACCACGGTGGTCGAGGTTTTCCAAAATTTTGAGCGCTTGACCCACGATGGCGTGGCTCTTTTGACCCTTGATGTGAGCGACAAAGCCCACGCCGCAGGCGTCATGTTCGTTAGATGGGTCGTACAAACCCTGAGATTGCAGTTGTGCTTTATCGGCAGCCGTGGTCATGGCGCATTCCTCAAAAATTCAGCGGGACAAGAAGGATACTGCACTGCAGCATCCATGCCAAGAGAAATAATTGGGGTCAGAACCCAATTAATTAAACCCGGGATTTGTTGTTAAATTAATTAGGGACAGATTGAAATTCTGATTCGCTAAAGGTAGCACCACAGCTCAAACCCTTATTTTTCGGGCTTCTCTGTATTTTTTGGCTTGCTAAATGGCCTGCCCGGTTTGGTTTTAACCAAGCGTCTTTCGGTTTGCGTCTGTAAATCGGCCACAAATCGCGCGTCACCCAGCGCCCAACCACTGAGCGTGGCATCGGTCAATGCACCCTGCTGGTCCGCACTGAGGCCTGTACGCACCAATTCGGCGTATGCCGCTTCACGTGCAAACGGGGTATTGCCCAGCCCCCAATACAAGGCATGCGGCGTGATCAACCTGTCAATTCGTTGCCCCGCGTAATGCCCGTAGCTCGACCATGCGTAATCCTCAGGCTGCGCCACCATGTGGGCACGCACGGGGTTGAGGTCGATGTAGGCCATGCACGCCAGCAAGTAGCGATCGGTCTGAATGAGCGTGGAGCGGTAGCGCCCTTCCCACAACGTGCCCGTGCGTGCGTGCACTTTGTTGAACACCTGCACATAGCTGCGGCCCACAGCCTGCATCATCTTGGGCAGGCCCTGGTCTTCTTGTGGCGTGAGCAGCAAATGCAGATGGTTGCCCATCAACACATACGCGTGAATGTCGACCTTGTGCGCGCGGCTGTGCTCGAACAGCAAATCGAGCATGCGCTGGTAATCCGCGGTGCTGCGAAAAATGTCTTGTCGGTTGTTGCCCCGCAGGATGACGTGGTGCGGGTAGCCGGTGACGGTGAGACGGGGTAGGCGGGCCATCTGCTGATGGTAATTCGAATCTGACCCCGATTAATTAACCGTTCACTTGGAATCGTGTCTCAGCCAACTCTTGCAAGCCAAACTCTTCCAACAAAGCCGTCAAGCGCTCCGCCGCACTGCGCTTTTTTTGCCCCGTGTATTTGGCCAAGATGAGTTCGTTTTTCATGCTGTGCTCCCAACCGACCAGCTCGGTCACGGTCACTTGGTAGCCCATCGCTTCTAGGTACAAACAGCGCAGCACATTGGTCAGCTGGCTGCCCATCTCGCGCGTGTGCAGCGGGTGACGCCACAGCTCGGCCAACGGTGTGCGTTGCAAATTGAGTGCTTTGTTTTTGTTCAGCGCGCGCGCCAGCTCGGCTTGGCAACACGGCACGAGCACCATGTATTTGGCTTTCTTTTGCAGACCAAACGCAATCGCGTCATCGGTGGCCGTGTCGCACGCGTGCAGCCCAGTGACCACATCAATTTGGTCGGGCAAAGCATCGCTGTGCGCGGACTCGGCCACGCTGAGGTTGAGAAACTTCATGCGCTCAAAGCCCAAGCGCTGCGCCAGTGCTTGGGACGACACCACTAACTCGCTGCGCGTCTCGATGCCGTAAATACTGCCCTGCCCCAAGGCTTTGAAAAACAAGTCGTAAATGATGAAACCCAAATACGACTTGCCCGCGCCGTGGTCGGCCAAGGTGGGGCCTTGCTCGCTGGCCGGCAGTTCTTTCAGCAGCTTTTCAATGAACTGATACAGGTGATACACCTGCTTGAGCTTGCGGCGCGAATCTTGGTTGAGCTTGCCGTCGCGGGTGAGGATGTGCAGCTCTTTGAGCAACTCGATGGACTGGCCGGGGCGCAGGTCGAGCTGAGAACTTGGGTCTTGGGGCTTAGCCGCAACAGCGGGTTTGTGTTTGGACATGGCTCAATTGTGCAGTCGAGACGCAATGCCCAACTTAGCCCACCCCGCATGCCCCAACTTATTCAACACCTCAATGTTGCGTTCAAAGATGAGCGACGCATCGGGATAAGCCTCGACCGCTTTGTCAAGGCTGGCTTCGCGCAGCAAGTGCAGCGTGGGGTATGGCGTGCGGTTGGTGAAGTTCTCAATGTCGTCCACCTCCGTGCCGCCGAATTGGTAGTGCGGGTGAAAGTCGGCCACTTGCAGCACGCCGTCTAGTTCTAAGTCCATCAGCACTTCGTCGCAGTCTTCAAGGAAGTCATTGAAGTCCAAAAAGTCGGGCAAGGCGTTGGGCGCAATCAGCAGCGTGGTGTCTAGTTTGTCTGGGTCGGCCTCGGCCAAGTGTTGCAACTCTTCACGCAGCATGGCCAGCAGGTCGGCTGGCTCGGCGGATGCGCA
This sequence comes from Limnohabitans sp. INBF002, assembly GCF_027924905.1. Taxonomy (NCBI): domain Bacteria; kingdom Pseudomonadati; phylum Pseudomonadota; class Betaproteobacteria; order Burkholderiales; family Comamonadaceae; genus Limnohabitans; species Limnohabitans sp. INBF002. The sequence continues at coordinate 2,248,256 of NZ_AP027055.1, forward strand.
CACGCGGTAGCGCACCATGTCTTTGACCACCACCGCTTTGGCGAAGGGGCACAGGTTGAGGCCCACCACGGCTTCTAACAACCACTTTTGCGTGTCTTCGATGGCGGTGCGTTCTTGGTCTGGAGTCAATGTGTCAGTCATGTTTTTCTTTCTTGTGCAATGCACGGCCAATGAAATGCGCCAACACCGCGCCCGCCAAACTGAGTGTGGCGGTGACGGCCCACGTCCACTGCCAGCCGCCTGCGCTGGCCGCCACCCATGCCACCAAGGGCGGGCCTGCAAACTGACCCAGCGCCGAGAGCTGCTGCATGTAGCCCACAGTGGTGGACACCGTGCCTTCGCTGGGGGCCAAACGTAAAGCACACGAAAACAACGTGCCGGGAATCAAACCGCCCACGGCCGAGAACATCACCACACACGCAAAGCGCAGCGAGGTAGGCAAGCCTTCGCCCTGCCACACGGCGTACGCGCCGATAGCGCCCAATGCCATGCAGGCAAAGCCGATCAAAAGTAAACGTTGTGTGGGCCAGCCACGTTGCAGCAAACGGCCCGACATGATGTTGCCGCTCACATTGGCCAGCGCCACGCAGCCAGACAACACGCCCGCCGTGCCCGCAGCCAAACCCAGCTCGGCATAGACCGTGGGCAAGAAGCCCACCACGGCCAACCATTGCGAGGAATACACCGCAAACGTGAGCGCCACCAACCAAGGGCCAGGGCTTTGAAGGGTGAGCGCCAAGCGCTTGGGCCATGCATCATTGGCGGCGTTGTGTATGGGTGCGGGCGGCTGCACATCGGGCACGCACAGCCACACGGCCACCCAAGCCAACGCGGCCACTGCACCGAGCAGCCACCACCAAGCAGACCAGTTCAAACCTGCAATGACCCAAGGCCCCAACAGCAACGCCAGCGCACTGCCTGTGGGCATGTAGGAGCCCCACCAGCCCATGCGACCGCTCAGCTGCGAGGCATCCACCGTGCGGCGAATGAGTGCAGGCGCAGGCATGACAACCAGCAAAAAGCCCAAGCCCTCTAACGCACGCAAGACCAACAAGCCATTGGCATCGGCCACAAACCCACCGCTGATGCTGGCGAACGACAACAGGCCAAGACCGACCAACATGCTGCGGCGCAGGCCCAAACTATCGGCACTCAGGCCTACAGCCAAGCCCAATGTCATGCTGGCCACTTGCACCGCAGACAACAAGAAGCCGGCTTGTACCAAAGTGATATTCAGTGCGTCTTGCAGCACCGGCAACGCGGGGGGCAGCTTGCCCACATGCAGCGCGGCGCATACGCCTGCAAACACGATGACCCACGAGGGATGAATGCCAAAACGGTGGTGGCGCATATCAGGTTTGAGCGGTTGAAGTTAAGCCGTCAATCGCGCGTGCTCGCGCGTGGCGAAACGGTCTGTCATGCCAGACAGGTAGTCGGCCACGGCACGCGGCACATCGCTGCGCTGGGCGTAGGCAGCTGGCATTTCTTGAGGCTTGGCCAAGTAAACAGCAAACAGCTCTTGAACCATCGCACGCGCACCATCGGTGGTTTGCATGACCTGCGGGTGACGGTACAAATTTCGGAACAAGAACGACTTGAGCGCTTTCGACTCTTCGTACATCGCCGCGCTGAACTGCACCAGCGGCGGGCATTGACGGGCTTCGTCAGCACTGGCGGGTGCGTGCTGTTGCAGAGCCGCGCGTGTGGCGTTGATCACGTCGTACACCTGGTCGCTCAACATGCGGCGAATGGTTTCGTACAACACGCGACGGCCTTGCGTATTGGGATGCTGCGTTTGCAGGTGCGGGTACTCAGCCAAGGTTTGCGCGTGATAACGGGCAAACAATGACACGTCTTGCATTTGTTCGAGCGTGAGCAAACCAGAGCGCACGCCGTCGTCAATGTCGTGCGCGTTGTAGGCAATGGCGTCGGCCAAGTTGCACAGTTGCGCTTCTAGGCTGGGCTGTGTGCCGTTCAAGAAACGCGCAGCAACGCCACCGGGTTCTTGCGCGTTGATGAGTTCTGCGTTGCGACGCGCGCAGTGCTTCAAGATGCCTTCGCGGGTTTCAAAGCTCAGATTCAGACCATTGAACGCGGGGTAGCGTTCTTCCAACTCATCCACCACGCGCAGGCTTTGCAAGTTGTGTTCGAAGCCGCCGTAGGGGGACATACATTCGTTCAGCGCGTCTTGCCCCGCGTGACCAAAAGGCGTGTGGCCGAGGTCGTGGGCCAGGGCGATGGCTTCGACCAAATCTTCGTTCAAGTTCAACGCACGGGCGATGGAGCGGCCCAGCTGCGCCACCTCTAACGAGTGCGTCATGCGCGTGCGAAACAAATCGCCTTCGTGGTTCAAGAAGACTTGGGTTTTGTAGACCAAACGTCTGAACGCGGTGGAGTGAACGATGCGGTCGCGGTCGCGCTGGTGCGGGTTGCGAAAGCTGGGGGCGTGCGCGGGGGCTTCTTGCTCTTTGTATCTGCGACCACGGGACAGTTCGGGTTGGCAGGCGTAGGGGGCGAGTTGGGTCATTGCTTTTGTTTTCTGTGCTCGCTGGCGGTATGGGGGATGTGCCGCTGATGATTTCTGGACCAGCATGAAGAAGCGGCACATCCCCCATACCGCCAGACTGCGTCGGGGCTTTGTTGCACTCGCCCCGTTTTTTGCATTACCTCTTGCGGCTTATTTTTCACAGCAATCGTCGATGACTTGGGCCACCAAGGCATCGGGTGCGCCGCGCACGATGGCGGTGCCGGGTTTGTCTATGAGCACGAATTTGATTTCACCGGCTTCTGCCTTTTTGTCCACGCGCATGTGGTGCAGGTATTCGTCGGCGCCAAGTTTGGGGCCGACGATGGGCAGGCCTGCGCGTTCGATGAGGGCGGTGAAGCGTGACACAAAGGCCTCGTCCACCAAGCCCAAACGTTGCGAGAGGTGCGAGGCCATGACCATGCCGCAACCCACGGCTTCGCCGTGCAGCCATTCGCCAAAGCCCAAGCCCGCTTCGATGGCGTGGCCAAAGGTGTGGCCGAAATTCAGGATGGCGCGGATGCCACCTTCGCGTTCGTCTTGGCCGACCACCCATGCTTTGATTTCGCAGCTGCGCTTCACAGCATGTGCCAAAGCTTTTGGGTCGCGTGCCAAGAGCGCGTCGAGGTTGGCGTCAATCCAATCCAAAAACTGCATGTCGGCGATGGGGCCATATTTGATGACTTCAGCCAAGCCCGCGCTCATCTCGCGTTGGGGCAAGGTTTGCAACGTATCTAGATCGCACACCACGCGTTGCGGTTGGTAGAACGCGCCAATCATGTTTTTGCCGATGGGGTGGTTGATGGCTGTCTTGCCACCCACCGATGAATCGACCTGCGCCAGCAAGGTGGTGGGCACTTGCACAAAAGGCACGCCGCGCATGTAGCAGGCGGCAGCAAAGCCAGTCATGTCACCCACCACGCCGCCGCCCAAGGCGAACAACACGGTTTTGCGGTCGGCACCTTTGCCCAGCAGCTCATCAAAAATCAGGTTGAGGGTTTGCCAATCTTTGTGACTCTCGCCGTCGGGCAAGGCCACGGTGTGGACGTGTTTGTAGAGCGGCGCCAGCGCGGCTTGCAAACGCTCAGCGTAGAGGGGGCCCACGGTGTCATTGGTGACGATGAGGGCTGCCGAGGCTTTGGGCAAATCGGCCCACGTACCAGCGGCGTCGAGCAACTGCTCGCCAATCAAGATGCTGTAACTGCGGTCGCCTAAGTCAATGGCAACGCGTTCAAGGTGTGAGGTGTTCGACATGGCTCAAATTCTGTGTGGGGGCGACACGCGTGGGCGGTCAGCAGGCGCGGGGGGCGAGACGGGTTTGATGTGCCCAGCCAATTCGAGCTGCGCCACGATCATGTTGACCAAGCTGGCCACATTGGGGCGGCCTGTTTCAATGACGTAGTGCGCGGTTTCGCGGTACAGCGGATCGCGCTTTTCCATCAACTCGCGCAAGCGCGCTTGCGGGTCAGCCACTTGCAACAAGGGGCGGTTTTGGTCGTTGCGCAAACGGCGAAACACTTCTTCGGGACTAGAACGCAAATAAAACACATGGCCGTGTTGGTGCAGACGTTCACGGTTGATGGGGCGCAGCACCGAGCCGCCGCCGGTGGACAACACGCCTTGGTGGTTTTGGCACAAATCGGCCAGCACTTCAGATTCGAGGTCGCGAAAGCGGTCTTCCCCTTCGCGTTCGAAATATTCGCGCACCGAGCAACCCAAGCGGTTCTCAATCGCGTGATCCGAATCAACAAAGGGGAGGTGAAGACGTCGCGCAAGTTGACGTCCAACAGTCGTTTTACCGGAACCCGGCAGACCCACCAAAACCAACAACATATGCTTTCTTAACGTGCAACGGCACTGTGATCGAGCATTTTAGGGGTTATGAAGACCAGCAACTCTTGCTTGGCTTGGACTTGACGGCGGTTTTTGAACAAATAGCCCAACACAGGGATGTCACCCAAGAAAGGCACCTTGTACTCGTCCTCTTGCTCGCTGGTCTCGTAAATGCCGCCAATCATGACCGTGCCGCCGTTTTCCACCAGCACTTGGGTCTTGATGTGTTTGGTGTCAATGGCAAAACCAGCGGGGGTAATTTGGCCTACGTTGTCTTTGGAAATATCCAGATCGAGCACGATGCCGCCCTCCGGCGTGATTTGCGGCGTGACCTCCAACTTGAGGTTGGCTTTGCGAAAGGCCAAAGTGGATGCACCGCTTGCGGCCGCCACTTGGTAGGGCAACTCGGTCCCTTGCTCGATCACGGCTTTGGCTTGGTCTGCGGTGACCACGCGCGGGCTAGAGACGACCTTGCCTTTGCCATCGGCTTCCAAGGCCGACAACTCAAGGTTGAGAAAACGGTTCTTGGCCGAGTTGAAGATGGACACGGCAAAACTGGCTGACGCAAAGCCATTCAGGCCAGCCGCAGGCAGATTGACGAACTGGCCCGAGGTGTCCAGCGCTTTGTCGGCGATGTTGAAGCTGGTGGCTTGTAGCGCCGTGGGGTTGGCATTGGCCATCACATTGGCATTGGTCGGCCCCCACACGCTTTGCGCACCAACCTGCCCCATGCCGCCCAAACGCACGCCGAGGGTTTGGCCAAAGGTGTCGCTGGCTTGCACGATGCGCGCTTCAATCATCACTTGGCGCAGGGGAATGTCGATCTTGGCAATCATCTGAGCCACTTGGTCGATGCGCTCGGCAATGTCGGTCACAAACAGCTGGTTGGTGCGAGGCTCGGCCATCGCGCTGCCGCGTGTGCTGAGGATGCGTGAGCCACCGCTCATCGAAGACAGACTGAAGGGAGTTGCGTTTGTGGGTGATGCGTAGCCAAGACCTGCGTTGCCTAAGCCACCCAGACCACCGAGCCCGCCATAACTGCCAACAGCGCCTGCACCATAACCACCCATCGCAGGCAACACCGTGCCACCTTGAATCTGCGTCAGCACATCCACCGCCTTGGCGTAGTTGAGGGCAAAGCCTCGCGTTTGCATGGGCTCTAGGTTTTGCGCCGCCAACTTGCTTTCATACTCAAGTTTTTCACGTGCAGCGACTTCTACGCGCGGCGCCACCCAAATGACGTTGCCTTGCTTGCGCACGCTCAGACCTTTGGCCTGCGCCATGATGTCCAACACTTGGTCCCAAGGCACTTTGTGTAGTTTGAGCGTAAGCGCGCCCGTCACACTGTCTGACGTGATGATGTTGAGCCCCGTGAAATCCGCCACGATTTGCAAAGCTGTGCGCACCTCGATGTTTTGAAAATTCATCGACATGGATGCACCGGTGTAGTTCGGCTTAACTTCTTGGCTGCGCAGTGGCAAAACCCAGGCACAGCACACAGCGATCAAACACAACACCGCTGAACGGCCCACACAGAGGTCGCGGCGGCTCATGGCGCAGCGTCTTTCAAAGGCAAGGTCGCCTCGCGGGTCAGCCATTCGCCTGTCGCATTCAGCACCAACTCTTGCAACATCAGATGGTCTGGGGAAATTGCGATCACACGCCCAAAGTCATGCCCCAAATAACCACCCACACGCACACGATGCACCGTCATCATGGATGGGTCCTTGTTGCCACCCGCCGCCGGTAGCACTTTGACCAAGGCTTCAACATCCGTCCCAGTAGCAATTTGCCCCACGTATTGCAAACGTTCGCGCGGAAAAGCTTCCAATGTCGCACGCGGGCGAAGGAGTTCAGGCGCTACCAACTTGGCATAGCTGGGGTGTTGCTGGGCGCGCATGCGCTGTGCGTGTATCCACGCTTGCGCATTGAAAGGGTCCGTCGCGGTGGTGTCTTCCGCACTCAAACTGCTCAGCGCAAACGACGCTTCGTGCGCCGTAGGCTGAGGGGCCACAGCCACCACTTGCGCAGAAATGCCACCCCGTGGGTCGGCTTTGAGTTCAAGTGACGACACGGTCACACCTGGCGCAGAGGTCGGCCACTGAGCCAGCCAATTGAGCCAAGCCTCCCACGAGCCTTGTACCTGCCAATGCAAGGGCAGTTGTTGAATGTGCAGGGCACTCAAAGCAGCGGTTTGCAGGGGCTTATCCACACCGAGCTGCGAGAACTGCAAGCCTTGTTGTCGCGCGAGCGTGGCCAGCGCAGTCGTATCCACAAAAGAAAGTTTCAGGTCCGTTTGCGTTTGCAACAACAGGGCTGTTTGCTCTCGCATGTCCTGTGTGGCTTGTTGTTGTGCAAGCAGCTGCTCTTGGGCCTGAAGGGCTTCATCCCAAGCTTGCCAGCTCTTGGCCCACCAAGGGCTCAACAAGCAGATGCCAATGATCGCCGCGCACACAAACAAGGCGCGTTGATATGCCATGGGCCAACCCCACGGTTGACGCCAATTCAGTGGCGGCATGGGCATGCGCGGCCACGGCATCACACGCCCACTTTCAAATCGGCTTCGATGCGAAATTGCCAAACTGGCAAACCCGTGGTGGGCACGGCAGATGTGATTTGCAACTGCGGCAGCGCCGGTGCTTGCGCCCAAATATCCAAGGCCGTGAGCTGCGCCACCAACTGCTGCGCATGGGTCGCAGACAGCGCTTCCCCCTGGACCGTCCAGCGCGTGCCTTGCTGCTTCACGCTGGCCACCCACACGCCGTGTGCGGCTTGGCTGAGCACCCGACTCCATTGCAAACTTTGTGACTGCAAGTCTTGACGCGCCTTGAGCCAGCGGGCTTGTTCCGCACGACGCTGTTGTGCGGCTTTGGCCTGCGCATGGGTTTTTTGCGCTGCGTCATAGGCCTGGGCCGAAGCCACCACATCCCCCATCTGCCGATGCTTGGATTCGGCGGCAGAAGACATGACAAGCGCAAAGCCTGCCGCCAAAAATGCGCCCCCCATCGCGCACACAGACACGCCCAAAACCCAAGCACGTCGCAACAGGTGTTTTGACACTGCGCGGTGCGGCAAAAAATTCACCCCCTCGTCACGCCAAGCTCGCAACGCCAAGCCAAAGGCTTCGTCACACTGCCATGCCAAAGCAGCACTGGCCTGAGGCAGCTGGGCCAACGCGTCGCTCAACTGGGTGCGACGTGCGGCATCATGGCGCGGCTCCACCACCTGCAACTTTAAATTCGCCGCATGGGCCACACGTTGCAAGGCATCCACGCGCGCACGAGGGACCGCTTGCACCCAATAACGCGGCTCGCCCGCAGGAGCGGGCTCAGCATCTACCCCGAAGTCGATCGAAATATCAGCGGCGTATTCGGGCAAGACCGACTGAACTTCAGCGAACAACTGAAACGCCACATCGTCTTCAGACAAGCCCTCGGCCAAGGTGACGGTGTGATGCGAAATACAGGCGTCATTTAAGCCCATATAAACGGCCTCGGGCTGGTAGTCGCCAGCCTCCAAATAAGCCTGCAACCAATGTCCCAACTCAAAAGATTGCAAAACCTCGCCCTGCACCACCCAAGCTTCGGGCAAGCTCAGCCACTCGGCGCAGCACACCGTGTCGGGCTGTGCTGGGGAGCCAGTCAACACCACCAAGCTACAAAATTCAGGCCCCACATCCAACCCCACCACACACAAGCGGCGTTGACGTAAGCGAAGCAACCATGACGACCAACGCATGACACATCCTTTGAATCGGGCGGGAATACTTGGCATTTCAACGCGTTGACAAGTGCGTGCGGAGGTGTTTGACTCGGGACTTTTGTGATGAAAGCATGGTTTTTATAATCCTTCCCACTTATGGCGAAAAACCACACCCCTGAAGGTTCGAAAGAACACGCCGCTGCGTCAGCAGCCCCTCGCTCTTTGGCGAGCCAACTCTTGCTGTGGGCCTTCGGCATTGCCGCAGCCATCATGCTCGTGGTGGGCTTGTTGGTCGGCGTTGCGCTGGCCATGGCCTATCCACAGCTGCCCGACATTTCCGACTTGGCCGATTACCGGCCTAAGCTCTCCATGCGGGTGTACTCCGTCGAAGGCACACAGATTGGCGAGTTTGGCGAAGAGCGCCGCAACCTCACCCCATTCAAAGACATCCCCAAGGTGATGAAAGACGCGGTGCTGGCCATTGAAGACGCGCGCTTTTACCAACACGGTGGCGTGGACTACATCGGCCTCATGCGCGCCAGCTTGGCCAACTTAGGCCGCGCCAAGAGTCAAGGCGCGTCCACCATCACCATGCAGGTGGCGCGTAACGTTTACTTGTCGTCAGAGAAAACTTTCACGCGCAAGATTTATGAAATCTTGCTGACCAGCAAGCTCGAGCACATGCTCAGCAAAGACCAGATTTTTGAAATCTATCTGAACCAAATTTATTTGGGCAACCGTGCCTACGGTTTTGCAGCTGCGTCTGAGGCCTACTTTGGCAAGCCGTTGAAAAACATCAGCATTGCCGAAGCGGCCATGTTGGCCGGCCTGCCCAAAGCACCATCGGCTTACAACCCAATTGCCAACCCCAAGCGCGCACGCGCACGCCAGCTCTACATCATTGAGCGCATGGAAGAAAACGGCTTCATCACCAAAGAGCAAGCCGTCGCTGCCAAGCAAGAAGAGTTGAAGATTCGCACCGCCATGAGCAGCCTCAACACACATGCCGACTACGTGGCTGAAATGGCGCGCCAACTGATGTTTGCGCAATACGGCCCTGAGATTTACACACGCGGCTTGAATGTCTACACCACCGTTCGCGCCAGCGACCAACAAGCGGCCTACTTTGCGCTGCGCCGCGGCATCATGGACTTTGAACGCCGCCAACACTATCGCGGCCCTGAGCGCTTCATCAACTTGCCAGAAAAAGCGGCAGAGCTGGAAGATGCAATTGACGACGCCTTGATTGAGCAAGGCGACAAAGGCGACTTGCTGGCCGCCGTGGTGCTGGACGCCACGCCTAAAAAAGTCCGCGTGATGCGCCAAAACAGCGAAGTGCTGGAAATCACAGGCGATGGCCTGCAACCCGTTCAATCCGGCCTGTCTGACAAAGCAGCCCCCAACATCAAGCTGCGCCCAGGCGCGCTGGTGCGCATCACCAAGACCGCCAAAGGCGGCTGGGAAATCACCCAACTGCCCGAAGTCGAAGGTGGGTTTGTGTCCATCGACCCACGCGACGGCGCGATTCACGCACTGGTGGGCGGCTTTGACTTCAACAAGAACAAGTTCAACCACGTGACCCAAGCTTGGCGCCAGCCCGGCTCAAGCTTCAAGCCCTTCATTTATTCGGCAGCCCTAGAAAAAGGCTTCACGCCCATGACGGTGGTGAACGATGCGCCGCTGTTCTTCGACGCCAGCGTCACCGGCGGCCAACCGTGGGAGCCCAAAAACTACGACGGCACTTTTGAAGGCCCCATGACCTTGCGCAAAGGTTTGGCGAAATCGAAAAACATGATTTCGATCCGTGTGCTGCAAGCCGTGGGCGCACAAAACGCGCAAGACTGGATTGCCCAATTTGGCTTTGATGCCGAGAAACACCCGCCCTACTTGACCATGGCGCTGGGCGCTGGCTCGGTCACGCCCATGCAAATGGCGGCGGGTTATTCGGTGTTTGCCAACGGCGGCTACCGCGTGAACCCCTACCTCATCACCAAGGTGACGGACCAAATGGGCAAGACCTTGTCTGAGTTCACACCAACGCCTTTGGATGAATCGGCCCGCGCCATTGATGCACGCAACGCGTTTGTGATGACCAGCTTGTTGCAAGAAGTCACCCGCTCGGGCACAGCGGCACGCGCACAAGCCACCTTGAAGCGCAACGACATTTACGGCAAAACCGGCACCACCAACGACTCCATGGACGCTTGGTTTGCGGGTTACCACCCCACGCTCACAGCCGTCACATGGATTGGTTACGACACCCCACGCAAATTGGGTGACCGCGAAACCGGTGGTGGCTTGAGCTTGCCCGTGTGGATCAGCTACATGCAACACGCTTTGCAAAACGTGCCGATTACCGAACCCACGCCGCCTGCAGGCTTGAGCCATGAAAGCGGCGATTGGGCCTATGCCGAGTTCAGCAAAGGCGGCGGCGTGAGCAGCTTGGGGCTGGACAGCCGTTCGGGCAGCAGCAGCGAACAACTGCCGGCGAACGACGAGAAGAAAAAGATTCTCGATTTGTTCAAGAATTAAAAAAGGGCGCTATCAGCGCCCTTTTTTATCGAACGGTGACCTTACGCGTGAAAGGTAAGCGCCAAACCAGTTTGCACGCTGGCATCTTTGCTGAGACGTGCAAAGAACTCGCCTTGACCTTTGGTGTCGGCCCAGTGCTGGCCATCAAACTTGAAGTGATAGCCGCCCGAACGTGCCGCCAACCACACCTCGTGCAAGGGCTTTTGCAAGTTGATGATGATTTGGCTTTTGTTCTCAAACGTCAGCGTGATCATGCCGCCCACGCGCTGGTTGTCGATGTCAGCCTCGCCGTCATCGTTGATGCGGTCGCAAGCCAATTCAATGGCTTTGAGCAGAAGTTCTGCGCGGTCTAAGAATTCGAGATCGGTCATTACAATTTGCGCCATGGGTATTGAACAAAAGATTCTAGTCACGGGCGCAAGCCTTCGTGCGTGTGTGGCCTCTGCGTTGTGCGCGGCAGCCGCGCTGACGGCCTGTGGACAAAAAGGCAATTTATACATGCCGAATGATCCTGAGTTCCAACAGCGCGCCAAGCTGCCTGACATTGTGCGTCGGCAATTGCCAGGCAACACCACAGCCCCAGCACCCGCTGCCACCTCACCTGCCAGCGCAGCGTCTGCTGCAACTGGCCGTTAATTTTTAAGAGCCGTTTGATGACACACACCACGCTTGCCGGTGCGCCTTTTGTGGCCACACAGAACAACGATTTGTATTTGGAAAGCGTCAAACTCGCTGACCTTGCGCACGCTCACGGCACGCCCTTGTTTGTGTACTCCAAAGCCGCCATGCTCAGCGCCCTCGCGGCTTACCAACGTGGTTTTGCAGGTCGCAACGCGCGCATTTGCTACGCCATGAAGGCCAATTCGTCTTTGGCCGTGCTGCAAGTATTTGCACAAGCGGGCTGCGGCTTTGACATCGTGTCAGGCGGCGAGCTGGACCGCGTGATCGCGGCAGGCGGCGATGTCTCTAAAGTCATCTTTTCGGGCGTAGGCAAAACACGTGCCGAAATGCGTAAAGCTTTGGAAGCAGGCATTGCCTGCTTCAACGTCGAAAGCGAAGCTGAACTCGAAGTGCTCAGCGACGTGGCGCAGAGCATGGGCAAACGCGCCCCCATCAGCATTCGCGTCAACCCCAACGTGGATGCCAAAACCCACCCCTACATTTCAACGGGACTCAAAGGCAACAAGTTTGGCGTGGCCCACGAACGTGCCTTGGCCACTTACCAGCGCGCAGCCAGCCTGCCCGGCTTGCAAGTGACGGGCATTGATTGCCACATCGGTTCGCAAATCACCGAGTCCACGCCTTACCTGGATGCGATGGACCGTGTGCTGGACCTCGTGCAAGCCATTGAAGCCGCAGGCATTGCCATTCACCACATCGACTTTGGTGGTGGCCTAGGCATCAACTACAACGGTGACACGCCACCTGCCGCTGATGCGCTGTGGGCGCAGCTGTTGGCCAAGCTCGATGCACGCGGTTACGGCCAGCGCCAGCTGATGATTGAACCCGGCCGCTCACTCGTGGGCAATGCGGGTGTGTGTTTGACAGAGGTGTTGTATCTGAAGCCCGGCGAGCAAAAAAACTTTTGCATCGTTGACGCCGCAATGAACGACCTGCCCCGCCCTGCCATGTACGAAGCCTTCCACCAAATCGTGCCGGTGTCTGCACGTGCAGGTGAGGCCGTGACGTATGACGTGGTGGGCCCTGTGTGCGAAAGCGGCGATTGGTTGGGCCGTGACCGTCAACTGGCCGTGCAGTCGGGCGACTTGCTGGCGGTGTTGTCTACGGGCGCGTATTGCATGGCGATGTCTAGCAACTACAACACGCGTGGACGGGCGGCTGAGATTTTGGTGGACGGTGACAAGGCGCATGTCATTCGTCGCCGTGAGACTGTGGCTGATCAGATGGCTTGCGAGTCGTTGGTTCGTTAAGTTTTTGACTGCTCGCGTGAATCTGTTCGTAAACTCGAATCCGATGTGGCTACGGGGGTGCGGCCCCTGACGATTTCTGGTACGCCAGCATGAGGAAGGGGCCGCACCCCCGTAGCCACATCAGCGAGTGAAGCCAACCGAGCGAGCCAAGTATTGCCACATAGAAGAGCGGAAAACACGCCAAGCAAGCAAAACAAACAGCACCGAGGCATAAACAAATACCTCAGCAAAGTTGTTCTTCCCCGCCCGCATCCAAAAGAAGTGCAACACCGCCAACATAGCCACGACATAAACAAGACGGTGCAACCACTGCCAACGCTTCGCACCCAACCCCCGAATCGCGCGGTTGAACGAGGTCAATGCCAACGGCGTGAGCAACACAAAAGCGCTGAAACCAACCAAGATGAATGGCCGCTTGGCAATGTCGAGGGCAATCTCGGGCCATTCAAACCCCATGTCCAGCCAGCTGTAGCACAGCAAATGCAGCACCACATAAAAGTAGGTGAACAAGCCGAACATGCGCCGCAGTTTGGCCAGTTCGGGCAAGCCCAACATCACACGCAACGGCGTCACGGCCAGCGTCACGCACAGCAGGCGCAACGTCCAGTCACCCGTGGCGCGAATCACAGACTCAGCGGGGTTGGCACCCAACGCGTCGTTGGCAGCGCCCCACACCAGCCACACAAACGGCAAGCTGCACAGCAGCCACAACGCAGGCTTCGCACTGCGGTGCTTCAAAGCATGGCGCAACGCAACGACCACGTCAGTACAGCTTTTTCAAATCCATGCCTGCGTAGAGCTGACCCACTTGGGCTTCGTAGCCGTTGAACATCAAGGTCTTACGCTTTTTCGCAAACAAGCCATCTTCGCCAATGCGGCGCTCGCTGGCTTGGCTCCACCGGGGGTGGTCCACATTCGGGTTCACGTTGGAATAGAAACCGTATTCTTGCGGCGCTGAGCGGCCCCAGGAGTTGACGGGTTGCTTTTCAACAAAGCGAATCTTCACCAAGCTCTTGGCGCTCTTGAAACCATATTTCCATGGCACCACCAAGCGCACAGGCGCACCGTTTTGATTGGGCAGCACTTCGCCGTACATACCAAAGCTCAGCAACGTGAGCGGATGCATGGCCTCGTCCATGCGCAGGCCTTCCACATAGGGCCAATCGAGCACGCGCGAGCGCACGCCGGGCATGGTCTTGGGGTCGGCCTGGGTGATGAACTCCACATACTTGGCGCTGCCCAAAGGCTCCACACGTTTGATGAGTTCGGCCAGCGAATAACCCACCCACGGCACCACCATCGACCAGCCTTCCACGCAACGCAAGCGGTAAATGCGCTCTTCCATGGGGCTGAGTTTGAGCAAGGCGTCTAGGTCGAAACGACCCGGCTTTTTGACAAGCCCTTCAATTTCGACCGTCCAGGGCTTGGTCTGCAAGGTGTGCGCGTATTTGGCGGGGTCTGCTTTGTCGGTGCCGAATTCGTAAAAGTTGTTGTAGCTGCTGGCATCGGCGTACGGCGTCGCTTTTTCCATCGTGTTGGCGCCGCTCACGCGACTCACGGCCCCCGTCAAGGGCGCTAATTTTCCAGGGCGTGCGATGGCTTCGCTCGGCGCTTGCGCCACGGCATCACGGGAAGCCCAAGCAGCCAAAGACACGCCCGCAGCACCTGCCGCCACCTGCCTCAACCAATCGCGACGTTGCATGTACATCTGCTGCGGCGTGATTTCACTGCCCAAGGGGTGCACAAAACCAGAATCACTGGCGCGGCTAAATAGATGGCGATGCATGCGGGGCTCTCTTTCCAGATGTGGGTTCACATTGTGAATCGAAGCTTGCTTTCATGCTCAACACCTCCGACAAAGGCTTTTCTGCGGGGCATAAAAAAAGCTGGCTTAAGGCCAGCTTTTTTGGGAAGCGATGAAACGCTCAGATCAACGCAAACCAGCGATGTAGTCAGACACCGCTTTGATTTCGCGGTCGTTCATCTTGGCAGCAACGCCTGTCATTTGGGCGCTGTTCTTACGCACGCCATCGCGGAAGGCGACCAACTGCGCCACCGCATAGTCGGCGTGTTGGCCTGACAAACGTGGGTATTGAGAAGGAATACCAGCGCCAGTGGGCGTGTGGCAACCGGCACAAGCAGCGATTTGACGGTCAGCAATGCCACCGCGATAGATGCGCTCACCCAACACCACCAAGTCTTTTTCTTTGGCGAAGTTAGGCTTAGATTCTTTCGAGCCCACCCAAGCGGACACGTTTTTCATGTCGGCGTCAGACAAGCCTGCTGCCATGCCGCTCATGATGGCGTTGGCGCGTTTGCCGGATTTGAATTCTTGCAATTGCTTGACCAAATAGTCAGGGTGTTGCTGCGCCAACTTGGGGTAAGCAGGCGAACCGGAGTTACCGTCTGCACCGTGGCAAGACGCGCAAATCGCGGTGTAAGTGGCTTCACCTTTGGCCAAATCGGCTTTGGCAGCAGGGGCTGCTGGCTCGGCGGCATTGGAAAGGGCGGGGGCTGCCATGGCGGCAGCAATCAGCAAAGAGGCAATCAGCTTCATAAGTGTTCTTTGGTTAATGGGTCTCAAAGACGTCGAAAAACTGAGGTGATTCTACAATGCTGCATGAACCAGCCAGACCCACACGACACCCCCGCCCAAATTGACACGCCTGAGGTGCCCGAAATCGCGGTTTTGAACGCTGAACTTGAGGCCCAAAGAGACGCCGAACGCGCCGCCGCCAAAGCGACCTTTGAGGCGCTAAGCCCCACCGATCAAGCCAAATACGCCATGGGCTGGTTGCATACGGCCCGGTTCTTGACTACCGCGGCCCAGTTGCACCACTTGCCCGTCTACGACTTGCCTGAAATTGCCTTTGTGGGCCGTTCCAACGCGGGTAAATCGACGTGCATCAACGTGCTGACCCAGCAAAAACGCTTGGCCTACGCCTCCAAAACGCCCGGCCGCACCCAGCACATCAACTTATTCGCCATGGGCCGCCAAGGCAAAACCGATGCCGTGCTGGCCGACTTGCCCGGTTACGGCTACGCCGCTGTGCCCAAGCAAGACAAGATTCGCTGGCAACAAGTGATGGCGAACTATTTACTCACCCGCCCCAACCTGCGTGCGGTGGTGCTGATGTGTGACCCACGCCACGGATTGACCGAGCTGGACGAAATTTTGTTGGACGTGATTCGCCCACGCGTGGAAGAAGGCCTGAAGTTTTTGGTGCTGCTCACCAAGGCAGACAAACTGAACAAAACCGATGGAGCGAAGGCCCTGCAAATCACCAAGCTGCAAGCGGGTGGCGGTGAAGTGCGTTTGTTCTCAGCGCTGAAAAAACAAGGGGTGGACGAAGTCGCCGCCACCTTGTACAAGTGGATGCACCCTTAATCAATAGAGTTCAGGCGCGCCCGGTGGGCGTGTCTTGAAGCGCTTGTGCACCCAGAAGTATTGAGCGGGCATGGTGTTGATGAACACCACCAAGCGCTGATTCATGGTGGCCGTATCGGCCTCAGCGTCATCGGTAGGGAAATCGCACCACGCCGGATGCACCACCACTTCATAACCCGCATCCGTCATCCGCGTGATGACAGGCACCACACGGGCACGGCCCAATTTGGCGAAGCGTGAGAGCGACGGCACAGTGGCCGCTGGCTCGCCATAAAACGGCACAAAGATGGACTCGCTCGGGCCAAAGTTCATGTCAGGCAATAAGTACAGCAACTCGTTTTGACGCAAGGCAGCCACGATCGGTTTGACGCCATCTTCGCGGCGAAACAATCGAACGTGACCAAAGCGCTGACGACCTTTGGCCACCCACGCATCCACCGCCGCGTTCGATTGCGGCGTGAAGATGGTCGTGAAACGCAAAGGCAAGTTGAGCGTGAGCGCTGTCCACCCCACATCCAAGCCCATGAAATGCGGCGCGAACAACACCGTGGGCTTGGCTTCTGACAAAGCGGCCACTTCGCCCGACAGCTGCACGCGCGATTGGATGCACGCCGCGCTGCGGTGCCACAGCCAGCTGCGGTCCAACCATGCTTGCGCGAAATACACAAAGGTTTGGTGCGTGAGCGCATCACGCTCGGCATCGCTCAAATGCGGGAAACACACACGCAAATTGGTATGCACCACGCGGCGGCGCGATGGAATCACCACCATCAACAAAACGCCCAAGCCTGCCCCTAAGGCACGCAACCACGACAAGGGCAAATAACCCAACGCGCGCAGCAGTAACAAACCTAATTTGCTGAACATGGTTTAGCCCTCTGCCCGCGGTTGTTTGTCGCGTGCATAGCCCCACAGGTATTGACCGGGCGCATCCAGCACCATGCGTTCCACACCGCGGTTGACCGCCGCTGCAGCCACCTCGGGCGGCACGCTGGCGTTTTTCATTTCGGGCGCATCAAAGGGTCGCATGTGCATGCAAAAACCTTGACCAGCAGGCAAACGCTCACACCACGTCATGATGACTTCAGCACCGGTTTGTTGCGCCAACTTCGCCAGCAAGGTCATGGTGTACACATCGCGACCAAAGAATGGCGCCCACACGCCCTGACCCAAGGGCGGCACTTGGTCGGGCAAGATGGCCGTGTAGCCGCCATTGCGCAACGTGCGAATGAGGGTGCGTACACCGGCCAGTGATGTAGGCGCGGAATCTAAATACGGACGCGTACGCGCATTGGCCACCAAGGGCTCCAGCCATGCTTTGCGGGCGGGGCGGAACAGCGCCACCATCGGCCCGTAGTTGGGACCAAATTTTTCAGCAATGGCTTGTGCACCAATCTCCCATGCCCCCAAATGCGGCGACATGATGATGACGCCTTTGCCCACTTGCATGGCCGCTTCGAAATGCTCTGAACCATCCCACGTCACCAAACCATCCAGCTTGGCACTGTGCGGACGCATCCACACCCAAGGCAGCTCAGCCACCATCGCGCCAATGGCGGCCACGGCAGGACGCGCCTGACGCCAGGCCACACCAGCGGCTTGTACATTGGCCTTGAAATTGCGGCGATAGCTGGGCGACAACCACCACACCAACCACCCCAACACAGCGCCTACCCGCTGCATCAAGGGCAGGGGCATACGGGCAAGGAAATGAAAAAGACGCGTGGTGGCAGACATGTGCTTTTAATGAGTTTGACAAAAATCCATTAGAATTCCGATTGTCGCTGAGTTACAGAACAACTTGCAGGGCGACAACACACCACGGTGTGAGAGTGAGGGCAAAGCCCAAACCACTGCTAAAGCGTTCGCTGGGCTCCAAGTTTTCAGGGTCGGCAACGCCGAACAACCCACTGAAAACAAGGAGCTTTTTTCATGTCTAGCAATTACCTCTTCACCTCTGAATCTGTTTCAGAAGGCCACCCAGACAAAGTGGCAGACCAAATCTCTGACGCAATTTTGGACGCCATCTTCGAGCAAGACCCACTTTCACGTGTGGCTGCCGAAACCCTGACCAACACCGGTTTGGTTGTCTTGGCTGGTGAGATCACCACCAACGCGCATGTCGACTACATCCAAGTCGCACGCGACACCATCAAGCGCATCGGCTACGACAACACCGACTACGGCATCGACTACAAAGGTTGCGCTGTGATGGTGTGTTACGACAAGCAATCCAACGACATCGCCCAAGGCGTGGACCATGCGTCTGACGACCACCTCAACATCGGCGCGGGCGACCAAGGCCTGATGTTTGGCTACGCTTGCAGCGAAACGCCTGAGTTGATGCCAGCTCCTATTTACTACGCCCACCGTTTGGTCGAGCGCCAAGCCCAGTTGCGCAAAGACGGCCGCCTGCCTTTCTTGCGTCCCGACGCCAAGAGCCAAGTGACCATGCGTTATGTGGACGGCAAGCCTCACAGCATTGACACCGTGGTGTTGTCGACCCAACACAGCCCCGACCAAAGCGAGTCAGCCACCAAGATGAAGGCCAGCTTCAATGAAGCCATCATTGAAGAGATCATCAAACCCGTGTTGCCCAAAGAGTGGTTGCAAGACACCAAGTATTTGATCAACCCCACAGGCCGTTTCGTCATCGGTGGCCCTCAAGGCGATTGCGGCTTGACTGGTCGCAAGATCATTGTGGACACCTACGGCGGCGCATGCCCTCACGGCGGTGGCGCGTTCTCAGGCAAAGACCCATCGAAGGTCGACCGCTCTGCTGCTTACGCTGCACGCTACGTGGCAAAAAACATCGTGGCGGCTGGTTTGGCCAAGCAATGCCAAGTGCAAGTGGCTTACGCGATTGGCGTGGCACGCCCCATGAACATCACCGTGAACACCGCAGGTACAGGTGTGATTTCTGACGACAAGTTGTCAGCATTGGTGGCTGAGCACTTTGACTTGCGCCCCAAAGGCATCATTCAAATGCTCGACTTGTTGCGCCCGATTTACACCAAGACTGCGGCTTACGGCCACTTTGGTCGTGAAGAGCCTGAGTTCACTTGGGAAAGAACCGATAAAGCTGCGGCACTTCGTGCAGCAGCCGGTCTGTAAGACCGCCTCGCGCAAGCGAGGTATCGGTTCTTGGGCGAAGCTCATATCGCTTGCGATGTGAGCGGAGACCAGAAGTCGTGTTGAAGGGCTTCTCGTTTTTACGGGAAGCCCTTTTTCTTTGGCCTCGGGAGATGCGAGTTGGGGTAGGCAGACGCGGCTTACATCGCTTCGCGACGAATGGCGCCGCATCTGCCTACCCCAACCCGCATGTTGTTGTTCTAACCACCTTCAGCGATGCACACGTTCAATTGCGTGTCACCGCTTGCTCGCCAAAAGAAGCTTGGGTGGCGTACCCCAATAAGGCGCCATTCGTCGCGAAGCGATGTAAGCCGTTTGGGGTGCGCCACCCAAGCTTCGCCTCAGCTAGAAACGCACAAAACCAAGAACGAAACCGCAACGACAGAAGAATCAAACTTCCGAAGACTGCTGTAACGCCCACATCTGCGCATACCGCCCATTCAGCGCCAACAACTCCGAGTGCGAACCCCGCTCCATAATGCGCCCCGCGTCCAACACCAAAATCTCATGCGCATCGACAACGGTCGACAAACGGTGCGCAATCACCAAGGTGGTTTTGTTCTGCGCGGCACTTTGCAACTCAGCCTGAATGGCACGCTCATTGGCACTGTCCAACGCCGAAGTGGCTTCGTCAAAAATCACAATCGGCGGGTTCTTCAACAGGGTACGGGCAATCGCCACACGTTGCTTTTCACCCCCCGACAACTTCAGGCCGCGCTCCCCCACCATCGTGTCGTAGCCTTTGGGTGTGGCCGCGATGAAGTCGTGAATGTGTGCGGCGCGTGCGGCCTGCACCACCTCAGCTTCGGTCGCGTCGGTGCGGCCGTAAGCGATGTTGTAGCGCACGGTGTCGTTGAACAACACGGTGTCTTGCGGCACGATGCCCATGGCTCGGCGCACGCTGCCTTGCGTGACGTGGCGAATGTCTTGGCCGTTGATGGTGATCGCGCCCGAGCCCACGTCGTAAAAACGAAACAGCAAGCGCGCCAAGGTGGACTTGCCCGAGCCCGAAGGGCCCACCACTGCCACCGTTTTGCCCGCAGGAATCTCGAAGCTGATGCCATGCAAGATGGGCCGCGTGGGTTCATACGCAAACACCACGGATTCAAACTTCACTGTCGGCGGGCCACTCAATTCAAGCGCCGAAGCATGGGGCGCATCCGCCACTTCGCGCTCTTTTTCGAGCAGCGTGAACATGCGATCCAAGTCCGTCAAACTTTGTTTGATTTCACGGTACAGCACGCCCAAAAAGTTGAGCGGAATGTAGAGCTGAATCATGAAGGCGTTGATCATCACCAAATCACCCAAGGTCATGCGACCGTCCACCACGCCTTGCGTGGCGCGCCACAACATACCCACCAAGGCCACGGCGATGATGAGTTGCTGCCCCGTGTTGAGCAACGACAACGACGTTTGTGCTTTCAGACGCGCACGGCGCAAGGCCTCCAAGCTCTTGTCATAGCGCGAAGCCTCGAAGGCTTCGTTGTTGAAGTATTTGACGGTTTCGTAATTGAGCAGCGAGTCCACGGCCTTGGTGTGGGCGGCAGAATCAAACTCGTTGGCTTGACGGCGGTACTGGGTGCGCCACTCGGTCACACTGATGGTGAACACGATGTACAGCGCCAGCGCAGCCAGCGTGATGCCCGCAAACCACACATCAAACTTCACGGCCAAGATGCTGAGCACCAAAGCGACCTCGATCAGCGTGGGCACCACGCTGTAGAGCGAATACGAAATGAGCGATTCAATGCCGCGCACACCGCGCTCGATGTCGCGCGTCATGCCACCGGTTTGACGCTCCAAATGAAAACGCAAACTCAAAGCATGCAAGTGCTGAAACGTTTCCAGTGCAATTTGCCGCGCAGCACCTTGGGTGGCTTTGGCAAACACCAACTCACGCAGCTCGGTGAAGGCAGACACCGACAAACGCAGCACGCCGTACACCACCAACAAAGACACAGGCACCACGATGACCGCCATCGGGTCATTGGGCTTGAACGACATGGCGTCAATCAACTCTTTGAGAAGCAAGGGCACGCTCACGTTGGCCAACTTAGCCCCCACCATGAAGGTCAACGCGGCGACGACTCGCCATTTGTATTGCCACAAATACGGGAAGAGGCGTTTCAGGGTTTCGCTGTCGGGGCGTTGCTTAACGTGTTGCCCAGCGGGGGCAGAAGAATGGGCGTGATGACGCATGTTGCACAATGCCAAAAAGTAATTCTTCGATTGTGCCTATGTCTCATTCCCCCAACCCTCATGCCGAACCACTGCCCACGGACCAAGAACTGGTCTTGAAGGTCATCCCCATGCCCGCCGATTGCAATGCCAATGGCGACATTTTCGGTGGCTGGGTGATGGCTCAGGTGGACTTAGCCGGTGCGGTGCTGCCCGCTCGCCATGCGCGCGGACGCTTTGCCACCATTGCGGTGAATCAGTTCATCTTCAAGCACCCTGTCAAAGTGGGCGACATCTTGAGCTTTTTCTCGCGTGTGCAACGCATTGGCAATACCTCCATCACCGTGCAAGTGGAAGTGTTTGCCGAGCGCTTCAGCTCGCAGGGCGAATACATGAAAGTGACCGAAGCCACCCTCACCTACGTGGCGATCGA